>CAXBNA010000004.1:0-68977 GCA_963976915.1 uncultured Verrucomicrobiales bacterium
TTCGATGGAAACCCGGACGCGCTGGCCCCAGGTGCCGAGCTGTTTTCCATCGAGGTCATAGACGTTCACGCGGTGGCGGGAGTTCTCGCCGATGAGGAGCTGGTCGTTGAGCACCTCAAGGTCGATGTGGCTGCAGCAGCCGTAGAGCCGCTGGATGATTTGCGTCGGCTCGGTAAGATCGAGCTTGAAGCGCCAGATGTCTTCCGTGGCGCGGACGCTGTTGCCCATGCCGAGGGCGAGGAAGACGTATTTGTCTGAAACGAAAAGGCCGGAGGCGATGGCCTGCGTCCCCGAAATTTCGTCCGTGTCGATCATTTTGTGGAGCTCGCCCTTCTCAGAAAACGCGGCCAGTTTTCCGCCGCCCGCGACGTAAACGAGGCCGTTGTCGCAGCCATGGATCATGCCCGGCTGCAGCCCGTCCTCCATGGGCCAGGTCGCCGTGATCTGGCCTTCAGGGCTGACGGTCTTCACGGCGAAGGAGTAGCCGGAGTCGCCGGAAGCCATGTAGGACACTCCTGCGAGGAGGTTGCCGTTGCGGTCCATCGCAATGGTCTTGAGGTGGCCGTTTTCGCCGAGGTCGAACTTGATCGGAGCGACTTCCTTGTGAGTCGGTTTTTCGTCGGCCGCTGGCGAGGTGGCGATGGACAACCCCCAAGTGAGGAAGGCCATCCAGAGGGAATGCGTTTTCATGAAGGCGCGTCTCGGGGTTAAGCCAGCACCAGCACCTCGCGGGTTGTTTGATCGAGCACCACAATTTTCCCGGACGATGAAGCCGCGATGGAAAGCGCACCTCCTCCGCAGCTTTCCAGATCCTTCTGGGGTCGATTGCCGTCGCGCGCTCCATCGATGAACGTCTCGGGTCCGGCGATCAAACGTTTCAACTGACCTTCGCTCCGGAAGATCTTGATGCGGGGAAGGCCGCGTTCGGCGGTGGCGAGGGTGCCATCGGGGAGGGGGGTGAGGCTGACCGGATTGCAGCAACCGCTGAATCCCTCGGCTGTGCGGGATCGGGAACCCCAGCGAGACACGAGTTGTCCCTCGGGCGTGTAGCGCTGTACCTGGTGGCGACCGGGTTCGGCCACGATGAGGTGGCCGTTTTGCCACGTGATGGGGAAGTGGGCTTTCGGGACTGCGAACCCTTTTTCGGAGGGCTTGATTTGGCCGAGCACTTCACCGGTGGCACTCAAACGCCAGACGAGGCGCAGCGCACCGTCGGAGGCATAGATGTCGCCCGCATCGGAGACGACGAGGTCGGCGATTTGGGAGGCATCGCCGAGAGAAGCTCCGACGGCTTCGAGGGTGGAGTCAGGCTTGAGGACGAAGATTTGATCGCGGGTGGCGGTGAAGACTCGTCCGTCGGGAGCGATCGTAATGGCGTGCAGCGGTGCGGGAGCAGGGCTCTGTTGCATGGGGTTGCCTTCCAGAGAATAGACAAGGAGGTTGGAGTCTGCGGCGATGAAGACCTGATCCATCGAATCGACCGCAATGCCACGCACGTCGCTGGCCTCGACGGCAAAGGTCTGGAGGGCGTTTTTGGCCAGAAGCGAATGGCGGGTCAGCGAGATCGCGGCGGTGCCTTGGGCACTTCGCGTGAGGAAGATACGGCGACTGAAGGGTGCGTTCAGATTCATGGGAAGGACAGGGTGAAGGATGAAGGCGGGTCTTGAGATGGAACCCAGTTTTCCAGACAAGTTGCATTCGAGATGTTGCCGGGCAGAGGGGACAATGGCGAGACTTTGTCTGCATCTGGACTGGCAAGGTGGAGCGGAACCCGCTTTGATATGAGCAATCATGAAGTACATTGGTTCTGTTTTCTTTGCTCTCGCGCTGATTGGCGTGGCGTCTGCCGCTGATCGGCCCAACATCCTATTCGCCATTGCGGACGACTGTTCTTTCCCGCACATGGGGGCCTATGGGACGACCTGGGTGACAACGCCTGCTTTTGATCGGGTGGCGAAGGAGGGACTGCTTTTCAATCGGGCCTACACGCCGAATGCCAAATGTGCGCCCTCTCGGGCCTGCATCCTGACCGGACGAAATTCCTGGCAGCTCGAGGAAGCGGCGAATCACATGCCGTTCTTCCCGGCGAAGTTCAAAACGTACTGTGAGGCGCTGAGCGAGCACGGCTACTTTGTGGGGTTGACCACCAAGGGCTGGGCGCCGGGAGACGCGGGCAAGGTCGATGGGAAGCCTCGCCAACTCGTGGGGCAGGGCTTCAACAAACGGAAGATCGAGTCGCCAACGACGGGCATCAGCTCGAGCGATTACGCGGGGAACTTCGAGGACTTCCTCTCGGCTTCGCCTGAGGGGGAGCCGTGGTGCTTCTGGTATGGAAGCGTGGAACCTCATCGCGCCTATGAATACGGGACGGGTGCGAAGCTCGGTGGCAAGGACATCAGCGACATCGACAAGGTGCCGGCGTTTTGGCCGGACACGGAAACGACGCGGAACGACATGCTCGATTATGCTTTTGAGATCGAGCACTTCGATTCCCACCTCGGCAAAATGATCGCCATGCTGGAAGAAAAAGGGCAGCTCGACAACACGCTGATCGTGGTGACGGCGGACAACGGCATGCCGTTTCCCCGCATCAAGGGCCAGGAGTATGAGATGTCCAATCACCTGCCGCTGGCGATCATGTGGAAGAAGGGAATTCAGAGTCCGGGTCGCGTGATCAACGACTTCGTGAGCTTCATCGACTTTGCACCGACGTTTCTGCAAGCGGCCGGGGTGGCGTGGGCGGACGGAGGCATGCAGCCGACCTCAGGCCGTAGCTTGTTCGACATTTTCGAATCCGACGCCGAGGGGCAGGTGAACCCGGAGCGCGATCACGTTCTCATCGGCAAAGAACGGCATGACATTGGCCGACCCAACGACTGGGGCTATCCGATTCGCGGGATCGTGAAGGGCGACTTCCTCTACATCGAGAACTTCAAAACAGATCGCTGGCCGGCTGGAGATCCCGAGACGGGCTACCTCAATTGCGACGCCAGTCCGACCAAGACGCAAATCCTGCACCTACGGCGTGATGGATCGAACACGACGTTCTGGCAGCAGAACTTTGGCAAGCGACCCGAGGCAGAGTTTTTCCAGATCCAGAGTGACCGCGAATGCCTCAACAACCTCGCGGGCGATCCCTCGCAGGCCGAGGTGATGAACGAGCTCAAGGCGCAGATGGTGCGCGAACTGACGGCGCAGGAGGATCCCCGCATTCTGGGCAACGGCGATGTCTTCGACAATTATCCCGTATCGTCCGCCTCGGCGAAATTTTACGAGCGCTTCAAGGCGGGTGAAACTCCGCCCTCAGGCTGGGTCGATCCCGATGACTTCGAGAAAGAGCCGGTGGAGTGAGGTCGGACTTTTGGGGGTGGTCTAACCGATGGAAAACAAAACGGCGGAGATTCAACTCTCCGCCGTGTGTTCAGCAATGGTTGCCAATCGGTGTTGTTTAGTACCGGAAGCGCTTGTCGGTGGCGGCACCAAGGGTGTCGATCACCCGGCCCGCGCTGCGGATGAGTCTGTCAACGGAATCGACCAAGGCGTCCAGTAGGGTTGTGGGACCCATCTCGATGAACTCTGCTTCGTGTCTCAGAGCTTCAGCCTCGTGTTCGATGTAGCGGCAGAGCTTCCTGAGTTTCCGGATTCGGCGGGCATTGGGCAAACGGGGAGATTCATTGACCTCGCGGATGTTTCTTTCGGCGGCATGCTCCATCACTTCGACTTGGTGGAGTCGGTCGCGCAGTTCTTCGTGGGCGGGTCCATTCAGCGTGTCGAGCTTCGCCTCCAAGGCCGGAAGCTGGATCTGGGTTTCCTCGATGTGACGCTTGAACCGCCGCTCCATGTGTTGGGTTTTTGCATTCATAGGATCGATTTTGGGTTGTTGGCGCACGCGGTGTTCGAGTGCACTCACACCATTGGTTACTCTTCCCGGCGTGAATTGGACTCGAATCGGTCGGAAACGCAGGCTGAGGTTTCACACGGAAGACGTTGAAGGTGACGGACGTTTTACCTCCCATCTCTTATGAACTTCCGCCCCATTCTCTCGTTGTTCGTTCTTCTGTCCGCCGGATCAGCCATTGCCGCCGAGTGGACCATTGAAACGTTTGCCGGCAATGGCCGACAAGGTTTCAGCGGCGATGGTGGTTCGGCCACGTCGGCTCAAATCGACAATCCCTTTGGAGTGGTTCGCGGGCCGGACGGCGCGATGTGGTTCACGGAATACACCGGGCAAAAAATCCGTCGTGTCGCGGTGGACGGGACGATCCAAACCATGGCAGGAACGGGCGAAACCGGTTACTCCGGCGACGGCGGCCCTGCGACCCAGGCGACGTTCAATCTTCCGCATGAGATTCGTTTTGATGCGGAGGGGAACTACTACCTCACGGACATGAAGAACCACGTCATCCGTCGCGTGGATGGGAAGACGGGCATCATCTCGACCTTCGCAGGCACGGGTGAAGCGGGCTACGGCGGTGACGGTGGACCGGCCACCCAAGCGACGCTCAAGCAACCGCACAGCATCCAGTTCGGTCCCGACGGCGATCTTTACATCTGCGACATCGGCAACCACGTGATCCGCAAGGTCGACATGAAGACGGGTGTCATTTCCACCATGGCTGGAACGGGGAAACCGGGAGCGACACCCGACGGTTCACCCATCAAGGGCACGCCACTCAAGGGTCCGCGGTCGATCGACTTCGATGCGGAGGGTCATCTGTGGCTGTGCACGCGGGAGGGGAACCAGGTGTTCAAGCTGGCTCCCAAGACCGGGGTGATTCATCACATGGCAGGCACGGGAGAGAAGGGGTTCTCAGGTCATGGTGGCCCGGCAAAGGAGGCCAAGCTCAGCGGACCCAAGGGCATCGCCATCGATACCGAAGGGAATGCATGGCTGGCGGATACGGAGAGTCACACGGTTCGGATGATCGATGCGAAGACGGGCCATTTGGAGCTCATGGCTGGCACGGGTGAAAAGGGGGACGGGCCTGACGGTGACCCACTCCAGTGCAAGATGGCACGTCTGCACGGCATCTTTGTGGACGCTGATGGGTCGGTCTTCATCGGAGACAGCGAAGCCCACCGTGTCCGCGTTTTGCGCCGGAAGTAGTGGGCTTCGCGAGAGTGGCCGCCTTTGTGGCCTGAATTTTGAGGCTGGTTTAGCGGCGGCGCAGGAACAGGCTTCCGAGGCCGACCAAGAGGAGGAGCGCACGGCTGGGCTCCGGCACAATGATCACCGTTCCTGTGCTAAAGAAGCCACTCACGTCCCAGACCCAGGTCGGATCGAAGGAGGTCAGTTCCGGCAGCGTCAAGTCGCCCGTACTTGCTCCCCCGGCCAGATAGTCAGTCGCCGTGCCGAGATCAAACCCGTTGTCGGTGATGCTGGCGAAGTCGAGGATCTTGAACTCATCCAGCCGGAGCAACTGCGGCGCGCCTCCCCACTCCATCACGATGCTTGCCCCCGGGTTGAGCGTGATGGTGCCAGAACCGCCCAACACATCGTGCAGGGCCGTTGGGGTGCCGCCTGCCGTTGGAGTAACGGCGGTGAAGTGAAGGGTTGAGCCCGACTGGGCCTCGACATTGCCGTTGAAGGTGAGCGTTCCAAGAGCCGATCCCCCTGCGACGATGCCGTTGATCGTGGCGCCGGGACGGACGTGGGCACCCGCACCCAGAAGCGTGCTTCCGTTGGTGAAGATCCCTTCACCTGCGATCGATGCATCGGTGACCGTCAGGGTGTTTCCACCGAGATCGAGCGTGTCGCCCGCAGTGACGGTCAATCCGGCCGCATCGGGACTCCCAGCGGTGGTGGAGACGGTCAAGTCGCTGGCCCGAGTCGTGGTGCCATCACTGTCGAGCACGGCGTGGGATGCCCCGGTGGCGATGCTGTTTTGCGCGACGAGCGCGACCTCCGTTGCTACCGAGGTGTCCAAAGCCCAATTGCTGCCGGTCTGGACGAAAGTGACGCCGGTCGTATCGATTGGGGCACCCGTGGCATTGGTGTCTGCCGAGCGAACAAGGACGACGCGGTCGTTCGCGGCAAATCCCGTGGCTCCGTTGGGATTGCGTTTGTCCCAATTCGTGTCGGACCCGTCCCATGCCCCTGCTGTGCCCAAGGTGGTCGGCGCATTCGCTGCATTGGCAGCGATCGCGCTGTCATCGACGTTGATCGTGCCGGCAATGGTGGCCTCAGCCTGAATATCGAACGGAGTGACGCCGAGGGCATCCAGATCAAAATTCACGGCGTTTCCAGAGGCCACCGTCAGTGTGCCGCCCCCGGTCAGTACGTTGCCGCTGCCTTCGATGGTGAATTGCCCACTTCCATCAGCGATGGAAATGTTCTGGGCTACTGTCAGGACGCCGGATTGAAGTCGAATGTGATCGCGCGGGCCGTTCGCTCGGTAGTCGATACCACCAGCGGCACTCTGCGCCCCGACGTGGACGGCACCTCCCCGAATGTCGAGGTCCAGGCCGCTGTTGGCATCTGCATCGGAGCCAAGGTTGAGACTTCGGGACACATTGACGACGCCGTTCTGGAGAACGTCCACGGTGCCGCTGCCGCTGTTGGTGTTCCAGTCAAAGATGGCGTGGCTGGTAGGTCCGCCATAGGTGGCCACTCCAGATCCACCGCCGATCTGAACCGTTGCCGCCGATCCAACACCTTGACCGGTGATCCAGTTGTTGGACAATTGATTCACCGTGCCGCTGTAAAAGTTGATGGTGCCCGTTCCATTGGTGGCGCTCTCGAAATTGCCGCCGTTGACACTGATGGTGCCGGAAGAAGATCCGTCCAAGGTGCCGATGGTCAGGCTGCCCGCTGATCCCGCGGCGGACGCAATGTCGAGCGTGCCATTGACCTCCAGAAGGCCGCCAATCAAATTGTAGGTGCCCTGCCCGCTGAGGCCGATGTCCAATGTCGTCAGGGAGGTCACCGTGCCCCGAGTCTGGGTGAACTCGCCCACCCCCGTCGCTGCTTCACCAATCCTGATGTCGTTGGCCGTGTGAGACAGGCCTCCAAAGTTGTACGTTCCCGTCCCAGCCGATCCGATTGCGGTGGTTCCCGAGGAGACCACCTGCTGGTATTGATTGAAGGTGGTGTAGGAGCCTGCCGTCGAGGCATTGTCCCCGACGCCAAATCGCTGCACCAGGATGTTTCCAGCCACACTTAGTGTTCCGCCATCAATCGCCAATTGGGCGTTGTTCACGTTCGCATCCGGGGCCGCCAAGGTTCCTTCCACGATGCTTCCGGTCACGGTGGTGGTGCCACCCAACAGAGTGAGTGTGCCCCCCTCGGGTCCGCCATTTCCAAACAGGATGTTGCCCACATTGGTCACGTCTCCAGCGTTCACCGTCACCGTGGCACCCACGTCCCCGCCGATGATGAGATCATTCCCTTGAAGATCTAGGGTTCCGTTCGTGACATCCAGTTCGGCGGCATCGGCACCCACTTGGGCGGAGATGAGGAGATCCGTGGAACGACTGATGGTATTCCCTGTCGCATCAATCACCGCTTTCACCGGTGTCATCCCGATGTCATTGGCCGCCACGATTTGCAGGGTGTCTCCAGCCGCGAAAGTGGTTCCCAACTGCGTCGTCCAATCGGTATTGAGCGGGTTGAAGGTGATGTTTCCGAGATCCGTCATCACCGTCGCTCCAGCATTGGGCTTGATCACATCAAAAGCAGAGCCGGTCGTGATGTACTGAATGGGATTGGCGGCATCCCACTCGGTCGTGTTGGTTGGAGTCCATGAACCCGAGGCACCCGTCCAAGTGGTGATGGTGGCGGCCGTTCCTCCCAGATTGTCCAACTCAACGTCAATCGTCCCAGTCCCCGTGAAAACACCCGCACCGCTCGAGACACCCACCGTCAGCGGGGTTGGTGCCGTCGCAGGGTCCTGGACAGAAAACTTCATCGTGCCACCCGAGAAAGCGAGATTCTCAACTTCAAGGGTAGGGGCGTCGGATCGATCAAATTCCAAGACACCGCCCGAGAGATTGAACTGGGTGGTTCCAACGCGATCAATCATGCTGCGCCCGATGATCATCGACCCGCCAGAAACCGTGTAGGTGTCCGTATTGCCCGAGGTGTTCATCGTGTTCAGATCCAGAGTGATGTTGAAAATGCCGTTGCTCACGTTCACCTCGGCAGTTCCATCGTTGATGTTGAGTTGGCTTCCGGTGGTCAGTTCACCCCCCGCCACATTGAGGATGACGGACGAATTGTCGGCGATGCCGCTTTGGCCCAGGACAATGTTGTCAGCCACGGTGAAGCTGCCGCCATTCATTTGGAAAGTAGCATTGATTCGAGGATTCCCTCCTGCCTGATCCTCTCCGATCTCGAGTCGGTCACTCGTTCCATTCAGCGTGACGGTGCCGCCATTCATCGTGAAAATGCTGCGGTCGTTCACCACGTCTCCGTCGGAAGCGGACATCCCAATGGTGAAGCCTTGCTTGCCTGAGATGGCGGCGTCGCCGTTGTGATCGATGTCAATGAAGCCGTCGTTGAGGGTGAATGAGCCGACGTTTCCGTCGCGACCGAGGGCGATCTGAGTCGCGATGAGGGTACCCCCGTTCATGACGACCGTTCCATCTCCATCCGCAGGCGGCGTGCCGTCGGTGGTGAAACTGCTGGTGCCGTCGGCTCCCACGAAGAGGGTCTGGACGTTGGCCGTGTTGTTGGTGATCAACACGGTTTGATCGGCATTGATGACCGCATTCTGATTGTTGCTGGTCACCACATTTCCGTCCCAGTTTTGTCCGTCGGTCCACACACTGGAGGCAGCGGAGCCATTGTCGAAATACAGCGTCGGGGCTTGAGCCACGGCGATGCTGTTGGCGACGTCTGTCGCTGTGAGTGCCGTTTCGTAAAAGCGGAATGCCGAAATCCGGCCGTCCAGATTGGTATAGCTGCCAAGGTTTCCTAGAGACCCCGTGTCCCCACCCACGGCACTGACCCGGCCACCCAGCGCTGTTGGGTCGCTGCCGGCCCAGTCGTGGAGATCCGTCGCGGTGTTGGCACCGTTGGTCGCCACACCATCGAGGTAGAGTGTGAGGAAGTCTTCGCCACCCGCCCCGGCGTCGCGATCATATACGCCCACCACGTGATGGTATTCTCCCGTGGAGATGGGAACGGAGACAACGTCGTCGGTGCCGCCATCTTTGACGATCCATTGGAGGTTCCCTCCAGAAACGGTGAAGGACGAACCGTCGGTGCCGCCGCCCGACTCCCAGATGACCTGATTCAGACTGTTGTCGTCCACGCGCAGCCAGAATTCGAAGGAAGCGTCAGCGGTGCTTGGATCTCCAGAGAAATTGGCTCCGTAAGAATTGGCGGTCGCATTGTCGGCGGCGTTGGTAGTGGAAGTGTTTTGCCGCCGAAAATCCAAGTAGCCCCCCAAGCCATGGATGGCACCCAGCGTCGTGTTGGTCTGAGGCGCTTCGTTGTTGGTGAGTACTCGCGTGTTGGTGGTGAATTCGAAGGGCCGTTGACCACCGTTCAGAAGGGAGTCCCAGCCGTCGCTCAGGAGTTGATCCGTGTTGGCGTCGAAATCATAACGCAGGTTTGTGGTATCGATTTGGGCCACTGCCGAGGACGCGAAGAGGAGTGCGAAAACGACGGCAAGACGATGAGAGAGGAACGTGTTTGGATGCATAACGAAGTGTGAGGATTGGGAAGCCCGCGCATTTGAACACGAATCTGTCCAGTGGAGCTATGCTACGTCCGTAGCCGGGCCGAGATCGGATTCGTTGCCGAAATCCAAAACAGACGCTTCA
Source organism: uncultured Verrucomicrobiales bacterium (assembly GCA_963976915.1). Taxonomy (GTDB): domain Bacteria; phylum Verrucomicrobiota; class Verrucomicrobiia; order Verrucomicrobiales; family Verrucomicrobiaceae; genus CAXBNA01. The sequence goes on from CAXBNA010000004.1 coordinate 9,769, forward strand.
AAAAGCACAGGAATGCCTCCTTTTCAAGCCGATAAAGGCTCAGGAAGCGGGGGGTGAGTCACGGGTTTGTCACGGAGTCTTTGTTCTTGCTGCTGAGCTTTCTAAGGACTGCGAAGACGCTCACGGGTTCGCTTCGGCTCGAACGGCGTTCTCATCCCACCGGATCGCAGAATGTTCGTCCCGCTGCGCGGGAGAAGTGGCGGAAGGGGTGGGATTGACTGCGCGTTGCTTCGTCTGTCTTCGCTCGCGGGCTCGCTTCGGCTCGAACTGCGTTCTCATCCCACCGGATCGCAGAATGTTCGTCCCGCTGCGCGGGAGAAGTGGCGGAAGGGGTGGGATTCGAACCCACGGTTGCCTTTCGACAACGCCTGATTTCGAATCAGGTACTTTCGACCACTCAGCCACCCTTCCAGTTCTGAAAATCAGAGGGGGGATTTTAGGACGGAAATGGGACCGTGCAAGTGCGGAACGTGGTTTTGATTTCGGTTCGTGGTTCGCCGTGGTTCCAGACAAACGCCCCTCGGCGGGGAGACCACCGAGGGGCGTTGTTGTGTGGGAGACGGGGAAGGGGAGGGAAGTCTCACGACGTCCTGTACACTTCCTTGGGTGGAATGAGCGCCACGACAGGCCGTAGCGGTATTCGTGAGAATGCCACCACGAGTACGCTTTGACGAATGACGACGGGAAGTCTCCCGACGTCCGCTACAGAGGGCAATCCCGGGTTACGCCGGAGGCTGGCCGTATTCCCACTTCTTGGTGACGCCGGGATACGGGACAGGGTACTTGCCCTCGGCATCAGCGAGCAGGGGAGCTGGCCCGTCGAGGGTGAGCTTGTCCACATCGGGAGCGAACTCGTGGTCGTGGTTAAGCATCTGGTCGTAGGTGATGACTTGGCCGGTGTGGGCGGCCATGCGCCCCATGGCGGTGACGAGGCTGGCTTTGACCCCGCGCTCCACTTCGTTGTATTCCGTGTTGTTCTTGATGGCCTCGGTGAGGTCTTCCCATTCGAGGTCGTATGGATTCCTCTCGGGTTGCTCGGCGCGCCAGATCAGGTTTTTCCGATCCATGGTGTGTCCACTGAAGGCCATGGCCTTGGAGGGGTGGTGGCGGGCGGCGGAGACGATGGCGTAGCCCTTGGTCCCGTGAACGTAGGTGGCAAACTCGTTGTACGTGTTCATCATGTTGCGCCCTTGGAAGAAGAGCTTGGTGCCGTCGGGAAAGGTGTACTCCACGTTGTAGTGGTCGAAGTTTTGGTCGATGTAGTCGCCCCGGTCGTGACGACCGCCGCTGGCCTTGGCCTCGATAGGCCAGTCGTTCTTCATCCAGCAGGCTTCGTCGATGTTGTGGATGTTGAAGTCGCTGAAGGCGCCGCCGCTGAGCCAGAGGAAGGAATGGAAGCGGTCGATCTGCCAGAGGAGTTCGCTCGGATACACCGACTCGTCGCGGGGCAGGGTGAAGCAGGAGGCGACGGGGCCCATCATGCGGTAGGCGCGCATCATGGTGAGGTCACCGAGCAGGCCGTCCTGGATCTTGTCGAAGAGCTCGCCACGGGCATCGCAGTGGCGGCACATGAGACCGACTCCGACTTTGAGGTTCTTTTTCTTGGCTTCTTCGTTGATGGCGAGGAGCTTGCGTCCACTGGGTCCATCGACGCAGACGGGTTTCTCCATGAACACGTTCACGCCGCGTTCGACCGCATACTTGTAGTGAACCCAGCGAAAAGCCGGCGGCGTGGTGAGGATGACCACATCGCCAGTGCCGGGGCGGAGTTCGTCAATGGCCTTTTTGTAGGCGTCAAAGCCGATGAACTTGGTGTCGGCGGAGACAGACATGCGATCCGGGTGCTTGCCGGTCAGCGCCTCAAAGCTGCTGGTGAGGCGCTTCTCGCTCACATCGGCCATGGCGACCAGGCGGGTCGCGGCATTGCTGAGCGTCATGCAGTTGCTGGCGGCTCCGGTGCCCCGGCCACCACATCCGACGATGGCGGCGCGGATGCTTTCATCTCCCTGAGCGTGGACATGGGGGATGGAGACTCCTGAGAGGACCGAAAGTCCGGCGGTGGTGCCGACGGTCGTTTTGACAAACTCGCGGCGTGAAGACAGGCTGGGCGAGGGTTCAGTGGAGGGTGGGGTGACGGGCGTGTTCATGAATGGAATTGGGATAACGGCCCCAAAGGACCGGTGCTTTCGCCCGGGTTAGGGGAGACCTCCGACCGAAAGTCTCAAAATCGATGCTGGCGGCCGTGTGGATGGTGAATTATCCTTAGGAGCAGCTGGAAAAGCCCTGATAATCAACGAATCCGTTTCGATATTGAGAAAGTTCTCAAGAAGGCTCGCAAAATTGGGCGCTGGAGCCCCTATTTTACCGGAAAAAAAAGTTTTTGGGCGTGGAACGCTTGGGGTTGCGTTGTGAAACACTCCTGAACACTAGCAGTTGTTAAATTCTACTTGGCCGGACACTATATCTTGTGCATGATCTCCACCGGTCGCCGCTGTATCTAGTATTTATGGCGGATCAAGCTCATTTCGAGCCAACTTCTTTAATTCGAACTATTCACAGCCCTTATCTGACGTTTTCGCCATGAACAAAGCCTTCAAAATCGGTAATCGTGAATTCATTTTGGACCATGCCAAAGCAGAGGAGGCGTTTGCTGCCAAGAAGGTGATCAATGGTCGGCAGACGATGACGTTCAATCTGTTGCCGTTAAAGTATCAATGGGCCTACGATCTTTACCGAGTGATGAAGGCGAATCACTGGGAGCCTGAAGACATTCAGATGCAAAAAGACGTGGAGCAGTGGCGCTCCAACCAGATCACGGAGAACGAGCGCTGGATCATCATGATGGGGATCGGCTACTTCTCTGCCGCCGAGGGAATCGTGGGCGACAACATCATCCACGTCGTCCGGGAGATGTTGACGGCCCCCGAATTGAAGCTGGTGGTGGGCCGCCACGCTCATGAGGAAAACATCCATGCGGACAGCCTGCTGTACATGATCAGCTCGCTGGGCATCAACCCGCATGAGTGCGAGGCCATGTTTGAGCAAATCCCCACGATCGTGCGGAAGAACGAGTTCGTCACCCGGCATTCCAAGGCGCTGCGTCGCGAGCTGGATCTGACGAAGACGGAGAACAAGCAGGCGCTCGCCAAGAACATCTTCGTGTTTGGCCAGTGCATGGAGGGCACCCAGTTCTACGGCCTCTTTGGCATGGTGCTGAGCCTCTACCGCCAAAACAAGTTCCCGGGCATCGGCCAGATGTTCCGCTACACCCTGCGCGATGAGTCGAACCACATCGAGCTGTTCCGAAACCTGTTCATGGACCTGATCGAAGAGAACCAGGACATCTGGACCCAGGAGTTTCGTGAGGATCTGGTCAACACGATGCGTGAAGCGGTGTCGACGGAGAAAGAGTTCATCCGCGACTGTCTCCCCGTGAATGCTGTGGGTCTGAGTGCCGACGAGTTTGAGCGCTACATCGACTACATTGCGGATCGCCGCCTCCAGGGCTGTGGCCTCCCGCCGCTCAATCCCGGCATCACCAACCCGCTGCCATGGCTGGCGGAGATGATGGACATCCGCAAGGAGCAGAATTTCTTCGAAGGAAAAGTCACCGACTACCAAAAAGCCTCCTCTCTGGCCTCCTGCTCGGACGACGAGCTTTGATTTTTCCGTCGCTTCGTTTTTCACCCACGCAACCTCACATCCTCCTCCCGATATGCTGAACAACCTGCTCCAAGAAGACCAGGAACTCAAAAGAGTCGCCCTGACACCCAATGACCAAAAACCGCGCTTCGAGTGGAGTGCCCTGACCCAGGAGGGATTGGGAATGGAAGCGCCGGATGTGAAGGTGCGTGTGGGCAACTCGGAGCGGGATTTTGACCTCGGTGAAATCGCTGACACGGTGGGCAATGCGATCACCGACCTTCTGTTGGCGCGTCAGCAGGACAGCGATATTTTCACGGACCGGAACCAGCAATTGGTGCAGGCGATCTCGCGGGCGGTCGTTCAGGAATTCAAGAAGTCGGCGGCTGAGGATGCGGTGACGGGCGAAAACCGGGTGACCTTTGAGGCCAAGGACATCCACGAAATCATTGAGCGGGCACTGGTGAAGCACAACGCGCACGACGTGGCACGGAGCCTCACGGAGCGCCGCAAGCGGATGGTGGATGGATCGACGGGCAATGTGATCCCGCAGGCCACGATGGTGACGGCCAAGGTGATTCGTCGCAACGGCCAACTGGTCCCTTGGAACCACAACAAGATTGAGATCGCCGTGCGGAAGGCCTTCCTCGCCCTTGAGGTGGATTCCTCTCCCGCCGTTCAAGTCGCCGAAGCGGTGACGAAGTCGATGGCGCAGGACCGCAGCAAGCAGTTTATCCACATCGAGGACGTGCAGAACCTCGTGGAAGAGGAACTGATGAAGCAGGGCTTCTACAAGGTGGCCCGCTCCTACATCCAGTATCGTGCCCTTCGCAGCAAGATGCGCGAGGGCGAGGAGGAAGTGGCCGCCGCGGAGTTGCAGACGGACTCCGGCGACCAGCAGAGCCTCATCCTCGTGAAGGCCACGGCAGACGAAACCTTCCTCTGGGACGGTCAGGACCTGAAGCGCCGCATCGACTTTGCGATGCTCGGTTTGGATCTCTGCCTCACACGGAATGAGATCGAGATGGAACTGCGCCGCTCGATTTTCCCTGAGATCACGCTCGATGCGCTCGAGACGACGATCATCCTCAACGCACGCACCTTGATGGAAAAGGACGCCGACTTTTCGAAGTTCGCTGCTCGAATCCGTCTCTCCTACATCTACGAAGAAGTGCTCGGCTGGGACATCGTCCGCGACGGCATTGAAGCGCTTCCTGAGTTCCATCGTCGCGGTTTCCGCCGGAATTTGGCCCGCGCCGTCGAGATCGAGCGCGTCCACCCACGCCTGCTCGAGTACGATCTGGACAAGCTCGCTGACGCCCTCGACCCCGCTGCCGATCTCGACTTCGACTTCCTCGGCATCCAGACGCTCTATGACCGCTACCTGATCGTCGATAAAAAGGCGCAGACACAGCGTCGCCTCGAAGCTCCCCAGTTGTTCTGGATGCGCGTGGCCATGGGTCTCTGCATCGAAGAGGGCGAGAGCGCCGAGGACCGCATCATCGAGCTCTACCGGCTCTACAAAGGCCGTCGTTTCTGCTCCTCGACCCCGACCCTGTTCAACTCGGGCACGATGCACTCGCAGCTCAGCTCCTGCTACCTCTACAAGGTGGACGACAGCATCGAGTCGATCATGATTCGCGGCATCGCCGAAAATGCCTTCCTCTCCAAGTGGGCCGGCGGTCTCGGGGGGTCGTGGACGGCGGTGCGCGGCACCGGCAGTTACATCAAGGGCACCAATGGCGAGAGCCAGGGCGTCATTCCCTTCCTGAAACTTCACAACGATCAGCTTGTCGCCGTCAATCAGGGCGGCAAGCGCCGTGGTTCCGGCTGTGCCTACCTCGAAATCTGGCACAATGACATTGAGGACTTTCTCCAACTCCGCGTGAACACCGGGGATGACCGCCGCCGTGCGCACGATCTCAACACGGCCAACTGGATTCCCGACCTGTTCATGAAGCGCCTGGAGGCCCGGCAGGACTGGACCCTGTTCCGCGCCAATGAAGTGCCGGATCTCGTGGACCTCTACGGACGCGCCTTCGAGGAGCGCTACGAGCACTACGAGACCTTGGTCGCCAAGGGCGAGATCTATGGCAAGACGATCCCCGCCGTGGACCTGTGGAAAAAGATGCTCAAGTCCATCTTCGAGACCGGTCACCCTTGGATCACCTTCAAGGATGCCTGCAACGTCCGCAGCCCGCAGGACCACGTCGGCGTCATCCACAGCTCCAACCTCTGCACCGAGATCACGCTGAACACCAGCGCCGACGAGACCGCCGTCTGCAACCTCGGCTCCGTCCTCATCGACAATCACCTCACCGAGGCTGGCGAGATCGATCACGACAAACTGCGCGACACCATCCGCACTGCGGTGCGAATGCTCGACAATGTCATCGACATCAACTTCTACCCGACCGAAGCCGCCCGCACCTCCAACACCCGGCACCGCCCCATCGGGCTCGGCGTCATGGGTCTTCAATACGCCCTGTATAAAAAGGGTCTGGCTTTTGGCTCCAAGGAAGCCGTCGAGTTCAACGACGAATTCATGGAAGCCATCGCCTACTACGCCTACGAGGCCTCCAGCGACATCGCCGCCGAGAAGGGAACCTACTCCACCTACAAGGGTTCGAAGTGGGATCGCGGCCTCATGCCACAGGACACGGTCGATCTCCTCGCCGAAGAGCGCGGTGTCGAAGTCGATGTGCCGCGTGGCGGCAAGATGGACTGGTCCGGCCTCCGTGCCAAGATCGCCAAGCAAGGCATGCGGAACTCCAACGTCCTCGCCATCGCCCCCACGGCCACCATTTCCAACATCATGGGCAGTTCCCCCTGCATCGAGCCCTTGTTCACGAACTTCTACACCAAGAGCAACCTCTCCGGCGACTTCATGGTGCTCAATCCTTACCTCGTGAAGGACCTCAAGAAGCGCGGCCTCTGGAACTCCGAGATTCAGGGCAAGATCAAGTACACCGACGGTGAGCTCGAAAGCCTCGAGGAAATCCCCGTCGATCTGAAACGGAAGTACGCCACCGCCTTCAGTGTCGATTGGGCCTGGCTCATTGATGCCGCCGCCCGTCGCCAAAAGTGGATCGACCAAGCGCAGTCCGTGAACCTCTTCCTGGGCGAGACCGACCTGCGTCCGCTCTCCCACATGTACCGCTCCGCCTGGAGAAAGGGCATGAAGACCACCTACTACCTCCGCACCCGCAGTGCCTCCAACATCGAAAAAGCCACCTCCGAAGTGGTCAAAGAGATGCGTGGCATCACCGCCGGAGCGACTGCCCCGACCGCCGAGCAAAAACTCGCCTGCAGCATCGAAGCCATGCGCAACGGTGGCGAGTGCGAGGCTTGTCAGTAGCCCATGCTTTCAGCCTGGACACAAGTTCGACGGGCATTCTGCCCGTCGCACCGTCTGTGCAGGAGTCATCAAAGTGATCGATACCGTGCTTCCCTCCCAAGGCACGTCCGTTCGCCATCCAACGTGGCTCGCATCCCTGCCGGGATGCTTCCTTCATTAAAACTAATGGATTGGAGCACACCGGTGGCGGCGACGGCTGCGCCCTCTTGCCACCGGCTACAAGCTTCGATCCCTCGGGATCATCCCTCGCCCTTCCGCACAGAGGACTGTGCGGTCCACATTCTCCTCCGTGATGCTCTTGTTGCTTTTGAGGGGTTGACGTCCTTGGCTGAATTGCTTTTGATCAACGACTTAGAGGGTCCATCGAATGGATCCGAAACCTTCCAACTCCAACCGCCATGAACACTGAAGCTCCTCCGCCCGTCCCCACCGACCAACCCGCGAAGAAGCGCTCCTGCCTCGGCGGATGCCTCATTGCTCTCGTCATTCTGGTGCTCCTCGCCGGAGTGGGTGGCTTCCTCGGATACAAGTGGGGCATGGGCTGGCTGAACGACCACGTCGCCGAGTTTGAGGCCCAAGGTTACGAGGCCCAATGGGGACAGATGATCGACATCGATGAGCCCGTGGACAAGAAGATGGTTTATGTGGGGCAGTCGGTGAAGATCCGCTCCAACGTGAACACCGATGTGGCCATCTTCGCCCAGCACGCGGAGATCTACGGCGAGATCCAAGGCACTCTCCACTTCTCCGGGCAAATCCTCTCCGTCAAAGGCGATGCGGTCATCCACGGCGACGTGGACATCGACGTCGCCCAAGTAGTGCAGATCGAGGGCAAAGTGGAAGGTGAAGTGAAGGGTTCCTATCAAGTCCGCACGAACGAAAAGGGAGAGGTCGAGCGATAACAGGGCGTCTTGCTGCGTGCAGAGAGGATGGCTGACCCGGAAGGCTCGGTTCGGGCCGACACAAGCATCCACGACTGAACACGACTGATGTAGGGTTTGCGGTGATGCAGGTGGATTCGGGCGGCCCTCTTGCCATCTGGTCTGGAAGGAACGTCGACCTGAACCAGGGGCATCGTTCCTCAAACCATCAAGTCTCCGACGCCAAACGGCTTGCCGGGCCTTCCGGACAGCCACAGGGTCCAGACGACAACGCCCACCATGAAATCGCTTCCCCTTCTCCTCATCGCCGTCCTGCTCCCGCTCATCACCATCACCGGTTGCAAGACCGCCCCTGAACCGAAGGAAACGTCGTCTTCCTCGCTGACCCTCGTGCCACCACCACCGACGGTCCCGGACAGTCTGGGCTTCGTGACCACGGGCAGCGGTTTGAAGTACAAGGTTCTGGCCTCAGGCCCCGCTGGCGGACGCTCACCCACGCGCTCCGATTCCGTATCGGTCCACTATCGTGGCACGCTTCGGAACGGCACCGTCTTCGACAGCTCCTATGACCGAGGTCAACCTGCCACCTTCGGCGTGGGTCAGGTAATCCCCGGCTGGACCGAGGCGCTGCAGCTCATGAAACCAGGCGACAAATGGTTGCTCCACATCCCCTCCAGGCTCGCCTATGGAGGCCGTGCCGTCGGTGCCAAGATCCCTCCCTACAGCGACCTGATCTTCGAAGTGCATCTACTTCAGATCACCTCAGGCTTCTGAAGCGAGGGGAACGATGTGAGGCCGCATCAGGCTGACTCCGAAACGAAGGAAGCGGCACGAGTGACAGGTATCTCGACGCGGTGGAAGAGGCAGCCGAGCATGAAGCCCAACGCGGGATCACGACCATGATTGATCGCTTCTTTGCCAGTACGGTGAAGAAGAACTTCTACATCTCCTTCACCGTGGCTGGCGCTCCGGCCTGCGGCCAATCGGCGCGCCCGAAACGAGATTGGGAGCACCTGTGCCGACCCGATCCGATTCTACCTTGGTCCGCCGATGTCTCCTGGCAGTATGGAAAAGATCTATCGGACTCTTGCTGCCAAAGGACAACCCATCGGATCCAACAACGTGGACGAGTTCACTCGCGTGCCGGGTTTCACCGTGATGCCGTATTGAAAGTCGTTGCGGCTTTATCCGCATCATCTGAACGGGTTCAAGCGAAGATGCATCCAGATGGAGGAGAGACCCGTTGCCATTACTAGAGACTCCTGACGGAGACATGAAGTGTCTTCCCTCACTCAAATCGATTGAGTGTCAGCCCTGAGATCGCCACGAGCGATTGGTTGGATCGCAGGAGTGGAACCCGGGCTGCTCGGTTCGACCAAAGAATTGCAGCCCCAACGTTGCCTAGACCTATGAACACCTACCCCAAACCAAACCATTCATCGGAGAATTGCATCCTGACTGCTCGACGAACGCGCTTTGCGTCGCTCTGCATTTCAGGACTTTGCCTTTTCGCCCTGCTTCCATGGACAGCCCTGAAGGCCGAGTCTGATGGACGACCTTCCGACACGGAGATCACCGCAGCCGTGGACGGCGAATTCATTTATGACTCGGTCGTTCCGTTCAACGAGATCGATGTGATGACGGCAGCGGGCATCGTGACCCTTTCCGGGGAATGCAAAACGCTGCTCGCCAAGGAGCGGGCCGAAGCCATTGCGGAATCCACCCGGGGTGTTAGGTCCGTCGTGAACTTGGTGACGGTGAAGCCTGTCGTCCGGGACAATGAAGAGATCAGGCGTGATGTGAAGGAGGGCTTGCTGAATGATGCCGCGACTGAATCTTACGAAGTACAAGTCGAGGTGGACAACGGCACGGTGACCCTTGCGGGCACGGTCGATTCTTGGCAAGAGAAGGAACTGGTCTCCAGCGTCACCAAGGGCATCAAAGGCGTGGCTGGAGTGCAAAACAATCTCCTCGTCGCCTATGAGACTGAGCGATTGGACACTGAGATCCAGCGGGACGTCGAGGCGGTGCTGGCCCGAGACATCTGGGTCGACGATCTTCTGGTTGACGCCGACGTGTCCGACGGAGTGGTGACCCTGTCCGGAACGGTCGGCAGTGTGGCCGAAAAACGCCGTGCCTTCTCCGATGCATGGGTCACCGGCGTGGTGTCTGTGGACGATGAGAAACTCTCCGTGGAGCCCTGGGCCAAGGATGAAATGCGGAAGGAACGAAAGGCACCTGTGAAAACGGACGGCTCGATTGAGGTCGCGGTGAAAGACAGCCTTCTGTATGACCCCCGTGTGCTGTCCTTCAATCCCGAGATTGAGGTGACCAACGGCGTCGTGACGCTCACCGGCGTGGTGAACAACCTCAAGGCCAAACGTGCGGCCGAGCAGGATGCTCGCAACACTGTCGGCGTGTGGCGGGTGAAGAATCACCTGAAGATCCGCAGTGAGGTGCAGCCTGATGACAGCACGATCACGGCGAACATTCGGAAGGCATTCATTCGGGATCCGTACTTGGATCGCTATGAGATCGGCGTGTCATCCATTGACGGGATGGTGTATCTCGATGGGACGGTGGATTCCTACTTTGAGAAAGGCCATGCAGAGGACCTCGCCTCTGTCATCAAGGGTGTCACGGGAGTGAACAACAACATTACGGTTTCGTTCCCGCAGATCACCCACTACGACCTGCCATTCGACATGTACTATGCCATGTCCTACCACCGGATCCCGCTGGATCCCGAGGCTTGGCCCTTTGCCAGCGATGGTGAACTCAAGGATCGGATCGAAGACGAGTTGTTCTGGAGTCCCTTCGTGGACAGCGACGAGGTGGATGTGACCGTGAGCAACGGCATCGCCACCCTGAGAGGGGCGGTCGATGACGGTGTGAGCGAGTACAACGCTGCCGAGGAAAACGCCTGGGAGGCGGGTCCGAGGAACGTCATCAACAAGCTCGTCATCGAGTGAGCCAAGCACGGCATCAGCCGCGTGCGCAGGATGGGAGTGAAGTGTTTCTGAACTCTCGCCAGCGCACGCCCCAAACTCAACAACCCAAAAACGAAAGGAACCTGTTTATGAAACGCGAAGACTATTTGAACCAATTGAAAGCCCAACTCGACGGATGGAATGCCGAACTCGACCATATGGAGGCCAAAGCCCGAATCGCCAAGGCCGATACCCGAATCGAGTACGAGAAGCAAATGGCGGACCTAAGGGAGCGCCGGGACGAGGCCAAGAAAAAGATCGACGAGATCGCCGCCTCCAGCGAGGGCGCCTGGGAAGAGCTCAAGGCGGGTGCCGATGACATCTGGGAACGCTTCAAGCAATCGCTGTCGCGGGCCAAGACCCAATTCGGCTGAGCCGTCATCTCGCTTCAATTTCCAATGACAAATGCGCCGGGGGTGAATCGCCCCCGGCCTTTTTGTGCTGTCGGTCCCGGCGAGGATGTGCGGAGTGGATGGCGTCTGATCTTGTGACAACGTTATGACGGGCTGAAGCCCATAGCTACTTGGCGGCGCGGCGGCGGTCGAGGAGCATTTTGGCGGCGGTCTTCATCCGGGAGAGGACGTCTTAGACCGTTTGGCTGCGAGGTCGCGGCATACGGGTGATTGTTTTGGGTTAGTAGGACTGTGACCCATTCATTGGAGTCCTTTTGACAGGCGATGTTGTGTGGGTAGCTTGCCCCTATGGAGATCACCTTGACACCCGAGTTGGAAAAGGCTGTTCGTGATCGTTTTGCGTCAGGGCTTTATGAGAGCGAAAGTGAGGTCGTGAGGGAGGCCCTGCGCCGATCACTTCAGCAAGATGACGTGGGTGAGCGGCTAAGAAGGGAAGCGGCTGTGGGGTTTGAGCAATTGGAGAATGGAGAGACCGTTGAGATTTCCGGGCGAGAGGCATTCTTTGAATTGGCCAGACGTCGCTCATGAAATTGGAGTTGAGCCGCTTGGCCCTCGAGGATCTGCGGGGCATCCGTGAGTACACTCGATCCACGTGGGGTCGCGAACAGGAGGAGCTTTATCTCGATGCTCTGTGGCAGAAATTGGAAGACATTCGCGAGGATTCCAAGCGTTGGCGATTCAGGCATGATCTGTTTCCGAATTGCCAAATTGCGACTCAGGGGAAGCATGTGATCCTTTTCAGGATCGAAAAGGAGACCACTCTTCAAGTGGCGCGAATCCTCCATTCAGCGATGGATTTGGGACGCCATGTGGATCCCGGAAATGAAACGTAATCTTGCGGGCTTGAGCCCACAGCTGCGATGCCAGGTGGATGGCGTCTGATCTTGTGACGACGTTATGACGGGCTGACGCCCAGGACTACTTGGCGGCGCGGCGGCGGTCGAGGAGCATTTTGGCGGCGGTCTTCATCCGGGAGAGGACGTAGTAGACCGTCTGGCTGCGGAGGCGGACGAGTTCGGCTCCGATGATGCGGGGGACGAAGTCGGCGGGGGTGTCGAGGATCTTGTTGATGGGACTACCGTTGAGGCCGCGGCAAAGGATGGCGGTCATGGCCTTCGTGAGGGTCTGAACCTTGGGGCCGAGGGTGATGGCGAAGTGGGCGTTGTCGTCCGCGTCGGTGCGGAGATAAACGCCGACGGTGTCGGTGCACTCCTCGTCCTTCCGGACGTCTTCGACTTCAAAGGTTTCGCCATCCTTGGGCACGCAGGCGGCGGCGGCATCGGAGTAGTTGATGAGGTTCTCCCGACGCTCAGCTTCAGGGAGCATCTCGAAGAACTCGATGACTTCATTGAGGGCGGGAGGGTAGGCGGACATTTTTTGGGAAGTAATCGGTGATCAGTGATCAGCAGTCAGTAATCGGTCGGTGGGGAGGAAGCTGGGGAGCCATTGTTCGATCAGCGTCCAATCGAATCACTGGATACTTGATACTGATGACTGATCACTCCTGCCTTCTCCGTCTCAGACACTCTTCTCCACCGGCGTGCGGACCATGTTGCCCCACTCGGTCCAGGAGCCGTCGTAGTTGCGGACGTTCTGGTAGCCGAGGAGGTATTTCAAAACGAACCAGGTGTGGCTGGAGCGCTCGCCGATGCGGCAGTAGGCGATGATGTCGTCATCGACGCCGAGGCCGAGTTCGCCCGCGTAGATGGCTTCCAGCTCGGCGCGGGTTTTGAAGGTCTTGTCTTCGTTGGCGGCGCGTGCCCAGGGGCAGCTCTTGGCGCCGGGGATGTGGCCGCCGCGGAGCACGCCTTCCTGCGGGTACTCGGGCATGTGGGTGGTCTCGCCGGAGTATTCCTTGGGACTGCGGACATCGACCATTTTCTTCCCGGCCTGCATGTGGGCGAGCGTCTGCTCCTGGTAGGCGCGGTGGGCGGCGTCGTTGCGTGCGGGAGGGACGGGATAGTCGGTCGGTTCGATCTTCGGGACCTCACGGGTGAGGGGTTTGTTTTCGGACTCCCACTTGTCGCGGCCGCCGTCGAGGACCTTGGCGTTGGTGTGGCCGAAAAGCTGGAAGACCCAGAAGGCGTAGCAGGCCCACCAGTTGGATTTGTCGCCGTAGAAAATGACGGTGGTGTCGGGCGTAATGCCGTTGCGGCGGCAGAGGTCAGCGAAGCCCTCGGGGCCGACGTAGTCGCGCACGGTCTGATCATTCAGGTCGCGGCGCCAGTCGATGTGGACAGCTCCGGGGATGTGGCCGGTGTCGTAGAGGAGCAGATCTTCGTTGCTCTCGACGATGCGGATGTGGGGAGCGTCGAGGTTGGCGGCGAGCCAGAGCGTGTGCACGTCCGAAGTTTGCCCCTCGGGGGTGGCGTATTCGGAAAATTTGGGGTTCATGGTCGGAGGGGGCAGGAAGGGGTTACGATGGGGGCACCTTGTGAGGTGCGTTGGAGGGATTCAACCCGGATTTCCTTTTGGGGTCAGGGATGAGAGATCGGAGATGAGGGATGGGATGGCCGCACATAAACGCAAAAGGCGCACAGGGTTCGGCTGCAGGTCTTCCCGGTCCCCCTCACCCCGGCCGTCTCCTCTTGAGGAGAGGGGATGGAATCACAACTCCGCTTCGATGGCGGCGAGGAGATCGTCGTATGCGTCGAGGGCGCGGAACTGGGGGAACTGCTTCTGGATGCTTTCGGGCGAGTGGAAGAGGAAGCCGACGTCGGCCTCGCCGAGCATGGTGGTGTCGTTGAAGGAATCTCCTGCCGCGATGACGCGGTAGTTGAGCGATTTGAAGGCGGCGACGGCGTGCTGTTTCTGGTTCTGCTGGCGCAGCTTGTAGTGGACGATGCGGTCGTTCTCGATCTCGAGGTGATGGCAGAAAATGGTGGGCCAGTGGAGCTGGCGCATCAGCGGATGGGCGAATTCCTCAAAGGTGTCGGACAGGATGATGACCTGAGTGCGCTCGCGGAGGCGGTCGAGGAACTCGAGGGCTCCTTCGAGCGGTGAGAGGGTGCCAATGACCTCTTGAATGAGGCTGAGGGTGAGGCCGTTTTCGTCGAGGATCTTGAGGCGGCCGGTCATCAGTTCGTCGTAGTCTGGGATGTCGCGGGTGGTGAGCTTGAGGCCTTCAATGCCAGTGCGTTCGGCGACGGCGATCCAGATTTCGGGAACGAGAACGCCTTCGAGGTCGAGAGTGACGATGGTTTGCTTCATCGTCGGCACGGTGGCGGCGAATGGGCGGCTGTCCAGTGAGGAGGCTTTGGGGGCGGCAAGAAAACCGAAGAATCAGGCTTGGTGGTGGTCCGTGAGTTTTTCGGCGCGTTCGCGCACGAGACGGACGACGAGGGAGGTCCAGCCGGTCTGGTGGCTGGCACCGAGGCCTTCGCCGGTTTCGGCGTGAAAGTATTCGTGGAACAGGACGAGATTCTGCCAGGTGGGATCGTCGTCGTAGCGTTTGGCGATGCCTCCGCCGAAGCAGGGTCGATAGCCCTTGGCATCCTTTTGGAAGATGGAGATCAGGCGCTCGCTGATGAGATCGGCCACTTGATCGAGGGCCAGTTCGTGACCCGAACCGGCGGGTGCTTCGATCTTGAACGAGTCGCCGTAGAAGTGGTGATAGCGCTCGAGGGCCTCGACGATGAGGTAGTTGACGGGAAACCAGACCGGGCCGCGCCAGTTCGAGTTGCCGCCGAACATCCAGCTGTCGCTCTCGCCGGGGACGTAGCCGACTTCGTTGTACTCGCCGCCGTGGCTGAACTTGAAGGGCTGTTTTTCGTGCACTTTGCTGAGGGAGCGAATGCCGAAGGTGCTGAGGAACTCATCCTCATCGACGAGCCGCTCCAGGCAGCGCCGAAGCCGCGTTTGGGAGGGGATGGCCAGCAATCGCAGGGAGGCCTGCTCCTCACTTCCGCAGTCGCCATAGCTGACGTACTTGGCCAACTCGGTTCGGTTTTCCAGGAACCACGTCATGCGTTTTTTGAAGCCGGGCAGCGCGTCGATGGTTTTTTGGTCGAGCACGGTGACCGCGATCATCGGCAGCAACCCGACCAGCGAACGGACTTTGAGCGGGATGGGATGCTGATGATCGATGATCAGCTGGTCGTAGTAGAAGCCATCTTCCTCGTCCCAGAGCCCATCTCCGCCGAGGGCGTTGATGGCATCGGTGATGTTGACGAAGTGCTCGAAAAACTTGGAGGCGATGTCCTCGTAGGCGGGGCGGTGCAGGGCCAGTTCGATGGCCATGGAGAGCATGAGCAGGCAGTAGGAAGCCATCCACGCGGTGCCGTCGGCCTGGTTGAGGTGCCCGCCGCCAGGCAGGGGACGGGAGCGGTCAAACACGCCGATATTGTCGAGTCCGAGGAATCCGCCGCCGAAGACGTGGCGTCCTTCCACATCCTTGCGGTTGACCCACCAAGTGAAATTCAGCAGCAGCTTTTGAAAGGCCTTCTCCAAAAACTCGGTGTCCCGCTGGCCTTTGGGGTCGGCCATTTTGTACACCCGCCACACGGCCCAGGCGTGAACGGGAGGATTGACGTCGGAGAAATTCCACTCGTAGGCGGGGAGTTGTCCGTTCGGGTGCATGTACCACTCGCGCAGCAGGAGCAGCAGCTGACTCTTGGCGAAGTCGGGATCGATCTTCACGAACGGAATCATGTGAAAGGCGGTGTCCCAGGCGGCAAACCATGGATACTCCCACTTGTCTGGCATTGAGAGCACATCGCGGGCGTAGAAGTGCCCCCAGTCGTGATTGCGGCCCTGCATGCGGGACTCCGGCGGCGCGGGCTCGTCGGAATCGCCATGGATCCATTCGTGGACGATGAATTCGTAGAACTGCTTGGTCCAGAGCAATCCGGCGTAACCTTGGCGGCAGATCATCGCGTCCTCGGTGTTGACCTGATCCGGCAGGACCTCCTGGTAAAACGCGTCGCACTCCGCGATCCGGGTCGACAGCGTTTCTTCGAAGCCGTCCAATCCGGCGATGCCGTTGTCTTCGTCCACGGGATGGAGGCGACAGCGAACGACGACCGTGGCTCCTGCAGGAATCTCAAACTTCCAGTGGGCAGTGCCCTTGGTGCCGCGCTGGGCGGGATTCACGGCATCGGCTTCGCCATCGACGATGTGACGATGGAAGGCGTCCTTGGTGTAGGGGGAGGCATTTTCAGAACCGAAGATGCGCTTCAGGTGGGTCTCGTTCTCCGTGAACAGCCACTCACTTTCGTCGGTGGCACCTTCGGCCTCGCTGTAAAAGAGCATCTCACCTAGTTCTTCATGGCGGAGCCGGATCGCACCGAGTTTCTCGTCCCATTCCAGGGTGGGTCTCAGCTCACATTCCTTGTCGCTGCATCCCCAAGTCCAGACATTGCGAAACCAAATACTGGGCAGCACATGGAGTGGAGCTGCTTTCTTTCCGTGATTGGTGACAGTGATTTTCCAGAGCAGATCGTTGGGGCTGCGCTTGGCCACTTCCTGCAGCACATCGAAGTAGGCGTCGTCCTTGAACAGGCCGAGATCGGCCAGCTCGACTTCACCCAGCTTTTTATCGCGGCCAGCGTTCTGTTTGACCAACTCGGCGTAGGGGTAGGCCGCCTGCGGATACTTGTAGAGACACTTGGTGTAGGAATGGGTCGGTGTCGCGTCGAGGTAGTAGTAGCACTCCTTCACGTCCTCCCCGTGGCTGCCTTCCTTGCCGCTGAGTCCAAACAGCCGCTCTTTCAGAATGGGGTCCTGTTCGTTCCAAAGCGCTGGGGCAAAGCAGACGCGACACGCCCGGTCGGTCCAGCCCATCAGTCCGTCCTCGCCCCAGCGGTAGGCGCGGCTGCGGGCTTGGTCGTGGGTGAAGTACTCCCAGCTTTCCTGGTGGCCGGAGTAATCCTCGCGCACCGTTCCCCACTGGCGCTCAGAAAGGTACGTTCCCCAGCGCTTCCAGTTCTTGGTCCGCTCCCTGTCTTCGGTTAAGCGCTGTTTCTCAAGTCCACCCATGCGTCGTTGTAGAGCAGGAAGCAGACAAGTTCAGCAAGGAAGCGATCAATCCGCCTCAGACGGCGGCTTTGGCCCGGCGCTCTGCTTCGAGTTCGGCCTCAAATTCGGCTTCCTCTTGAGTCTTGAGATCCGCCTCGGCTTGCCTGATGGCCTCTTCGGCAGCGGCGTCCTCGGCGGCACGCTGAGCATCGAGCTTTTCGGCCTTCGCCTGTTCGCGAGCCAGGCGCTTTTCAAGTTTCTTCTGCTCACGCTCGCGGCGTTTGTAATCTTTGCTGGGTGTGAAGGCCATCGGTCTTTCGGCTGGAGGTTGGGGGGACCGCTGGGGACGGTCCATTTCAGAGTCGGAACCCGACCCTGCTCTTCTCCATACGTTTCGATTGCCCATCGAAGCAATCGAAAATTGAGAGGACCCTGAAATCCGGTGGGGTGATTGCGACCCTCAGAACCCCTGCACTAACACCGCCGCATGGTCGAAAATGGAGGACGATGTGTCTCTGGATCGTGCAGGGCGCACTCGCTTCGGCGAGGTCAAGAATCCTGCAGCCGCTCCGAATCTTCGATCCACACATTTTTTGAGTTAGTCCCGCCGTTCACGTCGTTGGAGGTACCATGTCTGACGATCCGAGTGCCCCGTCCCCGCAGCTGTTCTTTGAAACGGTCAATGCCTACCAGCGCACAGGCGCGGTCAAAGCGGCGGTGGACCTCGGCTTGTTCACGGTCATCGGCGACACCCCATCAACGGTCATAGAGATTGCGGCAGGCTGTGATTGTCCGGAGCGCGGCATCCGCATCCTGTGCGACAACCTCGCCATCATGGGGTTCCTCACGAAGGACGGTGATCGTTACGCGCTCACGCCTTCGTCCTCGGTGTTTCTCGATCAGAAGTCTCCTGCCTACCTCGGAGCGGCCGTGAATTTCCTCCTTGGGCCTGGATTGACCGAGGCGTTCATGGACTTGGCCGGCACCATCAAAAAAGGCCGCCTGCACACCACCGAACACGGCACCACCGCTCCCGACCATCCCGCGTGGATCGAGTTCGCCGGTGCGATGGGTCCGATGATGGCCCCCGCCGCCGAGGGGGCTGCCGAGCTTGTGGCGCTTGATGCGTCGCGCGACACGCGTGTTCTGGACATCTCCGCCAGTCACGGTGCGTTTGGCATTGCCTTTGCCAGGAAGAATCCACGCGCCCACCTCGTCGCACTCGACTGGGAATCGGTGCTCGCGATCACCGAGCAAAATGCGGCCGCAGCCGGAATAGCCGAACGTTTCAGCAAGGTGGTCGGCGATGCCTTCACCGTCGATTTCGGGGCCGACTACGACGCTGTTCTCGTTCCCAACTTCCTCCACCATTTCACCGTGGCGGAATGCACGTCGTTCCTGAAACGCCTCCACGATGCCATGCGTCCCGGCGGAAAGATTGTCATCGTGGAGTTCGTGCCGAATGAGGATCGCGTCACGCCACCCGGAGCGGCCAGCTTCAGCCTCGTCATGCTCGGCACCACACCGGAAGGCGATGCCTACACGTTTGCGGACTATCAGACGATGCTCGGCGAGGCGGGCTTCCAGAATGCCGAACTCCATCCGCTTCCACCGACGGTGCAAAGCGCTGTCGTTGCCGTGGCGTAGCGCAGCGAACGCTCAGACCCGAGCCGGGCACAATCCATTGCGGGTCCATTGGCCTGCGCTAGGCTCGATCATGGATTTGCTGCCTGATCGCATTTTGAAAACGGGACTCGCTTTTTGGGAGTCGAAAGCGCTGCTGAGTGCGGTGGAGATGGAGCTTTTCACGGAGTTGGCGCGTCATCCGGAGGATCTCGAAACGTTGCAGGGCCGAATGGGTCTGAATCCACGCGGGGCACGGGACTTTCTCGATGCCTTGGTTGCGCTCGGATTCCTCGAACGCGAGAGCGGCGTGTATCGGAACTCTCCCGAATCCGACTTCTACCTCGACAAAGCCAAGCCGAGCTACATCGGAGGCATGCTCGAGATGGCCAATCATCGGCTGTTTCGCTACTGGGGCAGCCTCACGGAGGCGCTTCGCACCGGTGAATCCCAAAACGAATCCAAGGGCGGGCACAATCCCTTCAAGGCCATTTACGCGGACCCCGCGAAGTTGCGCGAGTTCCTCAGTGCGATGTCCGGGGTGAGCCGCGGAGCCAACATGACCATCGCCCAAAAGTTTCCGTGGGCAGGCTATCAGAGCTGCGCGGACATCGGCACGGCCCAGGGCGATCTCGTCACCCAAGTGACGTCCGCGCACTCCCACCTTCAGGGCATTGGGTTCGATCTCCCCGAGGTCGCCCCAGTGTTTGAGCAATACATCGAGTCGCATGGCCTCACGGACCGAGTCCGCTTTTCCGGGGGCAGCTTTTTTGAGGACGATCTGCCGCAGGCAGACGTGCTGATGTTCGGCCACATCCTTCACGATTGGGATCTCCCCACCAAACGCATGCTGCTACAGAAAGCCCATGCCGCCCTGCCGGAAGGTGGCGCAGTGATCGTCTACGACGCCATCATTGACGACGACCGCTCGCAGAACGCCTTCGGTCTCCTCATGAGCCTCAACATGCTGATTGAGACCCCGGGCGGCTTCGACTACACCGGGGCCGACTGCATCGGCTGGATGGAGGAAGCCGGCTTCAAGAACTGCCGCGTCGACCACCTCGTCGGTCCCGACTCGATGGTGATCGGCTTCAAGTGATGTCCGCTCCGCCCTTGGGGCTTACTTCACCGGCTCGGCGTTCCAGACTTTGATGTCGTCAAACCATCCACTTTGGCCGGCCACGCCGATCTCGATCTTGGACTTGGTCTCGTGACCGATGCCCGGTGATTTTAAGAAGGCCACAGCCTTGCCGTCGATGCTGACGCGCATTTCATCACCCACGGTTTCCACCACCACGGTGTAGGTCTCGCCATCCTTGAGTTTCACCGGGAAGGTGGCGGACCTGCCTGCCATGAGTTTGGCGACTTCCGCTTTCTTGCCGGGGTCGGCTTTCATCGCCTTGATGATCTCATTCTGGCTGCCCTCGCGCTCATCCATGAGGGTCACCTTGTCGAGCCTCACCTGGGCCCGGCAAAGGTGGCCGTAGTGGGAGCCGGTGTATTTCCGGTCGTCAAACTCCACGTCCATCATCGTGCATCCGTCGAAGCGCATCTTCACCTCGACCACGCTGTCCTTGGTCGGCAATTCCAGGCCGTAAACTGCAGCATGTGCCTTGATGATCGACTTTCCGTCCTTCGACGGCATGTCTTCCACCCGCGTCTGCGTGCCCTTCAGGGCTCCGTCTTCAAACGCAAAGGTGTCCACCACCCGGTGCCAGCGTTTGTCGTGATCCGTGCCTTCCATGTCGTCGGAGAAAAGCAGTTCTCCCTTTTCGGCGATCGGCTTGGACGGAATCTTCGGTGTGTCTGCGGCCAAGGCCGGCAAGGCGATCGCAGCGAAGACGAGGGAAAGGAGAATGGGGCGCATGAGGGTGTTTGGGTTGTCGCAGGGGTTGGTGGTGCGAATTCTCGGCAGTCGCTGGCACCGAGTCAACACCTGCCGCAGTCATCGGCACCTGAACCCATCGACCGGTTCCCATTCACTCAAACCACTCCCGGGGATCGAGGCCGTAGTACCTGCGCAATGCCTCATAGAGCTCCGGTCGGTTTCGATGAAGTTGCCGTGGTTTCTCGAAAAAGGTCTCCGTTGCCACGGCGAAGAACTCCGCCGGATTCGTCGCACCGTAGGAGTCCAGGACCGTCTTTTCGCCTTCCTCCGTCAGATGCAGGAAGTCGGCGTAGTTCTCCCGAAACACCCGCGCCCATGACCGGTAGGCCGCAATGCTTGGAAGCGCCGGTGCTCCATCGGTGGGGCCATCCTCATGATCCAGCTGATGGGCAAACTCATGGAGCGTGACGTTCCCCGCATCACCGATGCTCCGTGCTCCCTGCGCGACCGAATCCCATGCCAGCACCACCGTTCCCCGGTCCCACGATTCGCCGAGCCGATGCACCTCCCCCTCCGTCACGAGGCCGCTGGCACTCACCCGAGTCTGCACCGAGCTGAAGGTGCTCGGGTAGAGGTAGACGACCTTCAGTTTCGGATACGGTTCTCCCTCGCGGTGCACGACCAGCAGGCAGGCCTGCGCCGCCACGGTCACAATCATCTCCTCCGTCAGTTCCAAATCACCGCAGCCCTCGAAACGGACGGTCGCAATGAAATGGGCGATCCGCTTGTGCAACAGAACCCGCAAGTCCTCCGGCAAGCGATTGTAGAGCGGGACCCACTTCTCCAACATCGGGATCCACTCATCGTGGAATTTCGGAACCATTGCAGGCTGGATGCCGAAGAGCGCCTTGAGTTTCTGCCAGAGCATGGCGGGAACGTTACCGGGTTGATTTTTTGCTGCCAGCCTTTGTTGTCATCACCACCTTTCGTGCCATGGGAGAAGTCTCCTTCTCCCTTTTGGTGATTCGGGCGGCCCAACCCAAGCTCGAATACAGCGTCTTCGATGCATGAGGGTGCCAAGTGTCAGTTCAGTCGCTTGAGTTCCCATTGTGCCCATTGGCATTCCGTCAGTTGAAAATGCCCAAACTCAGTAGCTGCTACTTTTTGAAGAAGTTCAATCGCACCGGACTCGTCGCCTTCAAGCAGGCGCTTCATTCCGGCGTAGAACGACGCGAGCGTTCTCCAAAGCTTGTCTTCCCGATGTGTGCTGCCAATGGAGTCCCAGTATTCGGATTCACTGATCGCCCCCAGGATGAACTCGCCGAGTTTCAATTGCTCATTACTGGCATGCGGGTCCATGGCGACTTTCCTCATCAAATCGGAAAACTCGTGGTCAGCCTGAGCTGTTTCTCCCAGTCGCGAACGGGCGAGCCAGATGTGCAGTCCGGCAGAAAAGTCTGGGTGATCTCTGGACCTTGCCAACGCGGACCGGAAATCGACGACCGATTGTGCGTAGGCCTGTCGACCGAAGAGAATGCTGCCCCGACGAAATGCAGGTTCGAAAACATAAAGTGAGTTCATGCCTGGCTTGCCAACGATCTCATCGTAGTCCGCCAGAGCACCATCCAAGTCTCCCACCTTTTCTCTCAGCCCCGCGCGGCGGTGGTGGTAGCCGTCGGCATTCCAAGGTGCCTTTTTCATCGCCAACGTATAGTCGCTCTCGGCTTCTTTGAGATTTCCGACGCGCTCCCATAACTCTGCTCGATCTCTGAAACTCGCCTCATCGTTGGGGGAGATCTCGATAACTCGGGTCAGCGTGGCTATGGCTGCACGAAGCTCGCGACTTCGTTTCTCCACTTCGGCGCGTAAGCGAAGGACGGGCACCGACTCTCCTTCAAGTTCAATTACCTTGGCGATATCCGTTTGGGCAACGTCGTAGTTCTGCAGCTCGATCAACGCCTTGGCTCGTTCAAAGTAAGCAGTCGGGAGTGTGGGGTCTTCCTTGATCGCACGAGTGAAGCTCCAGATTGCCAATCCGGGACTTTCGTTCATGAGTTGGGTTCCCAATTGCACGAATTCCGGCGCACTCGACTGAGCGTGCAGAATTGCCGCTGGTGGGAATCCAGTGAGGAACCCGGCTACCAAAAGGTACAATCTGATGTCGCACATTGTAACACTCATAGCTTGTCTCATGACAGTATGCTCGACTGAATCGGGCTCATCATGGTAGTCGGGATGGGTCCGATATCCCTGAAGCCGTTGGTTTTGAAAATCCTGATTCTTCAAATCAGGCTTTGAAGTCGGGAGGCCTTCGCCTACGCCTTCATCCCCTCGATCTGTTTCGATGCGATGCCGATTGGACGATCCAACGGGACCCCCATGCAGGTGAGGAGGGTCATCAACAAATCGCCTTGGTTGCCCTTGATGTCGGGCAGGAAACGGCCGTTGTTGATGGAGCCACCACCTTTTCCGGCGATGATGAAGGGCAGGTTCTCCCGGGTGTGCTTGTTCCCGTCTTCAAGTCCGGAACCCCACATCATGATGCAGTTGTCGAGCAGGGTGCCGTCGCCTTCACGCAGGCTCGCCATCTTCTTCACCATGTGCGCGAACTGGTCGATGTTGAACTTCGTGATCGCGGCCACCTTGTCGGCCTTCTCGGCCTGGTTGTTGTGATGCGTCGTGGAGTGGTGCGTGTCCGTGAACCCAAGCTCGGGATAGGACACGCCGTTCGGAGTCGAACCAATGTAGGTGCTGACGCGGGTGGTGTCGGTCTGGAAGGCCAGCACGTTGAGGTCGCACATCACCTGCATGTACTCGCTGCGCTTGTCGCCCTCGGGAATCCGGACCTCGATCGGCGCAGAGTCCGTGTCGCGGTGCCTGCTCGGCGCGAGGCCGGCCTTCTGAAGCGCCTCTTCCTTCTGCCGCACTTCGATCGCCGCGATGCGGCGCTCCACCGAGCGCACGCTGTCGAGGTATTCGTCGAGCTTGTGCTGGTCACCCTGGGGCAGCCGGCGGCGAAGTTCCCGGGCGCCACCGATGACCCGGTCCAGCATCTGCCGGTCGAGCGGGTCGGTCACCGTGGTTTGACCCGACTTGCCCGTTTGGCCGAACAAACGGTTCAGCACGCTGCGCGGGTTGATCTCGGCCGGCATCGCCTGGGTGGGCGAGCGGTAGCTGCAGTGGGAGTAGTAGCCCTCGTTGAGGCCCTCCTGGTTCTCCTTGTGCGTCTGCGGCATCGTCGCCAGTTCCAGCGAGGGCAGCGCGGTCAGGGCGCCGACGTAGTTGGCGGCGATCTGGTCGGCGGAGATGGCGATGTGAATGCGGTCGCGCTTCGCTGGATCCGGCAGCGTCGCGGTCAACCAGGTCGACAGCTCCAGCGCGTGCGGCGCACCGTTGAAGGGTGAAATCGGCACACCGGAAATCCCCTTCATCATCAGGCACTGGTCCAGGATCGGCCGCAGCGATTCGAGCGCGGGCGGCGGCGACTTCAGGAAGCTCTCGGGCGACTTCGGCCAAAACTGATCCATGATCACGCCGTGCGGCATGTACATGAAACCGAGGCGCACCGGCGGCTTGTAGGCGGTCTTGCCCTTCACCGAATCGGCCCAGCCCATGGTTTCGAGCAACGGCAATCCAAGGGAGGCTCCGAGGCCTCTCAGGCAGGTGCGGCGGTTGATGAGGTGCTTGCTGGTCATGGGGAAATTCAGTCTTGGACGCGGCGGTTCAGGAACGGGTAGCTCGTGACGACCTCCGTGATGAGGGTCTGCATCCGATAGCCATCCTGGGCGATGGTCTTCATCAACTGATCCACCACGACATCGTCATAGCCCGCGAGCTGTCGGCACAGCGCGTAAGCCATGAGCTTCTCCGTCAGATTACGGGCCAAATCGTCCTTTCTGGCAGCGATGATCGCTTTCAGTTCCTTCGGCGAGGAAAAGGCGTGCCCGCCCGGCAACTCGCCCGCGGCATCGATCGCACCGCCGGTGTCGTCCTTTTCCCGCCAGCGGCCGATGGCGTCGAAGTTCTCCAGGCCAAAGCCGATCGGGTCGAGGATCTTGTGGCAGTTGGCGCAGACGGCGTGTGTGCGGTGCAGTTCCGTGCGCTGGCGCAGGGTCAGGTTGGCGACCGTCTTCTGATCCTGCTTTTCCAAAGGTGGCACATTCGCCGGTGCAGGCGGCACGTGCTCGCCCAGGACCTGCTCCAGCACCCACACGCCGCGCTTCACGGCGCTGGTTCGATTCGGAAACGAAGTCGTCGCCAGCACGCCCGGCATGCCGAGTATGCCTCCGCGGTTCGCATCGGTCAGCTTCACCTTCCGCATCTCCGCACCGGCGATCTCTTTCTCCAGTCCATAGAGCTTCGCGAGCGTGCCGTTGAGGAAGGTGTAGTCGCTGTTCACAAAGCTGACCACGCTGCGGTTCTCGCGCACGATGCTGTCGAAAAACAACCGCGCCTCGTCATACATCGCCGCGCGCATCGCCTTCGTCATTTGCGGGAATTTTTTCTCGTCGAAGGTCTTGTCCTCCAGCGCTGCCACTCCCAGCCACTGCGCGCCGAAACCGTCGAACAAGGCCCGCGAACGCGGATCGGCGAGCATGCGCTTCACCTGCGCTTTCAGCACGGCGGGCTCATGAAGCTTGCCTTCATCCGCCAGGGCGAAGAGTTCCGCGTCCGGCATCGTCGCCCACAGCAGGTAGGACAGGCGCGAGGCGAGTTGGTGATCGTCCAGCGGCACGATCTTCTTTCCCTTCTCCACCTCCTTCGCCGGTGTGATGAAAAGGAACTGGGGCGACACGAGCACCGCCTTGAGCATCAGGCGCAGCGATCCGTCGTAGCCCAGTTCGTTCACTTGACCGAGATCGAACACACCCAGCAGCGTCTCGATTTCCTCATCCGAAGGCGGACGACGGTAGGCCTGTCTCGCGAGCGAACGCGCGACCTTCTTCGCGGCCTCACGCGGGTCCACCCCGGAGGTGGGCGATTCTCCGAACAAACGTCTCTGCACCGCGGTCGGCGATTTGCCTTTCGGGGCAAGGACCCGGTCGAGCACCGCATTCGCAATCCCGAGCTACTGCTCCGTCTGCATCGGCGAAAGCGAGTTGAGGTAGCCCTCGCCCGCGACCTCGTCCGGCAACTCTTCCGCGACCGACGGATCCACGCCGAGGAGATCGTGCAGCGTGTTGCCATACTCCACCTTGGTGAGCCGGCGAATCACAGAGGGTCCGGGGTTCTTTTCGCTCAGGTACTTGACCCGTCGCAGCCCATCGAGAAACCGCTCGCGCTCGGCTTCGGGCGGCTGGTCCGCATCATCCGGCGGCATGTCGTGCGCGTGCACGTTCGCGAAGGCCTTCGTCCACTTCTTGCTGGCCGACGCGCTGCCCGGCGACTTGAGCGCCGGCTCGAAGTTGATGTCCCCCTTCGTGCGCCGGTTGCCATGGCAATCCATGCAGTAGTCCTTCACAAACGGAGCCACGTTCTTTTTGAACGCCTTCTCCGCCTCCGACTTCAGTGCCGCCAACTCCGCATCCCCTTCCGCGCGCAGCAGGCGAGGAGAAGTGATTGCGATTCCAAGGCACGCGAGACCCATGGCCATGACGCCTTGGAAGCGGTTTCGGAAATGGAGATGAGGTTTCTTCAAATGGGGGTCCCAGTATCACGCCCCAAGAAGCGCCTCTCTATCTCGATTGCAGACCGTCCCGCCAGAATGCGGCCCCAGCTTCTACAGGCCGGGGTCATCTGCGGGGTGTCCTCGATGCCCACGCCCCCTTCCTTCGCCCTCCCCCAATAAAACGGACCCGGCGCAGCGGGTCCCTACCAGCCTTCCTGTCCACCAGCGATCCCGGTGCGCCTCAGTGGCTACGGCAGCCGGCGCGCTCCGAACGCTGGCATCTCGCAGCGCATTTTCGCCAAGGCACTGGCGATTGGCGGCGATGCGGAGGGCCCGGCGGTTCTCGTCACGGTGGACAACTGCGGCGTGCCCGCGTCGATGCGCGACGAAGTCGTGCGACGTCTGAAAACGAAGACCCGGGTCACTGACGAGCGCTTCGCCATCTGCTCCAGCCACACGCACTGCGCGCCCATGTTGATTGGCGTCCTGCCCAATCTTTTCAGCATGGACATCCCGGCGGAGCATGTGCCGGCCATCGAGCGCTACACGCGTGAACTGACCGATCACATCGAACAAGCCGCGCTCGCGGCCCTCGCCGACCGAAAGCCGGCCACGCTCGCCTGGAGCGTCGGTAAGGTCGGCTTTGCGACCAACCGTCGCAAGTTCCCGCAAAAGCCGGTCGATCACGATCTGCCCGTCTTGCGTGTCACGGGCGCCGACGGCGGGGTGCGGGCCATTTTCACCAGCTACGCCTGCCACTGCACCACGCTGGCGATCGACGAGATCCACGGCGACTGGGCGGGCTGCGCGCAGGAGGCGCTGCAACGTGAGTTTCCCGGCGCCATCGCGCTCACTGCGATCGGTTGTGGCGCGGATCAAAACCCGAACCCGCGGCGCACGATGGAACTCGTCCGACAATACGGCGAAGATCTCGGCGCGGAAGCCAAACGGATCGTGCAGACCGAGATGAAACCCGTGACCGGCCCGCTGGCGTGCCAGTCCAGGCAAATCGAACTCGCCTTCGACACACTGCCCACGCGTGAGGAGTGGCAGACACTCGCCGCGTCCAAGACACCCGCCATCGCCTACCACGCGACG
Source organism: uncultured Verrucomicrobiales bacterium (assembly GCA_963976915.1). Classification (GTDB taxonomy): domain Bacteria; phylum Verrucomicrobiota; class Verrucomicrobiia; order Verrucomicrobiales; family Verrucomicrobiaceae; genus CAXBNA01. The sequence continues at coordinate 37,165 of CAXBNA010000004.1, forward strand.
AAGAACCTCGCGCGTCTCGACCGCGGCGAGGCCCTTCCCACGAAGTTGCCCTACCTCGTGCAGGCCTGGAGCTTTGGCGACGATCTGGCGATGGTCTTCCTCCCCGGCGAGGTGACTGTGGATTACTCCCTGCGCATCAAGCGCGAGTTCGATCACGCCCGCACCTGGGTGAACGCCTACTCGAACGACGTGCCCTGCTACATCCCCTCGCGCCGCGTGCTCGATGAAGGCGGCTACGAAGGTGCAGGAGCGATGGTCTACTACGACCGCCCGACGAAATTCGCGCCCGACGTGGAAGAACGCATCCTCCAGGCCGTGCACGCCGTCACGCCAGCGGCCTTCCTTTCCACAAAGCCCTGAGACGCACTGCGCCTCCCTCACCACTCGGCGTGCTCAAGTTTTCATCGGCGAAGGCTCGGGAGTGATTCCGTTGCCTTTAGCGGTCAAGGTTTCGCACGCTGATGCCGTTCCCCGTGCTCCCCGTTTCCACATTCTTGTTTGATGCAACTTGCTCGGAGGTTCTTTTGCCTTGCTAGTCAGTGGCAGAAAGAGTGATTTGTCTTCGCTCCAGTTCCTTTAGGAATATCTTCAGACTTGGACTCAAAGGACCTTTGCTTAATAGTATCTTTGATTTCCGATAATCCTTTGACACAGCATCGTAGACGCGTGCAGATTTGTTCAGTGGATTAATTGTCGGCTCATTAGCCTTGCTCAGAGAACGGTTGAGAGTGTCCAGACAACCTTCACATTTGTCTGCCCGCTGTTGATCCCAGAGGGGCAGCAGCCAACACTCGATTTCACGCACGCAAATCGCCAAGATTATTCGATCTCCATAGAATTTAATGTCCTCTTCACCGATCACAGTACTTAAATGCTGAGCAACCCTTTCAACCATAATCGACGGATCGAACGGCTCACCTCCTTCTTGTTGAGGAACATCGAAGTTCGGATGCTCTGATTGGTCAGTGTCGATCTGCACAATCAAGTAATCGGCATACTCAAGAGCATCACGGTGCCTTTTTTCGCGAAGGTAGCGCAACACATTTTCCCAATTGCCGAATTGCTGCCATGAGGAGTTACCTTCGGCATCTGGATCCGGCTGGTAAGGCTTCAAGAATGGTTCCGCCTGCTGAGGCTTGAACCAGCCAATCAAAATGTTTTTTAATACCCAATAATCAGTAACCCCCTCGGAGACGATCGCAAATTCATTCATAGCGTTAGCTAGAAGTGTTCAGGCAATCCGCCAAGCATCCCAGACATGAACGCAGTAGAAAGGCGGACAGGGGCGCCATCTGGCCGCGGACGTGGAGCGCTCACACGATTCACAACGGTGTGTCCCTCGGTGTTTCGACGCACCACATACAGACGCTGCTGATCATCATTCAGGTTTAGCCCATCTAGAACGGCCGGGTTATGAGTGGTACAAATGACTTGTTTCCCGGATTTCTTCGCAAGAACAGCAATCTGCCGCATTAGCTCAGCACAAAGTTTGGGATTCAGGGAATTGTCGACGTTATCGATGGCGAAAAACGCCGGAGTTTGTTTGCTCAGAAACAGAGTGAAATAGAACAGCAAGTATAAGAAACCTTCGTTGGCACTTCGTTGGTCGAATACCAGCCCATCAGCACTCAACCACCGATCCCGAATACGCACCCGCCCTTTGATTTCATCTTCTTCGGTTGGCAGTTGGAGATCACCAAACCAGCCAAGAAGACCTAAGTGTGATTTGATTTCGGCTGCAAATTTCCCGTTTCCGGATGCCGCAGTTGTTAGAAGCAATTTCAACAAGCCTTCACCCTTGGTTCCGAGCGGTTTGATCGCCCCTTCAGTTTCGAAATTTCTCAGCACCGAATTTTCAGGGGCGTAGATCAGAAAATCACGAAGCCGAAGGGCTGCTGCAAGCTCTGGTGCTATCTTTCGCTTCCGCTGCACCGCTTTCATCTGTGCGAGTAGTCGGCGGGACACCGTTTCGACTATGTTGGCAGGCAAGTTTGCACCGAGCTTTTGCTTGTAGCTCTCCAATTCTTCCAAGAAGCCGTCCGATTTGAGTTCTTGTTCAATCTCAAGTGCATCAACGGCGAACCCAACGCTCCACGATTCAATGCCGGTCGTCCGGGATTGCGATTTAGAAACTTTCGTTTCCAGAGGTCGTTCTGCGTCAGTTCCTTCCACTCTAATTACAATTGGCGGTTGCCTCCGCACCCTTTTATTTGTTGGGAGATGGGGCTTCACAAACGCAGATGTCATCCAAGTTTTCTCGGTGACTCTAATGCCCCGATTAAAGAGAAACTCGTCATCCAGTTTGTCTGCAGATGCAGCTGCGGCAAAAGCGATTGCCTCAAGAATATTCGATTTACCGCTGCCATTTTCTCCGATAAGCACGGTTACCGACCCAGGCTTGATTGAAAGCTTGGCAATCGATTTAAAGTTCTCGATCTGAATTTCAGAGATCATTCGCGGGTGATGTTTCAATCTAAACGAGGCGAAAGCAAATGCGACTACGGAATCATGATTTTGCCCACATCGGTTGGCAACATGTGCGTGGAATCACGCCTTCGCATTGACCTCAGCCCTCGCTTCAACCAATTCGTGACTCTCCCATGCTTAAGGGCTTATTTTCCAGGGATGGCTTGTTGACTCGCCACTCGGCGCTGCCACCCTGCAGTCTGTCTGACGGCTGTCGGTTTGCCCGCGGTTATGAGGAACCGAGAGAAGCGGGCTATCTACGCTTCGGTTCGCCTGCGATTCCTCGGCTCGATTGATGATCTGCCCGCCTCTCGGGCTGGCCACCCTGCGGGTTCACCTTTGATGATTCTGTCTCAACTCCCGCCAGGCGTTTCGGCTCATGTTGCAGTAAGTGGTGCATCATGCGTAGGCGAGTTTGCCTTTGGGTTCGGGGATGGGGCGGCCAAGGGATTTGGCGGTCTCGATCCATTCCTGAACGATCGCCTGCACGTTGGCGATGGCTTCCTCATAGGTGGCTCCATCGGCCATGCAGCCGGGGAGTTCAGGCACCTCGACAATGAAACTTTGGTCAGCCTTGCTCCAGTAGATGATCAGTTCGTAGCGCATTTCAGTCGATCTCCAGTTGGTATTTGAGGATGAGGTCACGGACTTGTTTGACCTGATAAGGTTTCGCCTGCGAGCCGCGTGGTTGCAAGTTCAGTATCTCGTCGACTCCCTCCTTGAAGTAGATGTGATGGCTGCCTTTGCCCGGCCGCAGGATGAAACCGCCGCGCTCAAGAATGTGACACAGATCGCTGAAGTCGAAGTTCGCGTCCGAGCGCCCTTCAAGCAGGCGAGCGGGGGATTTCTTGATCCGGCTCATGCGAGGTTATTGAGCTGTGGTGTCAACCTCCGCTCCGGTTTCCACGAACTCCTTCGACTTCTCCTTCATACCTTTGGCGAGCGCTTCCTCTTCGGAGATGGCTTGCGCGGCGGCGTGTTTGCGCACGTCTTCGGTGATTTTCATGGATGAGCTTTCGGTTGTGGGCTGTGAGTTGGCAAGGGGAGGCTGATCAGGCAGCGGCGGCACTTTCTTCGTGGAGCTTTTGTTTCAGCCGTTCCTTGGAGGGGCGGCAGAGGTGATGCAGGGGAGAATAGGGCGGATCGGGCTGAGGGGACGGATGGGGTGGGTGGAAGGGAGTCGGTGGGGTGAAAATGAATGGGACTGATAGGGCCTGTGCGACCTGTTGGGGGAAAGGCGGTGGCTGCGTCAGTCTTGGCGGCGGCTGGGGGGCTTGCGGGTGGTGTCGGTGGGCGGGCGGGACTGCTGCTTTTTCCGATAGTCGAGGCGGGCCGAAGTCCTTCTCCAATCGGCGGCGCTGCTGGTCGAGGAGGTAGTTGGCCTGATGGATGAGGCAGAGGGCGATGTTCGCGAGGACCTCCGGCGGTCGGGTGTCCATGAACTCGCGATAGGTCTCGTAGCTCTCGTCGGGGGTGCGGCCGAGTTTGCGGACGTAGAGGGCTTCCTTGGAGTTTTTGTCCCACTTGGCGTGGTCGCGGACGCGGAGGTAGTCCTCGTAGTCGAGGAGGAGTTCCTCCAGGCTGGCACGCGCGACGTTGACGAGCTTCAGCTCCATCTCGGCGGAGGTGATGGAGGCTTTGCAGCCTTCACCGATGTTTTGTTTTCCGGAGCGGGCGGACTGCACCATCTGGTCGATGGTGCGGTCGCCTTTCTTGAGGAAGCGCTCGCAGAAGCGGAAGGTGAAATCGTAGATGATCTCGGCTTTGCGGTAGGAGAGGAGGGCTTGGTAGTTGCCGCCTTGGGGGAGGAAGCCCTCTGGTTCTGGAGGATCAGAAGGCATGGCGGGCGGTGAGGAATAGGACTTATAGGGCCTATATGGCCTATTTTGCTGAGGTGTAGACCTCAGCTCCCGCCTCCACGAACTCTTTGCTTTTCTCCTCCATGCCTTTGGCGAGGGCTTCCTCCTCGGAGATGGCTTGTTCAGCGGCATACTTCCGAACGTCTTCGGTGATCTTCATGCTGCAGAAGTGGGGGCCGCACATGGAGCAGAAGTGGGCGGATTTGGCACCGTCTTGGGGGAGGGTTTGATGAACCCACCGCCTCACGGCGGGTTCACCCTTCGGGTTCGGCTGACGCCGAATCTGTCTCGGCCCCCGCCATGGGCCTCGGCTCGTCGTGGAGAACCAGAGTTTCATGCCTTCGTATACACTTCGGCACCCATTTCTGTAAACTCCCTAGATTTCTCTTCCATCCCGGCTTTGAGAGCCTCCTCTTCTGCGATGCCTTGCTCAGCCGCGTATTTTCTCACGTCCTCGCTAATTTTCATGGAGCAGAAATGCGGGCCGCACATGGAGCAAAAGTGGGCGGATTTGGCACCGTCTTGGGGGAGCGTCTCGTCGTGGTATTCGCGGGCGGTGACGGGGTCGAGGCTCAAGTTGAACTGGTCTTCCCAGCGGAACTCGAAGCGGGCTTTGCTGAGAGCGTTGTCGCGGTATTGGGCGCCGGGGTGGCCTTTGGCGAGGTCGGCGGCGTGGGCGGCGAGTTTGTAGGTGATGACGCCGGCTTTGACGTCTTCTTTGTTGGGGAGGCCGAGGTGTTCCTTCGGCGTGACGTAGCAGAGCATGGCGCAGCCATACCAGCCGATCATGGCGGCACCGATGCCGCTGGTGATGTGGTCGTAGCCGGGGGCGATGTCGGTGGTGAGGGGCCCGAGGGTGTAGAAGGGGGCCTCGTGGCACCATTCGAGCTGCTTGGCCATGTTTTCCTCGATCATGTGCATGGGGACGTGGCCGGGGCCTTCGTTCATGACCTGCACGCCTTTGGCCCAGGCGCGTTTGGTGAGCTCGCCCTGGACTTCGAGCTCGCCGAACTGGGCTTTGTCATTGGCGTCGGCGATGGAGCCAGGGCGGAGGCCGTCGCCAATGGAGAAGGAGACATCGTAGGCGGCCATGATGTCGCAGATGTCGTCCCAGTGGGTGTAGAGGAAGTTTTCCTTGTGGTGGGCGAGGCACCACTTGGCCATGATGCTGCCACCGCGGCTGACGATGCCGGTCATGCGGGAGGCGGTCATGGGGACGAAGCGCAGCAGGACACCGGCGTGGATGGTGAAATAATCGACGCCCTGCTCGGCCTGCTCGATGAGGGTGTCGCGGAAGAGTTCCCAGGTGAGGTCCTCGGCCTTGCCGTTCACTTTTTCGAGCGCCTGATAGATGGGCACGGTGCCGATGGGCACGGGCGAATTGCGCAGGATCCATTCACGGGTGGCGTGGATGTTCTTGCCGGTGGAGAGGTCCATGACGGTGTCGCCGCCCCACTTGGTAGCCCAGCGCATTTTTTCGACCTCTTCCTCAATGCTGGAGGCGACGGCGCTGTTGCCGATGTTGGCATTGATTTTGACGAGGAAGTTCCGACCGATGATCATCGGCTCGAGCTCGGGGTGGTTGATGTTCGATGGGATGATGGCGCGGCCTGCTGCCACCTCGGAGCGGACGAACTCGGGCGTGATCTCGTCCGGGATGCGCTGGGGGAAGCGCTTGAAGATGCCGGGAGTGTATTCGTTTTGGACCTGGGAGGAGCCGACGTGCTGCTTGTCGAGGTCGTTGCGGACGATGTCGTTGGTGAAGTCGGCGATGGTGGCACGCTTCATGTTTTCGCGGATGGCGATGAACTCCATCTCCGGCGTGATGATGCCGGCCTTGGCATAGGCGAGCTGGGTGACGACCTTGCCGGGCTTGGCCTTGAGCGGTTGGCGGGCGGCGTTGATGGGGGCCTTGAGCGGGCTGAGGATGCCTTCGCGCTTGGCGGCGGCGTATTCGGCGTGGTTCTCAGTGAGGTAGCCGTTGTCGCGGGGCTCGATTTCGCGGCCGTCGTAGGCTTCGACATCGCCGCGGGCGAGGATCCAGTCTTTCCGCAGGGCAGGGAGGCCGGTCTCAACGGTGCCTTCGTAGGCGGGATCGCCCCAGGGGCCGGAGGTGTCGTAGACGCGGACGGGATCGTTTTCGATGATGCGATCATTGAAGTCCTTGGTGGGGGAGAGCTTGATCTCACGCATGGGGACGCGGACATCGGGGTGGAGGGTGCCTTCGACGTAGACGCGGCTGGAGGCAGGGAGTTGCTCGGAGGAGTGGGGTTCGAAGGATTGTTCGGAGGCGATCATGGGGAAAGTTCTGGGTTCCAGGTTCTTTGTTCTTGGTTGGAGCGGCCTTGGGCCGGAACTGAGAAACCTCCGAGCGAACTCCCTTCGGCGGCATGACCCGCATCAGGTTCGGAGGGTTCGAATCGAGGAAGATCCGTCTCAGTCCCTGCGGCGGGACGCCCCTGTCGTTACGTGGGGAGTGTGGGGGTGGTGCCGGGAAAGGTCAAAATGAAAAACCCTGACTCGTCGAGGGATTGGCCGCACGTATGGTAAACGATGGAAGGTTCACCCAGGCATGCGGATTCGGGAGAGGATCGTGGGGTGAGCGCCCCCATGATTTCCGAGGATGGGCCTCGGGGCACGACCGTTTCGATTCCCAATGCGGAAGCGGGGGTGGTGCGGCGGCAGCCGGTGGGGCAGGTGGTCTGGACGGAGGCCTTTTCCGCCTTTGGACATCGCAACTACCGGATCTTCTTCAGCGGACAGGTCATCTCGCTCATTGGGACCTGGCTGCAAACCACGGCGGAAGGCTGGCTCGTGTATCAACTGAGCGGCTCCTCTGTGGCGCTGGGGATGATCCGCTCTGCCCACATGCTGCCGTTTGCGCTCCTGGCCATGTGGGGAGGCATGGTCGCCGACCGGAGATCGAAGCGGGAGATCCTGCTGTTCACGCAGGTGGCGTCCATGCTCTTGGCGTTGCTGTTGGCTGGGCTTGTGTATTGGGGGGTGGTCCAAGTGTGGCATGTGGCATTGATCGGCCTGGCCCTTGGCGTGGTGAACGCCTTTGATGTGCCGGCGCGGCAGACGATCGTGGTGGAACTGGTGGGGAAGGGAGACCTGATCAATGGCATCGCGCTGAACTCCTCCATGTTCAATCTGGCGCGGGTGCTGGGACCGGCGATGGCGGGCCTGCTGATCGGGGGGATCGGGATGGCGGGCTGCTTTTTGCTAAACGGCATCTCCTACATCGCCGTGATTGTCGGTTATGGAATGCTGCGATTGCCCAAGTTCGAGCCAAAGCCCAACCCTCCGGCATTTCTTGCCGCCACTCGGGAGGCCGTTCTTTACATTGCCCGGCACGGGCCGCTGCGCGGCATCATGATCCTGATCTCCACGTTCAGTGTGTTTGGCATCAGTTTCGCGGTGCTGATGCCGGTCTTTGCCAAAGATGTGCTGCATGGCGATGCCAAATCCTTTGGCCTGCTGATGGCCTGCAACGGCGGGGGCGCCCTGCTGGGCGGGCTGTCGCTGGCCTCCTGGGGCAGGCGATTCCATCGGCGGACGCTCATCTATGTGGGCTTGTTTGGCTGTTGCAGCTTCCTGACCTTGTTTGCCTGTTCGCGGGTTTTGTGGCTGTCCTGCGGCTGGCTGGTCTTTGCCGGATTCTTCATGATCGTTTTCCTGGCGACCGCGAACACGGCGACGCAACTGCGGTCGCCCGATGCGCTGCGAGGGAGGATCATGGGTTTCTACTCACTCTGCTTTCTTGGCATGAGTTCGGTGGGAAGCTTGGTCACGGGTCTTTTGGCGAAAGCCTTCGGCGCCCCGGCCGCGGTGATGATTGGCGTGGCGATCAGTGCCACGGTGGGCTTGTTGGTCTTCAAGCGGGTCATCCCGATTCCGGCCGATCCCGACGCCATCGCACCGTAGCGGGGGGAACCTGACCCAAAGTGACAGATTGGAGGGACGCCGAATTCTGCGTGCAAGGGCATGCGGGAATTGGCGTTCCCATTCCCACGATGAAACCCTCACGCCGTCATTTTCTCAAAACCGCTGCTTTGAGCAGCGTTGCCGTTCCGAACATTCTCCGAGCTCAGGAGACGAAGCAAAAGGTCCGCGTTGGGATTGTGGGCATTGGCCAAATGGGCAACGGGGCGGTGTCGAGCAGTCGGGACGAGGAGATCGTGGCGTTTTGTGATGTGGACTGGCGGGACACAGGGAGTGATCGCAGCGCGTTCAAGATCTCCCAGAAGCAGCCTTCCGTGCCGAAGTTCAATGATTTCCGCGAGATGCTCGAGAAGAAGGGCAGTCAAATCGATGCCGTTCTGATTTCCACGCCGGATCACACGCACTTCGCTGCCGCGATGGCCGCCATGGAAGCCGGGAAGCATGTGTTTGTGCAGAAGCCTCTGGCGCACAACATCTGGCAGGTGCGCACGCTGCAGAAGGCCGCGAAGAAGTATGGCGTGCAGACGGTGATGGGGAATCAAGGGCACTGCTGGGAAGGCATCCGACTGGTGAAGGAGTGGTTTGAAGCGGGTGTTCTCGGTGACGTCAAAGAAGTGCACTGCTGGACCGATCGTCCGCGGGGGAAGGTGGGTTTTGGCAAGGACATTCCAGCGGGGTTGCCTCAAGGTGAGCCGGTTCCTGAAGGACTCGATTGGCAACAGTGGCAGGGTCCCGTTGCCGAGCGTGACTACAGCCCGTCGTACCTCCCGCAGTTCTGGCGGGGGTGGTGGGACTATGGCTGCGGCGGGTTGGGTGACATCGGTTGTCACTGCCTCGACGCGCCATTTTGGGCGCTGAGCTTGGGGATGCCGGAGAAAGTGGAAGTGGTGGCTCAGGAACCCAATGCGAATCCAAACTACACGGCGTTGGCCTCCCACATTGTCTATCACTTTGCCGAGCGGGGCGAGATGCCGGCCGTGAAGCTTCATTGGTATGAGGGCGGCATGCTGCCTGAGAAGCTGGAAGGCATGGAAAAGGATCTGCCGACCAACGGGATGATCATGAAGGGCAGCAAGGAGACCCTATTCTCCGATGGCATGCGCGTGCAAAGCCCGCAGCTCTGGCCCCGGGAGCGCATGGCGCCGCTGATCGACATCCTCCGCGCGAAACCGTTGGAGCGCTCCATCGCGGGCAATCCCATTGGCGAGTTGTTCGATGCCATTCGTGGCGTGATTCCGCATGCCGGATCTCACTTCGACTACGCCTGTCCGCTGACGGAGCTGGTGAATACCGGCGTCCTTGCCATTCGGTCCGGGAAAACCATCGAGTGGGATTCCGAGACCATGAAGGTCAAGGGTGACGACAGTTTCGACGCCTGGATCAAGGAACCCGTGCGCGACGGCTGGAGCTACGGCGAGGATTTGTGGTCGGCATGAGGTCGTGACGGTCTTTGCCCGAAGCATAGACGAGGACTTGTCTCCTGCGGGGACGTGGAGTTGAGTTCTCGATGAAGAAAACCGTATTCATCACGGGGTGCAGCCGAGGACTTGGCCGGGCAGCCGTTGGTCGATTCGTCGCCGCAGGATGGAAGGTGGCCGGATGTGCCCGCGATGAAGCGGCGCTGAAGGAATTGCAGGAAGTTCACGGGCCGGAGCACCATTTTGCCCGGTGTGATGTGTCCTCCGATGCCGAGGTGAAGGCATTTTGTGAAGCGGCCATCGCCAAGGTGGGGGTGCCCGACCTTGTGCTGAACAATGCGGCGATCATCAACACGAGCGCTCCGGTTTGGGAGGTGTCCGCCGAGGAGTTTGGCCGGGTGATCGATGTGAACATCAAGGGGGTGGCTTCGGTGATGCGGCATTTGATGCCGATCATGCTGGGCCAAGGCGGTGGAGTGGTGGTGAATTTCTCCTCAGGCTGGGGGCGGTCGACCTCGCCGGAGGTGGCACCGTACTGCGCGACCAAATTTGCCATTGAGGGACTGTCCCAAGCGGCGGCCCAGGAAACGGGCGGCAAGGTGGCCGTGGTGGCCCTGAATCCGGGGATCATTGATACGGAGATGTTAAGAAGTTGCTTCGGAAGTGGGGCGGCTGACTTTGGGGATGCCGAGGCCTGGGCGGCGCGGGCGGTGCCTTTTTTGATGGGCTTGAACCTCAGCGACAACGGCAAGTCTTTGACGGCACCCTGATGAGACGCCAAAATAGACTCTGAATAACGCGGAAGCCCCGCCCGTCGAAGCCCTTACCATCGATCTCTGATGCCTGAATCCTCTGCGCCCGACACCGGCGAAGTCCCTGACCTAGACCTTGTCAGGCGCAGCCAGGACGGCGACACCCGCGCGTTTGACGTGCTGGTGACGCGGTATCGGGGGAGGGTTTACGCCATGACTTATCAAATGATCCAGAACGAGACCGAGGCTTGGGACCTCGCCCAGGAGGCCTTCATCAAGGCCTGGAAGGCGCTGCCCAAGTTCAAGGGCGACTCGGCGTTCTACACGTGGTTGTACCGGATCACGCACAACGTGACCTATGACTGGCTTCGGAAGAAGAAGATCCGCTCGGACGGGGAATTCGACGATTCCCGGACGGAACATCAGGTCGCCGCAGGAGCGCTCGCGGTGCCACGCGGTGACGCGGCACCCGATGCGGCGCTGCGCAATTCGGAGCTTGGGGCTCAGATTGCAGCCGCCATCGACCAACTTTCAGACGACCACAAGGAAGTGGTCCTGCTTCGCGAAGTCCAGGGCCTCTCTTACGAGGAGATCGCTGAATCGATGGAATGCTCCATGGGGACCGTGATGTCCCGCCTTTTTTACGCACGCAAGAAACTCCAAGAACTGTTGAAAGACACTTATGAAAACGCCGCCTGAAGATCACGATCTCATCCGCTGGCTGGATGGTGAGATGAACGACGCTGAACGCGCCGCTTTTGAAACGCGCCTGAATGCCGACTCCCAGCTGAAGGCGGAGGCCGAGAGCATGCAGAAGCTGGGCGAGCGTCTTCGCTCGAGTCTGCCCAAGGACCGCCCGATGCCGCACGCGGACTTTTTCAATTCGCAGATCCAAGTGAGGATTGCCCAGATGGAACTGGATGAAGAGCGGTCCTCGGCCCGCGCCTCGAGTGCGTCTTGGACAGAGTGGTTCCGGCTTCCCTGGCTGGCAGCCGCTGCCGCCGTCGTCGTGGCCATGGTGGCCATTGTGTCGCGGCCAGATTCGCGGGTGGCCGCGTCGGACGTGACCCAGGTTTTGAGCACCTATGCGCCCAATCCGGACGTCGTGGTCCGCGGGTATGAGGATGCAGATGCGCATGCCACGGTGCTGATGTTGGATGGTCTCCCTGATCTGCCGGCCGATCAGAAAATTGTGGGCTATGACGTCCATGGTTCCCGTGCCGACAAGGCGATGGCTTCGGTCACCCTCTTGGGATCGGACGGGCAACCTTTGGTCGTTCTGGCCAAGGACAGTCGCGATCAACCCCGGGTCTGGGATTTGACCACACGCGGATGAGTCGTTGCATCGTCAGTCTCTTCACCGCCGTGGTGCTTGCGGGCGCTTTTGGATCCGTCGCGTCAGCTCAACCGGCTCCTGCGCCCAAGTCTTCGTCCAAGGCTCCGGCGACGGACGGCCAGGTCTGGGGGGCGTTGATTTACGCTACGGACGATGGATCAGCGGTGCCGGATGACGGAACAACGTTTCCCAAAGAGCTGTCGGATCTCGAGGGACGGCTGGGAAAGGTCTTTGATCACAAGCATTTCAAGATTCTGGGTCAACACACGCAAGACATTCTGCGGGAGTATGAGTCCTGGGTCGTTCCTTCACGGGATCTATTCCTGAAGGTGGACTCCAACGGGCCCGCAGAGGGCGGTGGTATCCATCTGCACCTGCAGTTTTGGCAGGGCGAGCAGGTGCTGGTGAAGTCCGACGCGGTTCTGCGTGCGGGCAGTCCCCTCTTCATCGGAGGACCAAAGTGGAGGGACGGGCAGTTGGTTTTTGTGCTCGCACTTCAAGCGGAGCACTGACCTATCGTGTGTCAGCCGCCGTGGGTTCTTTGCCAACGAAGAATCCGAGGACCCCTCCAGCCAGGGTCCATTCGATCAGGTGATCGGCGAGATTGATGACGAAATCCCGCGTGGGTTCCTCGAACCAAATCCACTGTGGCATGTCGCAGACGACGCCTGAGAAAAGGCCGACCAAGGCCGCAAAGGTTACGCGACCCGCGTAGGGAACGGTGGTCTGACGCAGGAGCAGGGCCATGAGAATGGCGGCCATCAGGGCGCGGACACCGCTTCGGATCATGGCGGTGCTCATGTTCCATTCGCGTTTGCCGGGGCGATGGCGTAAACGAAGGGTCCGGCATTCCGCGACTCGGCCTGATCCTCGAGGTAGGCTTTCTTCTCAGCCGGTGTCGCCACTGAGGAAGGCTGGTCCATGTTCGGCAGGACATAGTAACCATGTCCGTGGGTCACGTTGGCTTTGATTACCTTGGCCACGTCCGCCTCATCGCGGAAACTGTGGATGCCATTCATGTGCCAGCCGAGGACGCCCCAGGACAGGAAGCCCCAGGCAAAGCAAACCACAGCGGCGAGGATACAACCGAGTACAAATTTCACTCGGCTACCTAAGCGCAGGGAACGAAAGCGCAAGCAGGACGATGCGCGATCGCGTCAAGCAACGGGGGTGAGGAGTGGCTTGCCGGCGAAGTGGGCCTCCAGATTCTGAAGGCAAAGTTGGGCCATGGAGCCGCGGGTTTCGTGAGTGCCACTTCCGACATGGGGCAGCAGCACGACCCGGTCCGAAGCAATCAGGGCTTCTGGGACGCGTGGTTCCTGCGCAAAGACGTCCAGACCGGCTCCTGCAATCGTGCCCGCAGAAATGGCCTCCACCAGGGCTTCTTCGTCCACGACAGATCCCCGTGAAATGTTGATGAGGATGCCATTGAGACCCAGCGCGGCGAGAACGCTGGCATCGATCAAATGGCGAGTCGCGGGGCCGCCTGGGCAGGCGATCACAAGGAGGTCGGCAGCGTGGGCCAGCTCCACGAGGTTGGGATAAAATTGGTAGCCGATCTCCGGCTGGGCGTTTCTGCCATGGTAGGCAATGCGCATCCCGCAGGCTTCCAAGCGGTGGGCAATGGCTTTTCCGATCCGGCCAAGGCCGACGATGCCTGCCAGCTTGCCAGTGACACTGGTTGCGAGGGGGAAGGGTCCCTGGAGCCAGTTTCCACCACGTACGAACTGCTCCGCTTGGGCGAGTCGGCGATGGGTCATCAAGGTGAGTGCCATTGCGATGTCGGCCACGTCTTCCGTGAGAACGTCCGGCGTGTTGGTCACACGGATATTCCGCTGACGGCAGGCGTCGACCGGCACGCCATCGTAGCCGACGCCGAAGACGGTGATGATCTCCAGGGCGGGGAGGGCCTCAAGGTCATCGACCGAGACCTGAGCGCCGCCCGTCAGCACCATGGCGCGAACGGAGGCCTGATCAGCCTGAGCCGCTGGCCGGACGCGGGTTTCGTAGGCAGCCTGAACCGGCTCCACCAGGAACGACGGCAGCGCCGGATCGAGAAGAACGCGGGGTTTCATTCAGCGCGACGATGGCCAGTTCTGGGGCGGCACGAGTTGGATGCCCTCGGGCCATTCGGCCCCTTGAGCGATCCATGTTTGAAGCAATTTCTTTTCTTCTTCGAAGGTGCCTTCAGGGGTCGGCGGCATGGCGACGGGGCTGCTGTGGCCGAGAAGCAAAACCTTGTAGAGGAGGCTTTGATCTGGATTTCCGGGAACAATCACCGGACCCGACCGGCCACCCTTCATCATGAGGTCCTTCGTTTCCATCCGCAGACCGGCGAAGACGTAGTCCGCGTTGTGACACTCCAAGCAACGCCGCTCCAAAACGGGCTTCACCTGTGAAACGAAATCCACACTGGACTCGGGTTTCCTCAGCGACGCGCAGGAGAGCAGCGCCACCCAGGCACTTGCGGCCAGAAGGCACGAAACGAGGGGCTTCATTACTCCTGCGGTTTCTCGATTTGGAGGAAGACGAAAACGCCTTTCTTGTTTCCGACAACGACGTCGGTTTTCCCATCCTTGTCCACATCTCCTGCCGTGACTTCGGTGCCGACGCCCGAATTGTCATCGATCAAATGGGGGATGAAGTCCGCAGAGCCGTCAGGCTCCCGTTTCAGTTCCCACCAGTAGAGCACAGGCGCGGCATTGGGCTCTTCGTCTTTCATGGGGCCGTGGGCCCAGCGGCGCTTGCCAGTGACGAAATCAAGCAGGCCATCGCCATTCATATCCGCGGTTGTCAGGGCATGGAGCTGGGAGAACTTCACCCCTTGGGCGTTTTCCTCGGGCGTGCTGCCCATGAGCTTGTGATGCTTGAAGCTGCCGTCTTCGAGTTGCTCGCTCCAGCCGAGGCCGTAGCCGTGGCCGTCGTAGCTGGAGATGATGTCGTTGCGACCATCGCCATTGACGTCATAGACGAGAATGTGACCGCCACCCCGGCTTCCTTCGGCCACGATCGGGGCGGGGTGAAGGGTCCAATGGCTGTCTTCACTTGTGTCGGCGGGTTGTTCCCACCAGCCTTCTTTGTTCAGCAGATCCACGCGACCGTCGCCGTTCACGTCTCCAAACCCGTAGCCGTGGGAGTAGCGGAAGTAGAGTTCGTTTCGTTCCTCAGTCTTCTCGGTGATCGGACGGAAGCGGGCCTTTTTCGTCGGATCACTCCAATCCAGCTCCGCGTAGCCGAGTTGTCCGCCGATTTTTTTCTTTGAGTCCTCACTGCTCTGGACGATCAGCTCGGGCTTTCCATCGCCATTCATGTCGCCGATTTGCGGGGACTCATTGTCGGTGATGTCGAAGATCACGTGCGGCGTCCAGTGGCCTTCCTTGTTCTGCGGATTCTCGTACCACGTGGTGGCCTGACCCGGCCACGAGAAGACGAGGATGTCCATCCAGCCATCGCTGTTGAAGTCGTAGGTGTAGGTCAGAAAGTAGTCGGAATAGCCTTTCGCGGGATCGTAGGGCGTCTCGGCGGGCGCGTTGTACTCCGTCCGCTTTGAGAAATCGGGTCCGTGCCAGATGTAGGGGCCCGCGCAGATGTCGTTGGCGCCGTCGTGATCGAAATCGGCGAAGTGGGCACCTTCTGCGACGAACTCTTCCGTGAGGGTGATTTTCTTGAAGAAGAGCTGGGATCCCGCCGCAGTGGCACTTTGGGAAACCGCCACTGCAAGGGCGAGTGAAGAGAAAAGGAGATGGGGCTTCATGGTGAGTGGAAGGGAACAGATGGGCGACAGTGATTCTTGCAGGGGAGGCTGGCGAGGGCAGACAAACTTGTCGCCACAAAAATGCGCCGCTCATCCATAGGGACGAGCGGCGCACGTGAAGCTCTGAAAGGGTTGCCGGGCTTAGAGCGCGGCTTGAATGGTTTTCTCGAGCTTGACGATGTCAGCGGCAAACTTGCGGATGCCTTCAGCCGTTTTTTCGGTGGCCATGGCGTCTTCGTTGAGGAGCCAGCGGAAGCTCTTCTCGTCGCAGGCGACTTTTTCGATGCTGAGTGACTTTGCGTTGGCGGCGTTCAGCTTCTGCTCGATGGGCTCTTCAGCAGCTTGGAGCTCTCCGAGGAGGCCGGGGCTGATGGTGAGGAGGTCGCAGCCGCAGAGTTCGGTGATTTCACCCTTGTTGCGGAAGGAGGCACCCATGACCTCGGTGGTGTAACCAAAGTGCTTGTAGTAGTTGTAGATCTCGGTCACGGACTGGACGCCGGGGTCCTCGGTGGGGGCGAAGTCCTTGCCGGTGCTCGCCTTGTACCAGTCGAGGATCCGGCCGACGAAGGGGGAGATGAGCTTGATGCCACCTTCGGCACAGGCGACGGCCTGAACGAGTGAGAAGAGGAGGGTCAGGTTGCAGTTGATGCCTTCCTTTTGGAGGACTTCGGCGGCCTTGATGCCTTCCCAAGTGGAGGCGATCTTGATCAACACGCGCTCGCGGGCGATGCCGTCCTTTTCATACATGCCGATGAGCTGCCTGGCCTTGTCGATGGTGCCTTCGGTGTTGAAGGAGAGGCGGGCGTCCACTTCGGTGGAAACGCGGCCGGGGACGATCTTGAGGATTTCGAGGCCGAAGTTCACGAGGATGCGGTCGATGATGGACTCGACGAGGGCGTCACCGGAGAGGGAGGAGCCTTTGTGATCCGTGATGGCGGAATCGACGAGGGGTTTGTACTCCTCTTTTTGCGCGGCCTGAAGGATGAGGGAAGGATTGGTGGTGGCATCCTGGGGCTTGTAGGCCTTCATGGCCTCAAAGTCGCCGGTGTCGGCCACGACGGTCGTGTGCTGCTTGAGCTGATCGAGTTGGTTCATGTAGTTTGTTCGTTTTGGGGGGCGCACAGAATACGGGAGGGTCCTCGGGATGCAAGTGCCGTGAAAGTCAGGGGAAGTCCCCTGATTGCCACCATTGGAAGGGCTTGAACGATTGGCGGAGACGCGGTCGTATGGTTAGGCACTCCAATTTCCATCATGAATTCCCGATCTCCCCACCCGCAGTCCCCATTGATCCGAATCCGGGCGTCATTGCAGATGCTGGTCCTGCTTGCGATTTCCTGCGGATGGGTGTGTCCAGCTTTGGCGGAGGCGTGGCCGGGCAAAGTCTCGGAATGGAAAGGCCATCCCCGCTATGATTTCGAGGTGGATGGGCGTCCGTGCTTCGTGGTGGTGCCGAAACAACCGGCCGAGGGGAAGCCCTGGGTGTGGCGGGCGCGATTTCCGGCCTTTCATGCGGAGGCGGATGAACTGCTGGTGGAGCGCGGGTTTCACATCGCGCATATGGACACCAACGGGATGCTGGGCAGTCCGGCGGCCTTGGCTCACTGGGATGCGTTCTATGACGAGCTGACCGGGAAACACGGTCTGGCGAAAAAGGTGGCGCTGGAGGCGGTGAGCCGGGGAGGGTTGTTTGCGTATCGTTGGGCCTCAAGGCATCCGGATCGCATCGCCTGCATCTATGCCGACACGCCGGTGTGCGATTTCAAAAGCTGGCCGCTGGGTCAGGGGACCGGAGTGGGAAGCGCAGGGACGTGGGCCAACTTGTTGAAGGAATACGGATTCACCGAGGAGAAGGCGCTGGCCTATCGTGAGAACCCCATCGATGTGCTGGCACCGATTGCGGCGGCGAAAATTCCCGCCCTGCACATCGTCAGCCTGAACGACCGCGTCGTGCCGCCGAAGGAAAACACCTTCCTTTTGGCGGAACGTTACCGGGCGCTGGGTGGCAGCATCGAGGTGATGGAGGTGGCCGAGGGAACCGAAAAATCCCAAGGGCACCATTTCACCCATCCGGACCCGAAGCGGGTGGCGGACTTCATTCAGAAGTGGGCGGGGGCGGACTGACCGGCGACGTGGCGACTATTCGTAGACTCCGCGCCGGTGACCGACACGTAAAACGAGCACGATGAGTTTGGTGTCCTCAAGGGAGCAGATGAGACGATAACTACCGACTCGGTATCTCCACAGATCGGAGAGGTTTCCCGACAATGGCTTCCCAAACGGCCTTGGGTCATCGCAGCCGTCTATTCTCTCATCAAGGTATCAAATGATCTGTCGGGCAGGGGCGGGTCCGATTTTCTTCAATTCCTTCAGCGCGCGGGAATCGAACTCATAGGTCCAACTCACGGCGAACCTCCTCAGCTGCATATCGTCTCTCAGGCTCCTTGAGGCGAGCCAGTGCGACGAATCCGTCTTCAAGCTCGTCGAGGTGATCCCGAAGCGCCTCCACAATATGCTCTGCCTTGGAGCGGCCCGTCTGACGGGCGAGCTCCGTGAAGCGGCGGTCGATGTCCGGTTCGATCTCGATGGCGTTCATCTCAATTCAACAGTGCCACATTTCGACGAATCGACAATGCCTTCATTTCCACTCAGCCTATTCCCCAATCGCCAAAAACCGCACGCAGACAGGCGCTCCGACGTCGATCTTCGTTCCTGCGTAGCTGAGCTTGCCGGTGTCTTGATCGACGGAGAAGAGGGCGGTGGGGTCGAGGTTGAAGTTGCGGGGGATGCTGCCCTCGCACTTGGCGTTTTGGATGAGGGTGAGCTTGCCGGTCTCGGGATCGCAGGTGAAGACGGCGATGGTGTCGTGCGTGCGGTTGGAGACATAGACGAACTTGCCGTTGGGATGGGCGACCGTTTCGGCGGTGCTGAGCCCGGTCTTCTCACGGTCTTCGGGAGGGAGAGTCGAGACAGTGCCCACCTCGGTCAGGGCACCAGTTTCGGCATCGTAAGCAAAGGTGGTCTCGGTCATTGAGATCTCGTTGTTCACAAAGGCGAATTTGCCATTGGGATGGAAAGCGAAGTGCCGGGGGCCGGCGCCGGGTGCGACGGTGGCGAAGGCGGGCTCGTTGGCGGTGAGGGTGCCCTTGGCGGGATCGATTTTGTAGATGAGGACCTTGTCGAGCCCGAGATCGCAGGCATAGGCGTAGCGGTTGTCCGGGCTGGTGTTGATGGAGTGGGCGTGGGGACCGGCCTGGCGTTTGGGGTTCACGCTGGAGCCTTCGTGCTGGAAGAAGCTGACGGGGTGGCTGAGGCCGCCGTCGGGCCGGATCTGGTAGGAGGCGACGCTGCCGCTGCCGTAGTTGGCAATCATGGCCATCTTGCCGGTGCGGTCGAGCGAGATGTGGCAGGGACCTTCGCCGACGGCGCTGGATTGATTGATCTCGGTGAGGAGGCCCGTGCTGCGATCGATGGAGTAGGCGGTGATGCCCGCGCCACCGGAGATCTCGCCGACGGCGTAGAGATGTTGTCCGTCGGGATGGAGGGTGAGGAAGCTGGGGCGCTCGAGCTCGGCGGCGAGCTTGGCTTCTCCGAGCTTTCCGGATGCTGCATCGAAGCGGGCGACGTAGATGCCCTTGCTGCCGGTCTTGCCTCCGGTGTAGGTGCCGAAGTAGACCAAGTGGGTGTCTGCAGCAGAGGCACTGAGGGTGGCAAGCGCTGCGAGGGTGGTGAGGAGGAGCCGTTTCATGGTTGGAGGATGCTTTCGGGTTGTGTGGCGGAGGTCAAGCCAAGCTTTCCCGACGCGCACCTTGTCACAACGAGTGGGAGGACGTAGCTTTTTCGCTTCCTCTTCGTCCATGATTTTCCCTCGACTCCTGATTTTCGGCGTTCCGCTTGTGGCGGCAGCGCTGGCGTGGTGGTCGGCCGGGCAGGCGAGGCGAGGCCGCTTGGAGGAGCGAACGCATGTGGTGGCGCTGCTACCCCAGCAAGATTTGACTTGGAATCCGTACCAGCGGATGACGGAGGGAGAGCGGCAGATTCTGGATGTGGTGCATGAGCCGCTTCTGAGGATTGACCGGGAAGGCCGGGTGGCTCCGGCGCTGGCGGAGCGCTGGGTTTGGCGCCAGCGGGTGCACTGCTGGTTTCAGGATGCGAAGAAGGCCGGGGTGGCTGCCCAGCGATTGCTGGCCTTGAAAGGGAACCGCTGGGTCTCTTGGAAGCTGGAAACGGCGACGGCGACGGGACCGGAACTGACGATGGTTTTTTCCGATGCGGATGGGGCGGGGGCCGCTGAGGCGATGAAGACGATCGAGGATCTGAAGCCGGAGATGGCCAAGATGCTTCAGGTATCGGTGACCAAGTCTGGCAAGGCGGTGCTGAATGAGTTTCGAAAGTCCGGCATCGGACGCCAGTTGAAGCGGATTTGGTGGGACGATGACCTCAATGCCGAGGTTTTGATTCTAGGAGAGCCGAAGGAATGGGGTGAGGCTTTGGTGTCGGCGTTTCGTTCTGCGGACGTGCCTCCGCCGGAATTGCGCCTGCTGGGCGAGCTCACCGGACTGCGCGAGCCGGTGCTGGAGTTTTCACTTCGGCAGGGGGTCCGATGGCACTCGGGTGATCGCGTCACCACGGAGGATGTGCGGGCGACGATTGAGCAGGTGAAGAGGCGTGGCTGGGCAATGGCCCTGGAGAAAGGCTTTCAGGACATTCAGAAAGTGGAGACCGATGATGAAGGAACGATTCGCGTCGTGTATCGGAACTTCTATGGACCGGCGTTGGTCGAGTGGGTCAACCTCCCGATCCTTCCCCAACAATGGCTGGCGGAGCATGGGAAGGAGAATGCGAGCCTTGCATTTTCCTCCGATCCTCCTCCTGGAGCGGGGCCATTCCAGCTCACACGATTGGATGACCGGGTGCTGGCACTGTCTGCGGTGCCTGGCAATGGAGATGAGCCCCTCAAGCGCCAGGTGCGCATCTTGACGGGGGCGGGTCCGTTTGTGATGCACATGGCCTTTGCGACTGGAGGGGCAGATGTGGCATGGCCGGGAAGGGAGGGTCTGGACTCACTGCTGGCGGACGAGGCCTTGGAGCTTCGGTCTGCGCCACCGCGCGGGCGGTTGATGGTTCTTTGGAACACTCGAGCGCCTCTGCTCGGCGATGTCCGGCTGCGGGAAGCGCTGGCACTGGCGACCGACCGTCAGGCGTTGGTGGATGAGTTGTTGGATGGGCGTGGGCGAATGAATGAGGGGCTCTTCCGTCCCGGATTGTGGTATGCACGGGACCTGCCCGTAACACCCTTTGATCTGGGGCGGGCGCAGCGATTGCTGGCGGAATCGGGTTGGCTGGTGGATGTCAGCGGCCAAGCCAAGAAACCCGAAGAATCACTGGAGTTCAGCCTGATCACCACGGCGGGGAATCCCCAGCGGGAGAAGCTGGCGGCGCTGCTTCAAGAACAGTGGGCGCGACTGGGAGCCAAGGTGAATGTGGAGGTTTTGCCGGCCGATGAATGGGCGGTGGAGCGGTTGCCTCGGGGGCGGTTTGACGGCGTGATCATTGGCATGGACTACGGCGAGTCCTGGGACCAAACGGAAATGTGGCACTCCAATGAACTGGCCCCTGCGGGACTGAATTTCTCAGGCGTCGGCGAATCCAAAATCGACCTCTTGCTGGACGCCCTGAGGATGGAGTTTGATCCGGCGCGCGTGCCGGAGCGGGCGGCGGCCATGGAAGACCTGATCCTCTCTCGGCACCCGAACCTCACGCTATTCGCGGATCGACAGGACATGATCGTTCGGCGAGCATTGCTGCCTGAAGATCTTCAAGCGGCGGATGAAGAGAGGTGCACGCTCAGGGATCTACTCCTTCGTCCACGAGAGCCGGAGGTGAGCCCGGGGCATTTGCAGATGCGACTCACGGAACCGGACGTTCTTCTGGCGCCCAAGCTGGAACCCAAGCTAAAAATGCGTGTCAGGGAGGAGGCGGCACCATGATGCTGCCTGCTCCACAGAGTCGTCCCGACTGGCTGCCCCTGCGTCTGGTGATCTTCGCGGTGGTCATTTCCTGGTGCATGGTCCTCGCGGGGGATGGCACGGCGCATGACGCCTGGATCATGCTGGCCAACTCGGCATCGAATGCTCCCGAGCCCGGCGGGCTCCAACGCGCGGGTTCCACCTTTGCGATGCTGTGTGCTGCGATGCTTGTGGCCACCTGCGTGGGGCTTTCCATGGCGATCTTCCTGAACGGCCTCGGTCGTGGAGCCTTGGCGGTTGCCATGGTCGTGGGACGATTTGTGGCGTTAATCCCAATCGCGGCGCTTGGTTGGGCCTTTGTCGGCGGCTGGGTGGGGAAACTCGGGATGCCCATTGAGACGCTTTTGCCTTCACTGCTGATGCCACGGGGGGAATCGACGGAGTTGGCCGCAGGTCGGTGGATCTGGGGTTGGATGGTGCCGGTGCTGTTGGTGGCAGTCCCGATTTCGGGAGAGGTCCTGACGCGGGCAGCCGCTTGGCTGCACGATGCGGACGCGAGCCGAGAGGAACTGGGGCTTCGTGCGAGGGGCATCTCGGTGGCCCGGATCTTTTTTCATCACCGGCTCGCGCAATGGAGCTGTGTGCTGGGCCCCCAAGTGCAGGCACTGGGATTGATGGCGCTGGGTTACTTTGTGGTGGTCGAACAAATCCTGAGCCTGCGGGGGTGGGGTGGATGGGTGGCAGAGTCGGTCTTGACGGGCGATCGGATGCAGCTGGCAGGCGCGATTCACATGGGTGGCTGGATTGCGGGTCTGTGGTGTGCTGTGGCGGCCGTGTTCGGTGGGTGGAAGCGTGCCAAAGTGGTCCAACGGAATACCTTCCAGCATCGGGAGCCATGGTTCCAGGGCTTGGCGGCGATCACGTTGTCGGTCGTGGTTCTGGCGTTGTTGTGGGTGGCCAGGGACGAACCTTTGCACTGGTGGCGCCTGATTTCCCCGGATGTGCTGTTGGCCGTGGAGGCATCGCTTTTGGGGACACTCGTGGCGGTGGGATTGGCGCTCTTGCCCCGGCGGTTTCCACTCGCGGGCCTGCTGGAAAGTTTTGGCTGGGCACCCTGGCTGGTGTGGGCGGCGGTGGCTGCGTCACTGACCAGTATTCCTGACCTCGGCTGCATTCTGGTTTTGGGGGTTGCCTCGGGAACCATTGGAGGTTGGCATTTACGGCAGGTGCAGCGCATCAACCAGCTTCCCTTTGAAGCGGCCATTGTCGCTGGGATCCAACCGCGCGCCGCTTGGGCACAGCACGTTTGGCCCATCCAGTTTCAGGCGGCCGTGGCGTGGTTCGCCGAGAGCCTTGGCTGGCTGCTTCTCTCCGTGATCTTGGTTCGCTATTTGGGCGCATCCTTGACGCAGGAAACGGTTCCCGGGTTGGGACAAAGCATCGCCTCTTCGGCCACGGTGGTGCTTTCCACGCCAGGGGCGGCCTTGACTCCTGGCTTGGTGTCCGCGCTTTGCGCCTTGAGTTTTCAACTGATGGGCCGGATCATTCAGCCTCGCACCTTGCTCTAAACCGCCATGGAAGACCTTTTAACGCCAGCTCACGAAACTGCAGGGGAACCGATTCTGGATGTGCGGGATCTCCATGTCGCATTCCGTCGCTATGGAGCGGAACCCATGGAGGCCGTGAAGGGGATCGACCTGACGCTGCAGCGTGGAGAATCCCTCGCGATCGTGGGTGAGAGCGGCAGCGGAAAAAGTGCCACGGCCCTCGCGTTGGCCCGGCTGCTGCCCGAGCCGCCCGCCATGATTCGCGCCGGTCAGCTCCGCGTTGCCGGACACGACATCCTCGCCATGTCGGAACGGCAACTTCGCAAAGTCCGCGGGCGTGACATTGCGTACGTTTTTCAAGAGCCAACGACCTCGCTGAATCCGGTGCTTACCGTGCGCACCCAGATCGGTGAGGCGCTCGACCTTCATCGTCCGGAGATCCGCGAGCGTGATGCCGAGATCATCCACTGGCTGGATCGTGTGGGCATCGTCGATCCCGAGAAGCGTCTCAATGCCTACCCGCACGAGCTGAGTGGCGGGATGCAACAGCGGGTGATGATCGCGATGGCACTGAGCTGCCAACCCGGATTGCTCATTGCCGATGAGCCCACAACGGCGCTTGACGTCACCATTCAAAAACAGATCATGGACTTGCTGATCGAGCTTCGGCAGCGGCTGAACATGAGCCTGGTCCTCATCACCCACAATCTGGGCATCATCCGTGGTGTGGCGGACAAGGTGGCGGTGATGTTCCGCGGACAAATTGTGGAGACAGGTCCGATCGAGGAAATCCTGCGGTCGCCAAAGCATCCCTACACGCAGGCGTTGCTCGACTGTGTGCCTCGCATGGGAGCGGGATTGAAGCGTCTCCGGACCATCGACTACGATGCCATTGAAAAGGCGCTGTAGTTGTCGCGTTTTCCGCGGTCAGTTCGCCGATGAGTCGGCCTTGAGCCGTTCGGAAATCTCCGCCATGACTCGACCAGCTTCGACCACCAGCGCGGGCTCCCAGTCCATCGCGCGGAGGCGTTCTTGCAAAGCCGCCCACTCGATCTTCCCCGCCTTCAGCAGTGCGACGATGGTGCGAATGTCCTTCAGTCCACGATCCTTGCCACCACGACTCATGCGCAGGCTCAGCCGGTTCCTCGCTGTCGCCGCGACTTTGGTCACCGACATGTCCACAGGATCGAGCGCGAAGACATCGTCAAAACCCTCCATCGCCACCAACCGATCCCGCCATCCCTCAGGAAACGCATCGGCCATCCGGAGGTCCACGAAGTCGGCGTAGTAACCATATTTCGAGTGGTATGCCTCGTTGATCCCCATGTACGCATGTAGATCACTGCGGCAGGTGAGATCATCGGGGTCGATGAAAAAATCCGCGTCCAGGGTCATTTCCACGCCAATGTCGGGCGGCGGATCATTGGGGAACGAAGCCAAGAGAGACGACGAACCAAACAAAAGAACGGTCCTTCCCGACGTTCGAGATCGGACTTCGTGGATGATTGCTTTCAGTGAGCTGAGGTCCATCGGAGATGTTTGACTTCTTCCTTCGTAAGGACTCCTGGAAATGGTGCGAACTCTTTAAAGAAAACGGCTTCCCCTGACTGATCACACAGTAAGTCCACCAATTCCCTCATGCCCTTGGGCGAGGCCTTTGCCGCCAGCAAGATATTCCGCCACTGACCCAGACGGACCACGGCGCTGTGGCCATTGCCGAGCCAGCGGTCGATGTTGGCCAGCGGGATGTCGAGCAGAGATGGATCGTTCTGGATCTTCTCCGCGATGAGACGGAAGCGCTCCTCGGAGACATCATCTCCGGTCGGTTCCCAAGTAGGAGCGGCGGCTTGGTGTCCATCGATCATGTGGAGAACTTGCCATGGATCTGAAACTCCGCCAAGTGCGAAACGGGTCTGCACAAAACTTGCCTGCAACGCTTGCGCCGTCACATCGTTCAATGGTCATGTCTCGAAACGCCCTTTTCCTTCTCGCTCTACTGCTCCTGAGTTCAGAGAGCGCTCTCCCGCAGAACGCCGAGTCCGTCGTTCAACGTTTGGCCAATGCCAGCGATGAGCAGATTCAGAGACTGCTTTCTCGATTCCCGGCAGCGGATGCCAACAACGATGGGAGGCTGACTCGCGAGGAGGCCATCGAATTCACGGAGGCTCGGATGGGCAATCCTGCCTCGAAATCAGGAGCCTCCCGCAAGGGCCCGGAACCGACCCATGCCGATGTGGCCTATGGGATGCATGAGCGTGATGTTCTGGACTTTTGGCAGGCCGATGGTGAGGGGCCCCGCCCCTTGGTGGTGTTCATTCACGGAGGAGGATTCACCTCTGGAAGCAAAGAGAAATATCATGGCACGGCCGATTTGAAGCGGTTGCTGGACGGCGGCGTTTCCTGTGCAGCCATCAATTATCCCTTCCGCGACGACGAGCCGATCCAGAACATTCTTCGTCACGCCGCACGCGCGGTGCAGTTTCTTCGCAGCAAGTCGGCCGACTGGAACATCGACAAGACCCGCTTGGCGGGTTGGGGCGGTTCAGCGGGTGCCGGCACTTCCCTGTGGTTGGCGACGCGCGAGGACTTGGCGGATCCTGACAACGAAGATCCGGTGCTGCGGGAGTCGTCAAGACTTCAAGCTGCCGTCTTGCAAAGCACGCAGGCGACCTATGACCTGACTCGCTGGGACAGTTTCCTGGGCCCGTCCGATCCGGCTTGGTGGAAGTCGCCGGATGAGGCGGCGGAGTTCTATCATTTCAAGGCAAGGGCAGATCTGGAAAAACCGGAGGCCATGCCGATCCTGCGGGAGTGCGACATGCTGAAGTGGATCACCTCCGACGATGCACCGATCTACATCAACAACAACCAGCCCGATGCTCCTTCGAAGAATCGGGGCCACTACCTGCATCACCCGGCCCACGCGCGGGAAATCCAGAAGGCCTGTGACGAAGCGGGGGTGACGTGCGTGTGGGTGCAGGCGATGGAGGGAGACAAGCCGGACCCTGTGGACTTTGTTCGGACGTCGCTGAAGGTCGCGGACACGCTGCCAGCCGAGTGATCCGTCAATCAGGCGTACCCGAGCGATAGATGCAGGTCGGCTCCAGCCAGTTCCAGTACTGGGGCTTGATCAACTCGACGTAGTTGGGCTCAATCGCATCGATGGAGCAGTGGCTGCCTTTGTTGTCTGGCTTGGTGACCTTTCCGCGGAGCGCACCGCTTTCGATCCCGGCTTCGACCGTGTCGTGATCGATCAGCCAGAAAAACACCACGCCGTCTTCTGCTTCCCGCAGGAGGTAGGGCGTGGCTGTCTTCGGCGGGTCCTGAGAGGGAACCAGCGCGAAAAATAGGTCTTCGTGCTCCGGGTCCTTTGAGACCTGACGGAGATGGAACTCCATGCGCTCGTCGTCGTCCTTGTCGTTTTCGGTTGTGACGAGAACGTGTGGACGGGCTGGGTCGACGGCAAACCGAATTTCTTCTTCGGGTGCGCTGGGATTGGACCACAGGCCGTTCCATTCATCCGCCTTGAGTTGAGCGGGGCTGGCACCAAAGTCGATTGGCACGTGGACCTCAGGGCAGGCGGTGAGCATCAGCGCAGCGACAGATGCGAGGCAGAGGCGCGTTTTCATGGGATGAGCATCCCGGATTCTCGGAGGAAAGACAAGCCAAACGACCAAGCAGGAATGGTGATGACTCGACGGGGGTTTGTTCGGGGCAGCATGGCGATGATCGTCGGTGCGACATTCACCGATGCCCGGGGGGAAACGGCGGCCTCTTTACCCCGAGTGCTGTTTTCCAATGACACCACGAACATCACGTCCTGCGTCAGTCCATGGCGGAATCCGAAGGACGGGTTCACAGACGATCAGCTCCGGGCGACGATTCGCGAGGCCGCCAGTGCGGACGTTCACATGCTGCAGCCTGGGCTGGGATGGATCCCATGGTGGGAGTCGCAGCTGTACTCGGCCAAGGCGCACTACGAGGATTTCCTCGGCGCTTTCGGATTGAAGAAACCGAATGCCTTTGGCCGCTACCTCCTCGGCGGCGGTGATCTCGTGCGGGCGCTTTCGGATGAGTGCGTGGAACTCGGCGTGCTTCCGTTTGTCTCGTTTCGATTGAATGATGGTCACCACACGCGGGAGTTGAAGCACTCGTTGGAGACTGGAATACCGGACCAAGGCATGTCGCGGCACTACTGGGAGAATCTGGATCGCTACCGGCTGGGAGATGATGTTTCGAATTGGGATGAGGCGGTCTTTGACTGGTCCATCCCCGAAGTGCGTGAGCACAAGGCCGCCCTCATCGCGGAGTTGTGTGATACCCATGAGTTCGCGGGGCTGGAACTCGACTTCCTGCGGCACTGGGTGCGTTTTTCCGCCGAGCGCACCACGCCTGAGCAGCGCAGCGATCTAACCACGTCCTTTGTCAAAGCGGTGCGCACGGCGCTGGACCGAAAGACTTGGAAGGGCCATGCGCGGTGGCTGGGGGTGCGAGTGCCGGCGCATCTCGAGATCCACCCGGATCAGGGCATTGATCTGGCGCGGCTCGTTCAAGAGGCGGGCATCGATTTCATCAATCTCTCCTACAGCTACTTCACCATTCAGGACGATGCGGTGGCCAGAGTGCGGACAATTCTGCCCGATACGCCGGTGTACGTGGAGATGACCCACACCACGCTAACCGGAAAAGCGCTCAGCGGCAGCGGAACCCAGCCGTATCTGCGCACCACCGACGAGCAGTTTTACACGACGGCCCACCTCGCTTACGAGCAGGGGGCCACGGGTGTCAGCCTGTTCAATTTTGCCTACTACCGCGAGCACAGCACCCCGCTGATCGGTCCGTTTCATGAGCCGCCGTTTCATGTCTTGGAGAAGCTCAAAGATCGCGACTTCCTCGCACGGCAGTCGCAGTGGTACTTCCTCACGGCTGGGCGGAAGGATCCCGTGCTCGCGACCATGCAGCTGCCGGCATTGGTTCAGCGAAATGCGCCTCACGTATTTCACCTCCGCACGTCCCCGACGGAGCATCACACTCAGGACGGCCTGCTGCGCTTTCGGGCCAAGGAATCCATCGCCGACCGCGAGATCGAGATCCGATGGAACGGCACCTTGCTGAGCGCGGCACCGTTCGTGGCCAAGCCCATCGACCATCCCTACGACGTCTGGTTGGGAGAACCCGACGAGATCGTTTGTTTCAAAGTGCCCCGTGACCTTGTGCGGAGCGGCTCCAACGACATTGAGTTTCTGCTCAAGACAGGCATCCGCGTGCCGCTGATCTGGCTGGATCTGACGCTGCCTGCCTGAGTCTTGAGGACCTACAGCTTCTTCAGTCGAATCCGCCGATACTCCATTTGGCCGCGGTCCCCTTCCAGTCCGATGGGGCCTGTTTCTGGAACCGCCATGTCGTTGGTAAGCAACTCGCCATTGCAGGTCGCGGTGGCGATGCCGCCCTTCACGGTCACGACGAGTTCGTTCCAATCGCTCGTTCGGAAGTCCTTCAAGTCCGTGTAAGGCCCGGCCCGTGGGAAGTCGCGGCATTGAAGCTGCGGCTGCCGAATGAAGACACCGCTGTCGGCATTGGGCGTGGCGCGGAATTCCAGCTTCAGGATGAAATCCGTGCCAAACTCCTCCTGCGTCCAGATTTGCTGAATTCGGCGGCCTTCCGCCGGTGTCGTCACCACGAGGCGACCATTGATCGCGACGTAGCGCCCGTCGTTGCTTTGCGTCTGGCCATCAAAGTTCACCGGCTCCGTGATCTCGACGAATTTGGGGGCGTTTGGGTTGGGCTTCTTGGGTTGCTTCCGGGGCGGAGTCGGGCGGAATCCCCAGCCGGTCAGGTCCTTGCCGTTGAACAAACTCACGAAGCCTTCCTCGGGCTGGAAAGTGTCGTGCGTGGTGTCCGTGAATCCCAGCGTCGCAAAGATCGGATGCAGCGCGGCGGCCCAGCGATCATACCCTTCGGGATTCAGGTGGAGCAGGTCCTTGAACCACTTCGGATCGGCATTGCCCGTCTCATCAGCGAAGAGGGTCCAGGTGTCCACGACCGTGATTTGAGGATCGCCTTTGACGGCGGCATCGTAGAGGGCGTTGACCGCCTCGATGGTTTCCTTCGGACGATTCTTCTCCAGAACTCGGGAACATGCGGCAGAGCACGATGGGCAGCTTGGGATTGTGCGCCTTGATCGCCGCGAGGATTTTTTCAAAGTTCCGCCCGATGGCTGCCGGATCGATCTCCACCTCAATGTCGTTGGTCCCCATCAGCATGACGATCGCACTTGGATTCAGCGTGAGCACGTCCTCTTGGAGTCGAATCAGCATTCCGCGAGTCGTGTCACCACCAATGCCGCGATTGGCCAGCTTCATGCCCGAGAATTTGCCTTTGAAATCGGCACCCCAGCCCTGCGTGATCGAGTCGCCCAGAAAGACGACCGCGCCCTGATCTTTCTCCACGTCCTTCGACCACTTCTCGCGAAATTCAGGCCAGCGTTTCACCAGGCCTTCGTAGCGCCGCAAGGCGCCCTCGCCAGGGAGACTGGCTTCCGCTTCCTCTGACGGATAGGCAAACGGTGAGTCTGCGGCAACGAGCGAGGGGCTAATCGAAACCAGCAGGGCAAGGATGAATGGGAGACGGTTTTTCATGGATGGGGTCACTTTCTAGCGTCTCCCTTCCTGAGATACAAGACAAGTCCGGGATGTGCGTGTGGGGGATGGATTGACAAGACCCTTTCCATTCCGTCAGGCTCTCCTCCATGAGATCCTGGCCCGGCATTTTCCTCGCTGCCCTTGCGGCGGCACCCCTGAGCGCCGACGCGTTGCCCACCCGTCCGCCCAACATCCTGCTCATTGTCACGGACGACCAGAATCCGAACACGATCCATGCGCATGGCAATGAGGTCATCGAAACGCCGCACTTGGATCGCTTGGCGGCGCGGGGAGTGAGTTTCACTCGGGCGTATGCGGGCTACCCGATCTGCTACGCGAGCCGTGCGGAGATCCTGACCGGCTGCACGTCGTTTCGGGCCTTGCCGGACTATCCGAAGAGCCGGATCGCACCGGAACTGGCGACCTTTGCGGGCACGTTCCGTGAGGCGGGCTGGCACACGTGGTATGTAGGCAAGTGGCACAATGACGGGCACCCCACGCAACGGGGTTATGAGCAAACCAAGGGACTGTTCACGAGTGGTGGAGCGAAGGGGATTGAGCTCCCTGAAAAAGACGAGCGCGGACTCCCGCTGACGGGCTATCGCGGCTGGACCTTCAAGACGGAGGATGGTGCGGTGGATCTGGAGAAGGGCGTGGGATTGACGCCAGACATCTCCGAGCACTTTGGTGACGCTGCGGTGGACTTCATTGAGTCGGACGAGTCTGCGCAGCCGTTTTTTCTGCACGTCAACTTCACCGCACCCCACGATCCGCGATTGATGCCGACGGGGTATGATGATCGATACTTCTCGGCGGAGGTTGGGCTGCCGAAGAACTTCGCCCCGGATCATCCGTTCGATCATGGCAACAAAGGAGGGCGGGATGAGGTCCTGATTCCGAAGCCTCTTCAACCCGATCAGGTGAAGGAAGAGCTGGCGGTTTACTACGCGATCATCACCCACATCGACGAACAGATCGGTCGAATGATGTCCGCGTTGGAGGCGCAGGGTTTGTCGGAGCGGACGTTGGTGATTTTCACCAGCGATCAGGGGCTCGCGATGGGAAGCCATGGATTGATGGGAAAACAGAGCCAGTATGAGCACTCGATCCGCTCACCTCTAATCATCGCGGGGCCGCAGGTTCGGACCGGTGTGACGTCCCCGGCACTCTGCCTGCTTCGGGATTTCTTTCCGACCTGCTGTGAGCTGGCTGCAATCGATGTGCCTGAGACCGTGCAGGGTCGGAGTTTGATGCCCCTGCTTCGCGGGGAGACAAATCGCGTCCACGAAGAAGTCTTTGGCGTCTTCACCGACAGCCAACGAATGATCGCCAATGATCGATGGAAATTCATTGAGTATCCTCTGGTGAATCGTACCCAGCTCTTTGATCTGCAGGCCGACCCTTTTGAACTGAAAGATCTCAGCGCGGACCCGGGGGCCGCAGAGGTCCGAGAGGCATTGGCTGCTCGGCTCCGGAAGTGGAGGATCGACAATGGGGATCCGAACCTGCCGTGAATTTCTGGAACTCAGGACGGTGACTTGATTGTTGGCCCGACCGACCGGACAGTTGCTGCTCGCATGCGCATTCACACACTTGATCTCGAATTCCAGGGGGTTCCTGGCGTGATCGGCTCCTTCCTTGTCGAAGCCGGGGGTGAACTGGCGCTCGTGGATACCGGTCCAGGGTCCTGTCACAGCATGCTCCTCAAGCGATTGGGGGAACTCAAAATCCGCCCTGAAGACGTTCGAAAGGTTTTTGTGACCCACATCCATCTGGATCACGCAGGCGGTGCGGGCTGGTGGGCGGCCGAGCACGGAGCGCAAATTTACTGTCATGAGCGTGCCGCTCCTCATCTGATCGACCCCACCCGGTTGCTCAACAGCGCCCGGATGATCTATGAAGACCGGATGGATGATCTGTGGGGTGAAACGGTGAAGGCACCCAAAGAGAAGGTCATTGCCCTGGGAGACGGCGAGTCCGTATCGCTGGGCGACACGCAACTGACCGCCTGGGACACCCCGGGGCATGCCCGCCACCACCACGCATTCGTCGTGGACAAGGTGTGCTTCGCCGGAGATGCGGCGGGAGTGAAGCTCGAAGACAGCGGCTACATTTCGGTGGCCGCAGCT
>CAXBNA010000005.1:0-67307 GCA_963976915.1 uncultured Verrucomicrobiales bacterium
CGAACGTCTCTCACCCAACGCGGTCCGCCCGGCGGTCGGACCCTACCGCTCCGCGACACCGGTCTTCCCTTTTTCACCGCCCTTGATTTAAACTTCACCTCATGACGACGACCGCCGATGCCATCCAGCTCCTTGAGCGCGCCAGTCTCTACAAACAACTCAGCGTGTACCTGTGCTCGATGCCAAAATCCGCCGAGATGTGGGAGCGTGATCCGCGTCTGGCGGATGAGCCGGAAATGAAGGAACTCCTCGGGGACATCCTCCAAATCCGTGCCCGCTTCATCCCGCCGTATGAGAAACTGATAAGTCGCCTGTATGGAGTGATTTGGGAACATCTGGAGCACGCGCACGGATTGGTCCGCGGAGACATCATCGAATGCGAACCCCGCTGGGGTGTCTCGCGAATCATCGTGGCCCACGTGGAAGTATTGGATTTTGAAAACGCCAAGTTTGAACTCGGTGGCCCGGCAGCACTCGTCTCGGGCAAGCCCGGAAAGAAATGGGCCCGCTTCACCACCGATGGAAAGCCGTGGAAGAAGATCGGTCACTTCGACGGAGAACTCCGCGACATGTCCGGCACGTGGACGCTGTGGTGATTCTCCTCGCCCACGTGATCGAGCAACCGACGCCGGAGCGGCGGAACGCCGAGTCCGCAGCCACGTGGTCAGGCCGGTGGATCGAGGGGTTTTCCAGGGTCCCGGCAGGGTCGGTCCACTCGCACATTTTCGGTGCCAGGCTTCAGGCGTGACGAACCACCCCTCGGAGACGTTTGCGTCTTCTCATCGCTCCACCTCGCTGCGGACTGAAGTCCGCGCTCCCGCCATCATGCGTTCGTTGCAGGTCTTTCGACGGGTGCCTGCGTCAACGTCCCGCTCCGCGTGATGCATCTCCCCCGGCGCGCCATTTCCCACCCTCACCTCTGCGTCTCCGCGTCTCTGCGTGAGACCCATCCATCACTCCGCCTTCCAGCCCTCTGGACTCCAAGAGCCCAGCCACAACATTCCTGCTCCCCGACGGCTTTGGAATTGCGGCACTCCCGAGTGATGGTATGGGTGATGGCATGGCGACCATGACGCACCGGACCACCTTCTCACTCGACGAAGGCACCACCCGCCGCATCAAGAGCCTGGCGAAGCTTTGGAAGGTATCGCAGGCGGAGGTGGTGAGAAGGGCGGTGTCCATGGCGGAGAAGCCTGAATCGAAGGCGGACCCCGTGGCTCTCCTTCAGCAACTGCACGAATCCGGCGAGGGGCTTTCTGCGAAGGACGCGAAGTCCTATCTGGCAGAGGTGCGTGTGGCCCGCCGTGAGTGGAGAGGACGATGATCTGCCTCGATACCAACTACTTGATCCTGGGCCTGGTGCCCGGCAGTCGTGAAAGCCGGGATCTGGTCGCTTGGAGCCAGGCCGGAGAGCCTTTGATCACGCCCATGGCGGCCTGGTATGAGTTCCTTTGCGGGCCGGTCACCGGTGCGCAGGTTGCGGCGATTCGCGGGTTTCTCCGGGAGATTGTGGTGTTCGGAGAAGTCCAGGCGGTCGAGGCGGCGCGATTGTTCAATGCCGGCGGGAGGAAGCGCAGCCTGCGTGTGGATGCCATGATCGCCGGAACGGCCATCGTAGCCGGGGCACGATTGGCCACCAACAATCAGACCGATTTCAGGGCCTTCGCCCAGCACGGACTGACCTTGGTCTAGACGCATCCACGCAGGAATGTGGTCAAGCCGGTGGATCGAGACATCTCCCTCGATCGAGAAAGGGTCGGTCCACTTGCACATTTTCGGTGCCAGGCTTCATGCGTGACGAACCGCCCCTCGGAGACGTTTTCGTCTTCCCATCGCTCCACCCGGCTGCGGACTGAAGTCCGCGCTCCCGCCATCATGCGTTTTTGCAGGTCTTTCCGTGGGTTCCAGCGTCAACGTCACGCTCCGCGTGATGCATCTCCGCCTCACACTTCCTGCAAAGTCTGGCGACTTCGCCTACACCACGGCTCATCCTCGACGCCGCAATCGCCTTCGCCTTGCCATGTGGCGGTCATCCTCCAGGCACACCCCATTTTCCACATCGCCGATGGTGCTGAGACAGAGCCGGCAGATTTGCTTGGCGGGGCGATACCCGACTGGCAGCTTGCCGCCGATGGCACGGCGGGCTTCCTGATAACGCGCGAATTCGGCCCGATAGTTTTTCCAAAGATCTCTTGCCAGCTTGTTTCGAAACATTGTGTAAACCCCCGCGACTCCAATGAACGCGAAGAAGGCGGCAGGGAGATAATCGGTCGTTTCGTCGAACTGAAACTGGGTCAGCATGACACCGCCGCAAAGGACCATGAGGACGCCAACGATCGCGATTCCAAGCGCGTCATCACGGGTGGGCAGGGAAACAGAGCCACGCCGCCCGCGCCAAAGATACTTGCGAATGTCCAGGCTCCACCGCTCATCCAGCGCATCCAGTTCCAGCCGCGTTTCCAACGCGGACAGATGCGTCATCAGCAAGTTCATCTCGCCGTCGTCCAAACATCCCGACGCACGAATCTTCGCGAGCACGCCAGTGGAGTCGATCTTGTTTTCCATGCCGGAAATGAATTCCAAACGTGGAATGTTGAAAACGGGTTTTTGGGACGTGACCTGATTTTCCTGGCGTGATTTGTGGTCCTTGCGGCGCAGAGTATTCGGCCGGGACGCGCTGCGTCCCGGCTGGGTCAAAGGCGATCATCCTTCTGATCAAGATGGGGAAAACATCGGCGTTGAACCACAAAGCACGGCCAGATCAAGATGAAGAGTCCGACTTGGAACAGGAACAAGCACGGAACCAACAAGAGTAAGTGTGGGCGGACCAAGTAGTCACGCCATGAAGGCCAGCGTGGGATTGGCACCGTTTCGTCCGGCGAGGTGACCGGCTGCGGCTGCGGCTGCGGCTGCGGCTGCGGCGGTAATCCCGCAGGGTAAGGAGGGAGAACCCGATCCACCACAGAACGAGCACCATCAGAATCGACGCGGCGGTGTGCATGGCGTGATCAGGTCTCGGTTGCCGAAGGCAAATGATTCTGCCGCTCCCACCGCGTAAGCACCTCTTGCAGAGCGGCAATCTCGGCGGAACGAAAACCCGTCAGCGAGTAGGTCGCCCATTGCCCACGGAGCAAACGGAGACGCAGGGTAAACAAATCCGGCAGTTTGTGGGCCGCGACTTGGCGCAGGTCGATCTCGATCCGCGAGAATGGATGCCCTTGCGAAAGCCACAGCGTGTGACCCCGCACACGGAAGTGCGGAACGAGTGCGTTCAGGATGACGAGAAACAGGTTCACGGGATTTGAGGATGTTCATGCCGGACCCTGTATCCGTCACTTCGATGCAGGGCCGGTGGCTGGATGTTCGGAGCGGTTTTGTTCTGCCGCCTTTCGATCTTCGAGCTTTCGCTTGATGATGGCACCTGCAACATCCACCAACTCGCCAAACTCCTCGGCATCCTTCACGTTCTCAATCTCGGCTGGGGAAAGCTGAATCGTAGTGGCTGCGGGCCCTGCTTTAGAGGCGTTCGCCCTTTGTCCGTCCTTCCCGCGGATCGTTGGGATCCAGAAAAAAAGTGCGACGGCGAGAGCCGCCGAATACAAGCCGATTCCGAGAATGATTGAGACGCGATGCCTATTCGAAGTGCTCCATTCCTCTCGCAACTTCTGGCGATACGGCGAACTGAACATCGCCCGGATGATGAGGTAAACGAAAACGAGGGAGTGGATCGTCACCTCAAGGATGAAGCATGCGATTGCGAGGAGCAGTTCAGATAGTGCCACCATATTTTGATACGGCCTGTCAGTGATTCGGCATATCCAAATCCGATCCAACGAAGGGAATCTCTTGGTTCCAGAACTTGCCCAAGGAGTCCCACCATCGAACTGACTCCTCTCCCAAGAAAGGGCGGAACGCTTGGACTTCTTCCGCCGAAACGCCCCACACATTCTGGATACCTTCGAGCATTCCAATGGTGGCGAGTTCCCGCACATTCGCATCACCCTCAAGATGCATGCGCTCAATGAACGAGCCCGCCGCGATGAGCACATCCTCTCTGCCTTCCCTTTTCATCTCCAGGAGGTGGCGGGCGAAATCGCCAAGCCGCGAATAAGAAAGCGCTCGGTCTTCTTCATCGCACGCCTCCCAAACCAGCCCAAACGAAGGGCAGACTTTCAGGAGTTCAGGAAGGACGTCGACAGTCTTCATCGCTGGTTTGTTGCTTATCGAAAGAACTCT
The DNA here is from genome assembly GCA_963976915.1 of uncultured Verrucomicrobiales bacterium. Classification (GTDB taxonomy): domain Bacteria; phylum Verrucomicrobiota; class Verrucomicrobiia; order Verrucomicrobiales; family Verrucomicrobiaceae; genus CAXBNA01. The sequence continues at coordinate 4,237 of CAXBNA010000005.1, forward strand.
CGATTACGACAGCACCACTGCAATCGACACTTTGTCGGGCACTCACGAAAGACGCCGGAGCGCGGACCGCCGAATCCGCCGGAATGTGGTCAAGCCGGTGGATCGAGGGATTTTCCAGGGTCCCGGCGGGGTCGGTTCACTTGCACATTTTCGGTGCCAGGCTTCACCAGTGACGAACCGCCCCTCGGAGACGTTTTCGTCTTCTCATCGCTCCACCCGGCTGCGGGCTCGGCGGCCCGCGCCCCGGCCGTCATGCGTTTTTTGCAGGTCGTCCGGTGGGTGCCTGCGTCACCGTCACGCTCCGCGTGATGCATCTCCCCCGGCGGTCCATTTCTCTCTCCACTCCTCCACTTCCCACCCCCCATCCCTCCCTCCTTGCATCCCGCGGGACGCCCGTGTTTAGTCCCGCATGTCATTGGCGGTGCCGGAAACAGCGATCGGGTTCAAGGAGTGGGCCCTGGTGTGTGATGCGATCACGCAGGGGGATCTGACGATCATCCTGCGCAAGGGCGGGATTCATGAGGGCCGGAAGGGGTTTCAATTCCAGTATCCGGCGTTCTTTCTCTTCCCCACCTGGTTCCACACGCAGGCCGAGCTGCTGCGCTGGTCGGCGGAGGGAAAGCAGACCTCCTTCCCGCCGGAGGCGGAGCGTGAGACGGTGGACATCGACGGTTTCGCCACGCTGGAGCAGGTTTGGAAGGTGACGGATTGGGACGCGGTGGCCGCGCTGGAGCCGCTGCACATCTGGTCGCCGAATGTGGTGAAGGAGCGTTTCGAGTACGACGAGGACAGTTGCCTGCACGTGGCGCTGGTCCGCGGTTACAAGCTGCCCGCGCGCTGGACCTTTGATTATGCTCCCAAGTACGGCGGCTGCCGTTCCTGGGTCAACCTGCCGGAGGAGGGCCTGGCGCTGCTGAAGGACGCGACCCCGGCGATGAGCGACGCGGCCTTTGAGGAAACGGCCGCCAAGGTGCGCGGCATTCTCGGGGCGGCATCGCCCACCCCGGCCGCATGAACGCGCCGCCGACCGGCCCGGACGACCCGCCCGTGCGCCCCACGCACGTGGAGGTGCGGCTCGACCAATTGGCCGCGAACCTCGCCGCGATCCGCGCGCACGCCGGCGGCGCGCAGGTGATGACGATCCTGAAGGCGAACGCCTACGGGCACGGCCTGATCCCCGTGGCGCGGCACATGGTGAAGAGCGGCGCGGACGTGCTGGGCGTGGCCTTCCTCGAAGAAGGCATCCAGCTCCGCAAGGCGGGGATCACCGCGCCGATCCTCGTGCTGGGCGGCATCGCGGGCGAGCAGATCCCGCTCTTTCTCCAGCACGACCTCATGATCACCGCGCCGTCGGTGGAGAAGCTCCGCCTCATCGACGAGGCCGCCGCCGCGATGGGTGTCCGCGCCCGGGTGCACCTCAAGATCGACACGGGCATGGAGCGCATCGGCCAGCATTACTACACGGCTGACCAGCTTCTCGAAGCGTCGCTGAAATGCCGTCATGTGGAGGTCACCGGCATTTACTCCCACTTCGCCAATGCCGACGCCGCCGACCTCACGCACGCGCGGCTGCAGCTGGAGCGTTTTCTTGAAGTGGTGTCGTTCTACGAAAAGCGCAGCCTGCCGGTGCCGCAGCGCCACATCGCCAACTCGGCCGCGATCCTCCAGCTCCCGGAGAGTCATCTGGATCTGGTCCGCCCGGGCATCGCGCTTTACGGCGTGTATCCCTCCGCCGAATGCCGGCGCACGGTCCGCGTCGAGCCCGCGCTGACGTGGAAGAGCCGCGTCGCCTACTTCAAGGTGGTGCGCGCGGGCGATCCCGTCAGCTACGGCTCCACATGGAAGAGCGATGTCGACGTGCGCATGGTCACGGTGCCCGTGGGTTATGGCGACGGCTATTTCCGCGCGAACTCGAACCGCGCCGAGGTGCTCATCCGCGGCAAGCGCCACCCGGTGGCGGGGCGCGTGTGCATGGACCAGACGCTCGTCAGTCTCGGCCCCGACGGCACCGCCTACAACGGGGACGAGGTGATCCTCCTCGGCCGCGACAACGGCCACTCGATCACGGCGGATGAACTGGCCGCCCACGCGGGCACCATCGCCTACGAGATCCTCACGAACATCAACACCCGCGTGCCGCGCGTTTACACCGGCGGAGACGAATCGTGCGCGTCCTGATCCTCGTCGAAAACCTGCCCGTGCCGCTGGACCGCCGCGTCTGGCAGGAGGCCTGCGCGCTGCGGGACGCGGGCCACGAGGTGACGGTGATCTGCCCGCAGATGCGGGGTTTCAACGAGCCGGACGAAGTGCTCGACGGCATCCAGATTTACCGGCACTGGATCAGCAGCGAGGCCTCGGGCATTCGGGGATTTCTCGCCGAGTACGCCTCGGCGCTTTGGGGAGAAATGGCGTGCGCGCTGAAGGCCTGGCGGAGGACGGGCTTCGATGTGGTCCACCTCTGCAATCCGCCGGACTTGCTTTTCCTGATCGCGCTTCCGTTCAAGCTGCTCGCGGGTGTCCGCATCGTCTATGACGTGCACGACCTCTGGCCGGAGATGTTCGAGGCCAAGTTCGGAGGTCGCGGACCTTTGTATTGGGCCGTGCGCCTGGCCGAGCGCGCCACGCTCGCGCTGGCGGATGTCGTGCTGGCCACCAACGACAGCGTGGCCACCGCCGTGAAGAAGCGCGGCCGCAAACCCGACGACGAGGTGTTTGTCGTGCGCACCGCGCCCGCCACGCTCGACACGAGCGCACCCGTCGATCCCGCGCTGAGAAACGGCCGGCGGTTTCTGGTCGGTTACATCGGCGTGATGGGGAACGCCGACGGCGTGGACTACCTGATCGACGCGGCGGACCACATCGTGCGCGTCCGCAACCGGACCGACGTGCAGTTTCACCTCATGGGCTCGGGACCCGAGCACGCGCCGCTCGTCGAAAAGCGCGACGCGCTCGGCCTCGCCGACTTTGTCGCCATGCCCGGCCGGGTCAGCAACGAGCACCTGTTTGCCGCGTTGCAAACGATGGACCTCGGCGCGGCCTGCGATCCCATCAACGCCTACAACGACCATTGCACGATGAACAAGACGCTGGAGTACATGGCCTTCGGCAAGGCGCAGGTCATGTTCGGCACCGTGGAGGGTCGCGTCTCCGCCGGGGACGCCGCGAGCTACGTGATGGAAAACTCCGCCGCGAAACTCGGTGATGCGATCCTCGAACTTCTGGATGACGAACCACGCCGCCTCGACATGGGCCGCAGCGGCCGGCAACGGCTGACGGGGGATCTGGGATGGCAGAAATCCGTTGGGAAATTGGGATCTGCCTATGCAAGGGTCATTGAGTGATTGAAGTTCATCAAGCAGGCGTTCTTCTGTCCGTTTGCGCATGAAGAAGGTGCCCTGAAGTTCCAAATCGCATCGACTTTCCAGATCACCTAGACTCATTCCATATTTACATGAGGCCCCTATACTTTCCCATCTTGGTCACGGCACTGCTGATTCCTTCAACGACAATCGTTGGTCAGACTCAAGAATCGACAGAGGCGGAGATCATTCGAATGTCGCTTTTGCCAGATGCACCAAACGTGCACTCAGAAACTCACCAAGAAATCATCGCTTGGCTCACGAATTTTCAGCGTGTCGTTCTGAGAATGAAGGTGCAGGAGTTTATCAATTTGACTGATTGGGACGAGTTCGTAAAGAGGGCCGTCGAGTCGAGCGGTGTCACCTTAAATGCTGAACAGTCGAAACTCATCAGACAAGCCATGATGACCTACAATGCTCGTCTTTTCCCTCAGGTTAGAGAGTTTTACTTATTCGCTGAGGCGGAGATTCGCCGCATTGATGTCAATGAAGATGAGGCGACAGTGGTCGCTCGAATCTATGGTGCCGATGGAACCGAATTCAAGGCGCGATGGTGGCTTCACAAAGATGGCCCCGTTTGGCGGATGGTAGACTTTGAAAACCTTACGGTGGCAATACGAATGTCGGTCATGGTCACCATGGGCCTTGAGTTGGGAGAATCCGGTACAAAGTTGCCGCCATCAACGGCAGGAGACTTCGTTGAAATGGGTGCCGCTGCCCAAGAAGGGGAATTTGAAAGAGTCGTGGCGATCTCTGAGAAGCTCCAAGATCTTCCGCTCCCTCCGTCAATCATCGAGATTGTGCTGCTCGCGAAGCTTGAAGCTCTCTTTGGGCTCGACGACGACGAAGGTGTGGCTGACCTAGTTGCGAAGCTCGAAGAAAAGAACTGCGCCAACCCTTTGTATTTCTATTACAGAGGGCAGATCAGCTACCTTGATGGACAATTGTCGGAGGCACTCAGGTGGCTCCAGGAGTATGATCGCGCCGTTGGTCATGACTCGGAAACATGGCCGACCGCCTTTGAGTGCCTGATTGAGACGGGTGACCGAAAGTCCGCGCGGCAAGCCGCAGCCCGATGGGTTTCAGAATACCCCGATTCCGTGTATGGCATCTACTGCTACTGGAGCGTGATGCGCAAAAACCGCCGTGCTGAAGTCATCCGCCCCCTTCTGATGAAGGTGCCCGATCCTGACAACAGCCTCCTCGAGTTTGGGATCGAGGCGGAATACGCCGATGACGTCGACGGTTTGGACTTGCTGATCGACGTGATGACACAACGGAAGTGCGACCCCAACTCCATTCGGGATTTTTCCGACAGTCTGGACGCTGCGAGGAAAGCCCGAAAGATGCGCAAGAACAGTGACCCCGAGGATTGATACCACACCACCTCATGCGCATCCTCATCCTCGTCGTTTTTCTCCTGGGCCTGCTGGCCACGGGCGTGCTGGGCACGGAGACGCGGATGCTGTTTTTCTGGCCGGGGTGCGGGCTGATCGGGCTGGCGGGTTTGCTGACGACGCTGCGCTGGCGGATCCGGATGCCGTATGCGCCGAACGACCTGTGTCTGGGATCGATGCTGGTGGCGGTGACCTACGGCATCGCGCGGGCGGCGATGTCGCCGGTGGAGTACTATGCGCGGGAAGATGCGTTTTTGCTGGCGGCGGCGTTTGTGACCTACCTGCTCTGCGCGACGGTGGTGAGTCATCCAAAGGCGCGCTTGGTCCTGCTGGGGACCCTGTTGCTGGTGGTGGCAGGAGATCTCGCCGTGGGCACCATTCATTTCTCGGGCCAGTGGGACTTCCATGTGGTGCCGCACTTTGCGCGATCCTTTGGGGAGGGCCGGATCGGCGGCTTCTTCAATAATGCGAACCACCTTGCGGCCTTCCTGTCGATCATCCTGTTTCCGACGATTGCCTGGCTTTGCTTTGGGAGAGGTGGCGCCGTATTGCGACTCCTGACCGCGTTTTCCGCCGTGGGCATCACCTTGACGCAAAGTCGCGGCGCCGCCCTGGGAGTCGCCGCCGGAGGAGTGGCGTTTCTCGTCCTTGGAGCCGTGCTGATCTGGCGAACCTGGCGACACTTGTTTGTTCAGCTCCTGGTCGGCACCGTGGTGTTGATGACGCTCGCCGCAGCGCTGCTCTTCAAGGTGAATCAGCAAGCCATCCAGCGCCGGGCCGAGATGAATCCGGTGACGGAAGACGTGCGCCTCGCCATCTGGGAATCCGCCCTCGAGCAGCACGCGGAGTCGCCGCTGATCGGAGCGGGATCGCGGATGTTTTACGACGGGAGCATTCGCCTGCGGTCCGAGAAGCTGCCGGTCTACGCCGAAGAGCCGCTGTTTGCGCACAACGAGTTCCTGCAAATCCTCGCCGACTACGGCTGGGTCGGACTGGGTCTGCTGATCCTGGTCGTCACGATGCATGCGGCGAACGGCCTTCGGTTTCTGAGCTGGTTCGCGCGGGAGAAGTTTCCCCGCACCGGGATGATCACAAGCAACGGACTGGTCATGGTGGTCGGATCGCTCACGGGACTCGCGGCGACGCTTACCCATGCGATCTTTGAGTTTCACGGGCACATTCCCGCGACCGCGCTTCTCGGAGCGGCTTGGCTTGGGGTGCTGGCCAATCCTGGAATCGAATCAGGCAGCCCACGCATTCCCGGCGTGCGCCTGCTCATGAAGGTCGCGCAGCTGGTGCTGTCCGTGGGGATGTTGGCGGGACTTTGGTTCTTTGGACGGGCCGACTTTCTCGCGGCTAAGGCTTCCATTGCGGCAAGCCAGGGGAATCGGAAGGAGCAGGCAGAATTCTTGGACCAAGCGATCTCTGCGGACCCGCGCAATCCGGACACCCACTACGCCAGAGCCCTCGCTGTCTTGGATGAGATCCCGTCCGACCTGCCGATGGAAGAGCGGGTGGAGCCCATTGAGCGAGCCATCGCGGATCTGAAGAGCGCCTGTGCGCTGAATTCGCAAAACTACCTGTATCCGCTCGCTCTGGCCGATGCCTACGACGCCCTCCTGAGACACGATGAAGCCAAGGCCCAAATCGAGCGGTCATTGCGGCTGGCTCCACTGCATGAGGAACCGAGGTTGGCCCTGGCGATTCACTATCATCGGCAGGCCCGGTTCACCGAAGCTGAAGAAGCCTACCTCTGGGCCGGAAAAGCGCGCGCTTGGAACGAGGAAGGAACCGCCCGCTGGATCGACAGCTACCGGCTCATGCTCCAGCACGCCGAAATGATGCGGGGGTCTCCAGAGACACCATCGACAACGGTCCCCGGTCCGGCCCAAGAGACCGTTCTGCCCGCAGATCCGGGCGAAGCGGATGCAAATTGATCTTGGGAGGTTGATTTCTCTTCGTTGCTGGCCTTGTTCGAATTTGAATGAACAATCCGCTGAAGGTTCTTAGTGGCTCCGCACACCCGGAGCTTTCCCGCTTGATTTGTGAGAACCTCGGTGTGGCGCCGTGTGAGGCGACGTTGACGACGTTTCCCGACGGAGAAACCTTTGTTCAGATCCACGAGAACATTCGTGGAAGCGACCTTTTCATCATCCAGCCCACCTGCCCGCCCAGCAATCAGAACCTGATGGAGCTGCTCATCATGGTGGATGCCGTGCGCCGAGCCAGCGCCAACCGGATAACGGCGGTGCTGCCCTTTTTCGGCTATGCCCGGCAGGACCGGAAGGATCGTCCGCGCGTCCCCATCACCGCGAAGCTGGTGGCCAACCTGTTGGTCGCCGCTGGCGTCGACCGGGTTTTGACCGTCGATCTCCACGCCGGGCAGATTCAAGGCTTCTTCGACATTCCGGTGGATCATCTCTATGCGGCACCGGTGCTGATCAAGACGATCCGCGAGCGGAACATTGAGGACTTGGTGGTGGTATCCCCGGACGTGGGTGGGATCAAAATGACCCACGCCTTCGCGAAGACCCTCGGGGCGCCGATGGCCATTGTGGCCAAGAATCGGGTCAGCGCCGAGGAAGTCGAAGCGCACAGCGTGATCGGCGATGTGAAAGGTAAAAACGTGCTGCTCGTCGATGACCTGACAGAAACGGCGGGCACGCTGACTGCCGCCGCCGGGCTGCTGCTTGAGCACGGAGCCAAGCAAATCTACGCTGGAGTTTCCCACGCGGTGCTGGGAGACAAGGGCCTTTCCAGGATCGAGCAGTCGCCGATCATTGAGCTGTTCGCCACGAACTCCGTGCCTCAGGCCGTGGGTCCGAAAGTGACGGCTCTGGACATCGCGCCGCTCCTCGCGCAGGCCATCCATCGCATCCACGACAACGAGTCGGTCACTTCTCTCTTTGACATCCGGGACTAGTCGGGTATTCTCGCTGCCCTTTTTCGTCAACCCTCAGATCGTCTAGAAGTAACCGGCCATGGCCAATATCCTTGAAATTACCGCCCAAACCCGCAAGCGCGTCTCCGCAAAGAGGGCCTGCTTCCAGGCGTGCTCTACGGTCGCGGCACGGAGAATCAGAACCTGAAAGTCGACGCCAAAAGCTTCTCCAAGATCCTTTCGGGCAGCGCTTCGGACAACATTCTCGTCAATCTCCTCATCGAAGGTTCCTCCGACAAGCAGCTGGCCCTCATCCAGCAAGTGCAGCACGACTACCTCAAGGGTTGCCTGCTCCACGTGGACTTCCACGCGGTCAACATGAACGAGGAAATTCACGCTCAAGTGCCAGTCGAGCCTCAAGGCGATCCAATCGGTGTCCGCCAAGGCGGTCTGTTGGAAGTCATGCTCCACACGGTGGAAGTGCGCTGTCTCCCGAAAGACCTGCCATCCAGCATTCCAGTGGACGTCACCGATCTCGAGTTGGGCAAATCCGTCCACATCGGCGATCTTCCCCTTCCTTCCGGCGTGTCCGCCGTGCTTGAAAGCGATGTTGTCGTGATGATCTGCCTTGAGCCACGTGTGGCCGAGGAAACCACGGATACCGCAGCCGCCGAAGCAGAGCCTGCCGCAGGTGAAGCCGAAGCCGCTGGCTGATCAACCCCAGCTCTGAACGCTCCCAGCCCGGATGTGACCGCCGACCTTGATGAGTTGACCTCAGCCCCTGAGACCAAACTCATCATCGGACTCGGCAATCCCGGCAAGAACTACAGCGACACCCGTCACAACATCGGATTCATGGTGCTGGACGAACTTGCGCAACGTTTGGGAGTCTCCTTCTCCGAGGAGAAGCGCTGGAAAGCCGCCGTGGCCAAGTTCGGAAGCGGTTGGTTGCTCAAGCCACTGACCTTCATGAATGACAGCGGCAATGCGGTGGCCCAAGTGAGTCGCTTTTTCAAAGTTGAGCCTGCTGAAATGGCGGTGGTCTATGACGACGTCGACCTTCCACTGGGGCGTCTTCGTCTCCGTGGCGGAGGCTCCGCCGGGGGCCACAATGGCATCCGTTCCCTCATTCGACACCTTTCCACGGACGCCTTCCCCCGAGTGAAGGTCGGCATCGCCGGAGCGCAGGGCCGCCCGGAAGGCGAACGGATGGTCGGCCACGTCCTCGGCAAGTTCTCCGCAGATGAGCAGCCCCAACTTCAGGCCGTGATCGCCCGTGGAGCCGATGCGGTGGAAAGCCTTTTGCAGTCCGGCCTCGATGCCACGATGAATCTCTTCAATCGCAAGGAGGACGCCTGACCGCGCCCGACCCGTTTTCAAACCCAACAACCCCAACAGCCCACGCTCAACCATCCACTCGATATGAAACGCAAATACGAAGCCATGATCGTCCTCGACACCCGCGGCAAGGACGAAACCGTCGAAACCATCGTCAGCGGCATCAGCCGTGAAATGGAGCAAGCCGGCCTCACCCTTGAGCAAATCGACCAAAAGGGTAAGCACAAGTTCCCCACCAACCCTCGCCACTGCGAAGCCGGTTACTACGTGAACGTGCAGTTCGAAGCCGAGCCGTCCGCCGTCTCCGACATCCAAGCCCGCCTCCGCCTCAACGAAAACATTTACCAGCAGTACTACCAGCGCCGGTAGTCTGCACTGAGCGGAGCTGTCTGAGCACGGACCGGCACGGCTGGCCGTCTCAGATCGGTTGTTGATCCTCGAAGCCCTGATTTTCGTTTTTCCCGAGAGGGAACGGCGAGGGTCGGGGCTTTTTCGTGGGCGACAGCCAAGGGCATCCCTCAAGCCCGGAAAATTCAGGCTTGCCAGACAGGGGCGGGGGTTGAGTCTGGACGAGCCCTTTGAGACGGGGCCATGATCCACTATGAAAAAGATCGCGATCCATTGGCAAATCCTCATCGCCCTCGTGTTGGCGGTGGTGTGCGGTGTGACTTTCAAGGAGGGCAGCCTGCTGGGAATCCCGCTTCTTTCGATTTACGACTTTTTGGGCACCCTGTTCATGAACGGGCTGAAGATGCTCATCGTGCCCCTGGTTTTCGCCTCGATTGTCGTGGGTGTCGCAGGGCTGGGTTCGACGGATGGATTCGGGCGGCTTGGGGTCAAGACCATGGGCTACTACATGCTCACCAGCTTTTTCGCCATCGTGATCGGGCTGGCGATGGTGAATCTCATGCAGCCAGGCATCGTCGATGGCGAACCGTTGCACCACAGCGTCGAACTCAGTGCGGAAACGGACGCCAAGCTGGAACAGGTCAGTGGACGATCTGCCGGAGATGTCGTGGAGGTCTTCCTGCGGCTTGTTCCCCCAAATGTCTTTCAAGCCGCCGCCGAGATGCAGATGCTCGGGCTGATCTTCTTCGCCCTGCTGGTCGGTTACTTCACCAACCAGCTCAGCGACGACCGCCGCGAACTGATGGTCAATTTCTGGAAGGCGGTGAACGACATCATGCTGTCCATCACGGATCTGGTGATGAAATTTGCGCCCATTGGGGTGTTTGGCTTGGTCGCCAAGGTCTTTGCCACGACGGGCATGGAGGCGATTCAGCCCGTACTGATCTTTGCGGTGACCGTACTTCTCGCCTTGGGCATCCATACCTTGGTCGTCCTGCCGATCCTCCTCATCGTGCTGGGCCGGGTGAAGCCATGGCGGCATTTCAAGGCCATGACCCCGGCGATGATCACCGCCTTCTCCACGGACTCGTCGATGGCCACCCTGCCGGTTTCCATGGAATGCGTCGAGAAACGGGCAGGTGTCTCGAATCGAACGACGAGCTTTGTCCTGCCTCTCGGAGCCACCATCAACATGGACGGCACCGCCCTCTACGAGTGCGTGGCGGCAATGTTCATCGCCCAAGCCTACGGGATCGAGATGCCCTTTGTGGCCCAATTCACCATCGTCATGCTGGCGCTTCTCACCAGCATCGGCGTGGCGGGCATCCCGGCGGCCAGTTTGGTGGCCATCGTCATCATCCTGAATGCCACGGGCGTGCCTGCCGAGGGCATCGGCCTCATCCTTGCCGTGGATCGCCTGCTCGACATGTGCCGGACCACGGTGAACATCTTCAGCGACTCCTGCGGCGCGGTCATCATTGGCCGCAGCGAGGGAGAGACCAAGATTTTAGCCCACTGACGCGACGAGAGCAGCCACCGAGCGAGGCTACTCCGTCACGCTGACCGCGGCTGCAGCCTTGCTGTGGAAAACCACGGCATGGTTGTCATAAACCGCCTTGGTGCCTGAGAGATCGGCCAGGTAGTCGATGGCCTGCACGAGAGGGATCGAACTCAGTACGAGGCTGATGGACTTGTCGCCAGCGGCAGCGTCCTTGACGATGAAATTGGGGATCGTCGCGCCGTTGCTGGCGTTTTTTGAGAGGATCGTGAGCGCTTGCAGCGCCTCCGTCAGATTGACCTCGGCCAGTTCCAGCTTGGGAATGACGACCGAGCTGTATCTTTTCTTGAGCGACGAGCCGCCGGACTTCTCCATCGCGGTTTTGATCTGGGCGAGGAGCGCCTTGGTCTCGAAGTGATCCGGTTTCATGGAGATCACTTGATTGAGCAAATCGCGGGCGAGTTCCAGATTTCCCTGATAGTAGGCGGCCCGACCCTGTTGGAAGAGACCTCCGATATCCTTTTCCCTGCCTGCGGCAGGACCGACGAGAACCAGAGCACCCATGCTGATCGCAAGGGTGACGATGCGCAAAGAAAGGCGGTATTTCATGATTGGAAGAAGTTAGAGTTCGCTCTGATTACACCAGAACGCCTTTCCCAAGGCAAGCCTCGGGATTTCCCCTCCATCTTTCTCCTTGCACCAGCGGGGATTCCTCCGGCATGGTCGGCACTTCATCAACTCAACCTCCCGACTCAACCATGAAATTCCTCAACCTTTCCTTCATTCCCCGCTCGCCGAGCTTCGGCCTTCTCATCATGCGCCTTGTGGTGGGTCTGACGATGCTGCTTCAGCATGGCCTTGGAAAGTTCCAAAACTTTGAGACGATGGCTCCCAAATTTGTCAGCCTGTTCGGCATCCCTTCCAACATCTGCCTCGGCTTGGCTGTCTTCGCCGAGTTGGTCTGCTCGGGCCTGCTGGTGATCGGTCTCCTCACGCGATTCGCCGCTCTGAACCTCGCCATCACCATGGGCGTGGCCTTCTTTGTGGCGCACAGCGGACAGGTCGGCGGAGACAAGCCGGGCGAACTGGCCCTCATCTACCTCGTCAGCTATGTGACTCTGTTCTTCACAGGCGCGGGAAGCTTCTCGGTGGATCGCGAGTAGTCGCTCTCACCCCGGGTCCCTGAGACTCATTTCACTCAAAACCCTGCCGGGCTGCGGAAAGAATCCCCGCCGCTTTGTGCAGGGTTTCTTCGTGTTCGTGAGCGGGCACCGAGTCGGCCACGATGCCGGACCCGACATGGAAGCGAATCCGATCACCTTGCTGCACCGCCGTTCGAATGGCGATGTTCCACTGGCTCTCTCCGTTGAAACCAAAGTAACCCACGGCCCCGGTGTAGATTCCACGAGGGTGCGACTCCAATTCGGCAATGATCTCCATGGCGCGCTTTTTGGGTGCACCGGTAATGGAGCCGCCAGGGAAGCAGGCGCGAAACGCCGACGCGTGATCCACATCCTCCCGCAGGCGTCCCTCGACGGTCGAGACCAAGTGATAGACCTGCGCGAAGCTCTCGACCTCCCAGAGTTCGGGCACATGGACGCTGCCGAATTCGCAGACCCGTCCCAGATCGTTCCGCTCCAGATCGGTGATCATCAGCAGTTCGGCACGTTCTTTGTCCGAGGCGAGCAACTCGTCCCGTGAGGTGCGATCACGCGCAGGATCTTGAGGAAAACGCGGTCGGGTACCCTTGATCGGACGGGTGGCGATGTGGCGACCACTCATGCGCAAATACGTCTCGGGAGAGGCCGACAGCACACGAGTGCCCTCCAGGTCCAAGTAGGCGGCGTGAGGAGCCGGCGACACCGATCGGAGCCGATCATAGAGCGCCAGCGGAGCCGCCGATTTTGGCCAAACAGCTTCCCATGGATAGGCGAGGTTCACTTGGTAGATATCGCCTGCCGCGATGTACTCTTGAGCGCGACGAATGCCGGTCAGAAACGACTCCCTCTCAACCGACGCACGAAAGTCGAGCGTCGGCACATCGGCGGTTGAGACAAATGGCGTTTCGTCCAATGCCGACGACAACTGGCCGCGCTCAAGCCAATGGCCGCTCGCGTGATCGAGAATCAGCACCTGCGGATAAACCCCCAGCACAAAATCTCCCTCATACCCCACCCAGCCAAACAGACCTCCGGCAGGCAGCCCCTCTGGATCAGATTGGCTTTCACAATAAGCCGCCAAGCGACAGGTTACCTTCTCCCAGTCCGCCTCCTCATGGATCGAACCCCGGAGAATCTCGACGGGGTTTGCGGTTAGGATCGAGTGGCCACTGCCTCTGGATCCGCCCACGGCTGAATCCAACCACACAAGACCGCCCAGCCGTTCCAAGCGTCGCGCCACCTCCGGCGCGGTGAATGGGATAGGCACCGCCCGCAGCCGGGCATCGCCGGGCTTCTGAAGAAGCGCCGGGGCCGAATCGCAACCTACCCCTTGAATCATTGACACTGGGAAGCGCAAACCGTACCATACGCCACTCTTTCATCAACGGAATGGCGAACCAGTCCCACATCCTCAAAGCCGATGTCGGCCGCGCCTCCTCGGTGGCGTGGGCGCTCCTCTGCATCCTGGCCGTCATTCAGGTCATCCTCGTCGCCCGGTATTCCATCACCGGAAACGCCACGCAGAACAAAGCGGCTGCCCCTGACTACTCGCGCCCCACCAGCGAAACTCCCACCTCTGCCGTGCCGGAGCCCGGCCAGTTGCAGGTCATCGCTCCGCCACCCACGGCCGTCAGTGCCGCGATCAGCCCTCCGCTTCCCGGCTCCCTCATGGCCGGGGCACCAGCCACCCCATCCGTGGCTCCAGCCCCTGCGCCAAGCGGCCCTCCTGCGGTGGGAAGCCTGGCACTTTCCAGTGGCAACCCTCCGCCAATGCCCATTCCCGTTCAGACCCCGGCCATGCCCGCTGCGAGTTCGGCTCCAGTTCCCACCCCAACACCGACCAGTGGTGCGTCCATCACGCCCCCGTCTTCTCCAGCAGCGGGCTTTGCACCCATCAACAAGGTGGATGAGTTCATCCGGATCGCCCGTGAAGTGCGCGAGATCGGTGACACTCAGGGTGCCCTCGAAACTTTGAGACGCGCCGATTTGGAAGTTCCCGACGAACCGGCGATCATCGCGGAGACCGCCCTGACTTATGAAAAAATGGGCCTCAATGACAAGGCGAGGGCATCTTGGAAACTCGTCGAGGCATTGGGAGCCCAGAAGGGCGGGAGGCACTACGTCATGGCCTCCCGGAAACTCAGCGGCAGCGCGCTGCCCGGAGACGACTCTTCGACCTCCGTCGGCTCAGGGCTGACGCCCATCCTGCCCACCGTGGATCCCAATCGCTCGCTTCGCCTGGGCACCTGCCTCATTTCCCGAGATACTTCCGTCACCTTGGGTGAGCGCTACGTGCTCCGCGTCCCCATCATCCGTGAATCCGCCAACCCCGTTGACACGCAGAAAGTCGATATCGATGTGTTTTTCTTTGATCGTGTGAACGGCCAAAAGGTCGAACTCACCATCGCCGACGAACCGATCTCGACGTGGATCGCCCCACCCGTCGATTGGGCGGGCAGTGGCGAGGAAATGCTCGATATCGTGTACCATCTCCCCCAACTCAGCGAAACGGAGCTTCAGGCGCATGGACGCCGGTCCTACCACGGTTATGTGGTGAAGCTCTACTACCAGCACCGCCTCCAGGACGTGGCCGCCGCGCCGGACGATCTGCTGGATTTCGCCTCTCCCCAGCCCCATGTCGCGGGCCCGGAGAACACCCTTCTCCCTCCCGTGTCGCAGTAGTCCTGCCGTCACGGCCCCTCTGAATGACGATTCTCCTCGTGGATTCCAACGCCGACCTGCGCCGCGAACGCGCCCGGGCACTGCGTGAACAAGGTTGGACCGTTCTGGAAGCAGGCGAGCCTGCCGACGCCGAGTTTCAACTGGCTGCCCTCGAACACCTCGACCTCCTCATCACGGAGGCGGTCTTCGACAGTCGCAAGACCGGTTTCCCTCTGCGCGATGCCGTTCTGTCGCGGTTTGATGACGCGCGTGTGCTGTTGACCACCCGCTACGATCTTGCCGGTTACGAAGCCGAAGTGTCGGACACCCCGCTCCTGATCGACGCACCCTATTCGGTGGAAAAACTCCTCGCTCGTGTCCAAGCCATCCGCGAGGACGGCGATGATGGCAGCGACGACCTGCCAGCTCCGGTCCTGGCTCACGGAGCCATGTTGGGCGACTACCAGATCGAAGAACGGCTGTCCGTGGAAAAAGACGCCGAAACCTACATCGCGATCCAAGTTGAGGTTCAGCGGCCTGTCGGCCTCGTCCTCCTCAAACCGGAACGCGTGAAGGACAACGATGCGCTCGCTCGATTCAAGGAGCGGGAACGAATCAAAGCCTCCCTCACTCACGACCATATCGCGCCCCTGTATGCCGCTGGGGAGATCGACGGCTACGTGTTCTACACCCGGGAGCTCCCCCGAGGGCGCTCAATCGAGCAAATGCGCGCCACCGGGGAGACACTGGGTGAACGAGGGGTGGCTGATCTGATCTTCGGAGTCGCCGAGGCCTTCCACTACGCGGTCGAACGCGGACTTCACTATCGCAACCTGCACGCCCGCGACATCTACCTCGACGAAGAAGATCAGGCCAGTATTGTGAACCTTTTTCGTCCGCCTGTGGCACAGCAGCGCGACCATCGGACCGACGTGAAGCACTTTCTGGGCATGGTCCGAAGCGTCGCACGCGAAGGGAAAGCGCGCGGCCTTGCCCTGTCCCTCAGTCTCGAAAAACAGGACTGGGCCGGACTCCACAAGGCCATCATCAACGTCCGCGAGGATCTTCATGATCGCAGCATCATGCGAAAGATTGAGGCGGAAGAAGGGCGAAACCCAGACAGCCGCCGCCAGAGCACCTGGGCATTTGCGGCCGTCGCGGTCGCCGCCATCATCGTGGCCATCATTGGAGCGGGCGTCGGCGGAACCGACACCACAGGCGATACTCCCCCGGTGGCCGTCTCCGAGGATCTCGTCCTCATCCCGGCTGGACCGTTCATCTACGGAGTCAAAAGCCGCCGCAAACTGCCCGACTTCTGGATCAGCCGTCACGAGGTCAGCATTGGCGAATACGCCGAGTTTCTCAGCGCCCTGAAAACGGGAGATCCAACGCGCTACGATCACCCCGAACAACCGCCCCAAAAAACCAGCCACGTTCCCATCGGCTGGGAGGACTACTTTGCAGCGGCCAAAACAGGGGCCTCGTTCAATGGTCAACCCATCGGACTCGACACCCCCATCACCCAAGTGGATTGGTGGGATGCCTACGCCTATGCGAGGTCTCGAAACCGACGCTTGCCGACCGAAGAGGAATGGGAAAAAGCGGCCCGTGGTCCC
This sequence comes from uncultured Verrucomicrobiales bacterium, assembly GCA_963976915.1. Taxonomy (GTDB): domain Bacteria; phylum Verrucomicrobiota; class Verrucomicrobiia; order Verrucomicrobiales; family Verrucomicrobiaceae; genus CAXBNA01. Next base: position 20,495 of record CAXBNA010000005.1, read on the forward strand.
ACGGGAAACATCTACGCCTGGGGCAATGATCGCCGTGCCGATGCCGCCAATCTGGGAGATGACTATGTGGCCTCCGGGAAAAACGGAGGTCTGAGCGATGGCTACAACCTCTGGGCACCCGTGGATCGGGAAACCGCGGACACCAGCCCCTATGGCGTCCGTGACATGACCGGCAACGTTCAGGAATGGACCACCAGCGAGACCGGTGACGCACCGTGGCCTTCCCATCCCGAGTTTCCCGACCTCCGCGTCCCCGTGGCGCGCGGGGGCCACTTTGCTCTCGAAATGAGCAAGGAACTCCTCACCAGCCGTTTCTTCGCGAATTCGGCTGAAGAAGCCACCCTCGCCCGGGGCATCCGCACTGCTTCCGATGTTCCTCCTTCCTCCTGATCCCCCGTTCCGCTATCCTTAACCCGCCTTCAGTTCCATGAAAACGTCTTTCCCCCCTCGATCCAACCGGGCTCTTCCAGGTCTCGTCCTGCTCTTCATCCTTGGGATGCTCGCCCCTGCAACCGCCCAGTACGCGATCAGCTTGGAGATTCCAAGGCGCACCTTCGTCGCCATGGAACCCATCGTCGCCACCGTCACGATCAACAACCGCTCCGGTGCCGACGTGTACCTCGATGCCCCGGGTCAAAAGCGCTGGCTCAGCTTCAGCATTTCCAACACCGACGGCCGCACCTTTCCTCCGCTCGACATCGATGGAGAACAGCCGTTCATCCTGAAGGCAGGAACCACCGTTTCCAAGAAAATCCGCCTCACGGATTCCTTTGCCCTCTCAGAGATCGGCACCTACGGCATGACCGCCTCCGTGATCCATCCCGCGAGCACACAGTACTACGAGTCCAACCGCGTCCAGTTCACCATCGTCGATGCCACCGTCATGTGGGAAGAGCCCGTTGGCGTTCCCGAGGGCTTCAAACGTGCAGGCCGGATTCACAACATGGCCGTCCTCATTCACCGCGATTCAGACTCCACCTCCCTCTATGCCCGAATCGTTGACGAACGCAGTCGCCTCCCTGTGGCCACCTTTCAGCTCGGGCCTGTGAGCCTCGTGCTCGACCCCCAAATCACCATCGACTCGAAAAACAACCTCCATGTCTTCTTCCTCGCTGCCCCAAAAATCTTCTGCCACGCCCTCATCTCACCGGATGGCGAGTTGAAAAAGCGGGTCTACTACCGCGAGCTTGACGGCGACCGGCCCGCGATGATCACTGCGGCCAATGGCGACATCAGTGTCCGGGGCGGATTTTACTTCGACCCATCGGTCGTTTCCGATCCGAGCATCCCAGGACTTGGAGAGGGTACCACTCCAACGCGAAGTGTTTCTGATCGCCCTCCCGGCCTCTGAGTCACGGCTGGACCTTGGGGAAGGCATCGTTCAGCCGCACCAGGAACACATGTTCCTCGGTCACGAGGCCGTCCCGGGCGATCACATTGCGAATCGTGTCCATCATCACGTTTTGAGACTGCTGTGTATCGAAGCATTGCACACGCTCTTTGATGTAGGACGCCATCGACGCCTCATTTTCGATCACGTCTCTGGCCCTCGCGCGTGAGCGATCCAAAAACAACGCTTTCGGATACGGCGACTCCCAACCTTCGGTCAGAAGGATCGATTCCATCAGCGCCTCCTCCTTCAGCGACAGATGCGCATCCGCATACGTCGCCAGAGTGATCAAATCAAAGAGTGCTTCACGTTGCGACTGCGTCCATACCATCCCAAAACCTCCGCTCCCGCTCACGAGCGGTCAATCCTCCGTCGTGGAAACTTGCTCTCCACCCGGATTGCGTCCATCGATTCCCCATGCCGCCCCGCAAGCGCCCCACCGCCAGCAACATCTTCCTCTTCGCAGGAACCGATGAAGCCCGTGTGAAAGAAGCCGCCCTTCGGCAAGTTCAGAAGCTCACGCCAGCCGACGCGGGCGATTTTTCAAACGACATCATCGACGGGGCCGCCGACAACGCCGAACACGCAGGCCAGATTTGCAACCAGGTCACTCAAGCCCTCCAGACCCTGCCTTTCTTCGGGGGTGGCAAGGTCGTCTGGCTGAAGAACGCCAACTTCCTTGGCGACAGCGTCACCGGCCGAGCCGAGGCGTCCGTCACTGGCATGGAAAACATCCTCGACGTGATCGAGGCGGACCTGCCGAACGAAATCAAGTTTGTCCTCAGTGCCACCGCCCTCGACAAACGCCGATCCGCCTACAAGCGCCTCACCAAGCTGGCGACGCCGGAATTTCACGACAAACCCGACACCAGCCGCGCCGGTTGGGAGGGCGCCGTCCTCAGCCACGCGTCGAAGAAGGCCCGCGAACTCGGGCTCACCTTCGAGACCGGCGCCCTCGAACTGCTCGTCCAAATGTGCGGTGACGACACCCGGCAGCTTGAGAACGAGATCGAGAAGATCGATCTCTATCTGGGCGAACGGCGCCGCGCAGGACTCCGCACCGTTCGCGGCCTTGTCTCCGAGAGTCGCGCGGGCGTCATCTGGGAGGTCGGCAACGCCATCGGCGCGCGGGATCTCCCCCGCGCCCTGCACCTCATCGACACCCTCCTCTACCAGGGCCAGAACGCGGTCGGCATTCTGCTCGCCGCCATCGTGCCTCGTGTGCGCAGTCTCTTGCTGGTGAAAGAACTCGGCTCCCGTTACAAGATTCGCGCTGGAAACTACAACTCCTTCTGCACCGCGCTCGAGGGCCTGCCACCCTCCGCCACCGCCCACCTTCCCCGCAAAAAAGACGGCAGCGGCTTCAATGCCTACCCGCTCTTCCTCGCCCTTGGCGAAACGCGGAACTACACCCTCGAAGAGCTTCACGCCGCCTACAAATCCTGCCTCGAAGCCAACGCCCGTCTCGTCACCACGCAGCTCGACAACAAATTCGTCCTCGAGCGCCTGCTCATCGGCATCCTCACCTCGACTCGACCCAAACGCCTCGCCGCCTGACCTCTCTCCTCTTCACCATGCCCGCTGTAGAAATTTTCACCGCCCTCGGCATTGGCATCATCAGCGGCGTCATCGCGGCGTTGTGCGGCGTCGGTGGGGGTGTTGTCATGGTGCCCGCCTTTGTACTGCTGCTGGCGCTTCCACAAAAGCATGCTGTCGCCACCTCTCTCGCCATCATCATCCCCACGGCGATCATGGCCACGGTCCAGAACGCGAAGTCCGACTACATCCACTGGAAGCTGGTCCTCATCACGTCGATCTCCGCCGCCACCTTCGCCTACTTCGGAGCCGGCTGGCTGAAGAACCTCAGCAACGACGCCCTCACCCGAGGCTTCGGCATCGTTCTCGTCGTCTTCGGCGTGAAGATGCTGCTGCAGGGCAAGGGCTGATCATTCCACCGGTACCAACCGAATCTCGCGCAGGTCGAGCAGAGCCTTCGTCACCTCACCGTCGGACTTCAACACGATCTCCGTGTCCGCTGCGGGAAGGTCGAGCTCCCCGAGTGTTTGTGTTTGAAACGTTTCCCATGCACCGGTGCTTCTGACGGCACCGCCCAGAACTTTCCGCCCGCTGGCGAGGAGCTTCCAGGCGTTCCCGGCCGCCTCTGGACTGACGGAGTACTCCCACTCCACGCGGTAGCGGCCGGGCTGGTCCAGCGCCACCGTCCACGCGGCGCGATCCTTGGCCGACGTCCACCAACCCAGCGCGTCGAAATCGGGCATGTACTCCAAGCGGTCGCCGGAAAACTTGCAGTGGGAGGCTTTCAATCGAATAACCCCCAAGCTGTCGGGCCGAACTCGGGCCGACAGTGCTGGTCCCGCCGCAGTATCTTGGCCCAACGATCCTACGTAGGCAATCACATCGGCAAGTTGTTCACGGCTCAGCACCGCTTCAAGACCCTCGGGCATCAGCGAGACCCTGAGCGACGTCATTTTGGCAATCGAAGCTCGGGGAAGCCTGTGGTCACTGCCATCGGCGAGCCGCAGACTCACACTTCCCGCCGACTCATCTCCGATCAGCCCGGACCATTCGCTGCCGTCGGCCAGGGTGACGGACCACATCCGGAACTTGTCCTCCACTGCCCGGTTGGGATCGAGGATCGCCGTGAGCATCGATTCGTGGGAACGGTCGGTCAGGGCAGCCAAATCCGGTCCGATCGCGTTGCCCACTTCTTCCGCGCGATGGCAGGCGATGCAGGCCGTGGCAAACACCGTCTTTCCCGCAGCGGGGTCGCCTTTCAGAGAGAGCACGTCCGCATGGGCTGCCAGCACCTGCTCGCGACTCTCGCTGCTCGCTACGGCGAACAGGCCTTCGCTCCGGGATCGGATCGTGTCATCGCCCGACTTCAGGAGGCGCTGCCGAGTCGCCACGTCGATCTGGTTGCGCGGAATCCGATTCGCCTCCAGGGCATCCAGCAGTTCCGCAGACCACAGCGGTCGTCGCACCAGCAGGCTCTGCGCCTGAGTCTGCGCCGTCGGGGGAAGACCGGCCCATCGCGACACCAGTTGCTTCCCGACGTCGGCGTGAGTCATGCGCCCCAGCACCGCGAACGCCTGCGATTGCAGCTCCGGCGATTCCTGCGGCGTCAGCAGATTCGCGCAGAGCTCGACGTCGGTCGCCGGGTCGAGCACCGCCGGGCAGGCCAGCAATCGCAGCGCGGCCACACGCACTTGAACATCGAGCGAGGTGTCCCGGATCAACGGTCGCACCTTGACCAGCAAGTTCGAAAGCTTCGTCTGGGTGCTTTCATCCGGCGCAAGGTCTGGCAGCGACTTTCCGCTTTCGAGCAATCCCGTCAGCAACGCGAGTTTCCAGGAGGGAAAGCGATCACTCGCCACAAGGGCACCGACGCAGCGCTCCATTGCCACCGGTTTCTCCCAAGCCACGGCCATGGAGGCGAGCGACTTCATGAGCGAATCCGGCGGAGCCTTCGCGGTGAAGCCCAACGCCGCCAGTTCTGCGCGAAACCCGGTGACGTCAGTGTAGGCGCGCGTCAGAAGCGAGACCAAGGCATCGATATTGGTGGCGCTAACGGAACTCAGCGCGGTGGCCGTGACATAGGCGTCGGTGCGATGAATCAGGAGGATCGCCGCCAGCATACGCGTGCTGGCAGCGTCACCGTGGTTTCCGAGCACGCCCGCCAGCTCCTGAGTGAACCAGGCGTCTTGAAGGCGGGGTTTCGCCGCGTCCACCAGCGCCTCCGAGGAGACCCGGTCGCCAGCAAGGCGAAGCGCCAGCCGCGCGACGGCGGGATGCGCATCGTGGAGCGCCCCAACGACGTCGGCGTCCGTGAGTTTGTCCAGGCCGCGCATAACACTCAGAGCATGAAGACGCGCCGTCGCTCGCCCACCGTTCTTCAGCATGTCTCGCAGCGCCTCCTCGGCGACGTCCACCTTCGACCAAAGCAGCATCTGATGTGCAAGATCTCGGACGACACCATTGGGACTCTCGAGTTGCGCCACGAGCTCTCCAGCGTCGAGCGCATCCAGCCTGGGCAAGGGCGCGGGGCGTTTTCCTTTCGGGAAGACACGATAGATCCGCCCGCGATCACTGCCCGCCCGAATGTCGAGCTTCCTCTGCCAGTCGGTCGGAATCCACTCCGGGTGCTCGATGACCAGGCGATACATGTCCGCCACCCACAGCGCGCCGTCGGGTCCGGTCCGCACCGAGACCGGTCGCGACCACGGATCGATGGAAGCCATGAACTCACTCGAACGTTCGTCTTCCGACCGGTCCGAGGTAAACGAGGAGCCTTTGGGACGAAGAACCTGCCGGCTGACGAGGTTGTGCACCGGTTCGCAGATGAACGCGTTTCCTGTGAACTCCGCGCCCAGCCAGTCGTCCCGGTAGATCGTCGGTCCGCAGGCCGAGGTCCACCGGTTGGCGCGGTCGGGTTGGTTGAAACGCTCCAGTGTCTCGCTGGCCGGATACACGGGTGCCGCGCCCGGCTCCACAGGGACATCGACATAGGCGCGCGGTACGGAGACGAGCGAATTGCGAGCGAGGTAGTCGAACCGCAGCGGATAGTGCCACAGCGGATTGCTGTTGTTGCAGCCGAACCAGTTGCCCCAGTCGTCGCGATAGCGGCCGCATTGAGTCCGACCCGAAAGAAGCTCAATTCGACCGGTGAAGGGATCGATGCGCAGGTCGTTGCCGCGAATGTCCACCTCATCGCGCGTTTGACCGGAGCGAATGACACCACCGCCGTCGCCGTTGGCCACGTGCAGCCAGTTGTCGAGTCCCCAGACGAGACCATTGACCCGATGCTGCTGGTTTGAACGGGCAAAGCCTTCAAACCAAACCTCGCGTTTGTCCGCCACGCCGTCGCCGTCCGTGTCCTCCGCATACAGGATCTGCGGAGCCACCGTGACCAGCACACCCTTGCCCCAGACTTTGACCGCCGAGGGATAGCCAAGACCGTCCAGAAACACCTGCGCCTCGTCGTAGCGTCCGTCGCCATTCGTGTCGGTCAGCACCTTGATCCGGCCGCCGGGTTCGTTCATCGGATCGTCCGGCTGGTTCCACGTCAACCCGTTGGGGTAGTCCCGCATCTCCACCACCCAAAGGCGCCCGTCAGGCCCCCAGTCGAAACCCACCGGGTCCACGACCAGCGGCTCAGCGGCGACCAGCTCCACCTCCATCCCCGGTCGCATCATGATGGATGCGAGAGCCTCATCCGGCCCAAGAGGCGACGGCATTTCCGCCAACGCCAAACCACCACAGGCACCCGCAACCCAAGCACACCCGATAATCCAGTTTCTGTTCATGTCGCGTTTCAGATGGATTTGTCATTCCCCGCCAAGAGCGAGATCTTCCGCGGCTTTGATGATGATGTCTTCGGCCTCGGGTGCCATGCGGGACGTCTTGTCATAGGAGATGTTGGAGTTCACAGGCTCGTAGCCACCCTCGGCCACCTGTTGGCGGGTGACGATGTAACCCGGCGCATCGTTGGCATAGGCCATCACCCAATAACGCCTCTTCGCCGAGTCGAGCTCACGTTTCAATCGCAATCCGTACTCCACCACCACCTCGCCTGCGAGGAACACGGCCGTCACTCCGGGTCGGTTGTCGATCCCGTCAAAGCGCCACGTTTGAACGGGATACTCAAAGTCCTTTGGCACCGTCATCCCCCGATCCAGCCGATCCAACCAAACCTGGCCATAAAAGGCGCGGCGAGGATCCTTCTTCCCCAACTGAGCCCACCCGTTCAGATGGTCCCGATCTGGAACGAAGGCCAGTGGCACTCGAATCACCTTGAGATTGCAAACCGGCACGGAGGCGACCGGAGTCGCTTCGGTTTCTCCCGACAGCAAGGCATCCACCTGGTCGGCAATTTCTCGTCCGTGGGCTTCGACAAACGGTCCCGCATCCGGCGTCCGTGGATCGGGATTGATGTCCCCGCCACAACCCGCGGCCAACAAGGCCACCGCACCGGGGTGACGCTGCTCGATTTCCGCCGCCGCCGCTCCCGCCCAGTCTCCATGAAAGTCCTGACGCGGCGGACTGAACGAAGTGAAATGGCAGGCATAGCTGAGAAAGGTGCCCAGCACCGAGCTGTCTGAGGAACGTCTCACGATCAACACAGGCAATGCGTGGTCCACCGGGCCATCCGGATTTGGCTTCATGGAGACCCACTTGCCGTCGCGAATCGTACGCCGGTTCATTCCGAAGGTGGCCTTGCCCTCTCCCCACGACAACGTGGCTGGCAAACGTCCCTCAACGGCGCCAATCGCAACAGCTTCAAGCTGGTCCACCAACCAATCCGTGTACTGGTCGATGTGCGCCTTCTCCTCATCCGACAGGGGTGTACAGAAGTGCAATTCCTGCATGAAGTCCGTCAGGGATGGGCCCCCGTGCGTGTGCGTCGCGGAAATCATGAACCGTTCGCGGGGCAAATCGAAGCGCTCATGCACGCGTGCGAACACTCGGTCCGCGAGCGACTTTGGAATGCCCAGCAACTCCACCGTGATGGCCAACGCCGCGACCTTGCCGTCGGCACCACCCAAGGCGAGCGCCCGGGCGAACAACCGTCCTTCAGCCGGCTCACCTTCCATCAACCGCGAAGCGTATCCGCACATGCGCACCGGAACCGGCGGAGTGATGTCCACCTTGGCCAATCCAGCGGTGGCCGTGGCTGGCGCGGGAGATTGAGCCCAGACCCAGCCGAGCGCGGTCAGCAGCGTCAGTGGGATGGCGATGGAGTAGCGTAGGTTTTTCATAAATTTCCTCTCACGATGGACTCGAAAGCGTTTGGCAGACCGGAGCACCGCATCACTCCCCGCCCTCCAATTGACGTAGAAGGTGCTCGACCACCCATCGATCATAGAGATTGTCTGGGGTTTCCTCCGCACTTGCGATTTTTTTCAAAACCCGCAGGGCAGGACGTGCGTTCTCGCCGAGGTAGTCGAGCGCATTGAGCGCCAGCAACCGGGTCCATGAACGCTCCGATTGCGCTGCAGACGTCAGAATGTCAATGGCCTCAAGGTTGTTCGTGAGGCGCGCGAGCGACCACGCCACCGCAACCTTGACCTCGGGAGACACTTCTTCCGCGAGGCGAGTCCGCAGTGCCTCCGGTTTCCCACACCGCAAGGCCGCCCAGTAACGAATCACCTCACTGGCGTCGTCCATCTGGAGCTCTTCGACGATCAGCTTCCTCAATGGATAGCGTGCCTCGTCATGACAGAAGGCGTGGATCGACCCCGCAGATTCCTCGGCCTCCAGCAGGATTTGCTCGGGCAAAAAGCCACTGTCCCGCGTTTCCAACATCCAGTCCTGGAGCGCCCCCCGAAAGCGCTTCAACGTGGCCGCGTGAGCGGGTTCAAACGCTAAGTTGTGTTCCTCACTCGGATCCGCTTCAAGATCGTAGAGCTCTTCGCCGGGTTTGGTAGGTGCGAGAAAGGCCCCAAACCGTCCAAGCTCGCCACCCGCCTGGATGCGGCGAAAGGCCTTCGAGGCCTCCAGTTGCTCCATGTAGTCCAACCATGGAAATGACGGCACCTGCGGCATGAAATTGCGGACATAGCGAAAACGCCGATCTCTCACTGCACGAATGAAATCGATTCGCTCATCCATGCGATCCCGCGTGAAGTACAAGTATTCTCGCGGCGACACCTCATTTGCTCCGAGAAAAGCGCGGCCTTCCATGTGGTCCGGGATCGAGACGGCGGCGAGGCTGAGAATCGAAGGTCCCAAATCCATCAGGCTCAACAACCGGTCCTGTTCAGTACCAGGCGCACCCGGCGCCAGATGCTGCCAGTTCTTGGGGAAGTGAACCAGCAGGGGAACGCGAGTTCCGGCTTCGGTGATCCATTGCTTGGCGTGGGGAAACGGCGCCCCATGATCCGAGCAGAACACCACGATGGTGTCATCCACTGCACCCGTCTGGACGAGTCGATTCAACAGCGGTCCGATGTATTGCTCGTCCATCAGGCTGACGAGATCGCAGTATCGAGCCCACTCAGCCCTGACCTTCGGATCATCCGTCGGCAGGTAAGCCGGCGGTGACACCTGGGATGGGTCGATGCCTCCCCCTTCCATCAGTCGGCTGTCGTCCACCATGCGCGTCCGTGCCTTCTTCCACAGGCGGCTCTCATGCGTGTCGGAAAAATTGAAGATGGCGAGGAAAGGCTGCCCCGGTTTGGCGTGCGTCCAGTCCGACGCCTTCCAACCCTTGGCATCCCAAACTCCTGGTGGGGTTTCAAAATTGAAATCCTCCTTCCCGCGATTGACGCAAAAATAGCCCGCCTCTCGCAAATAAGCTGGGTAGGGGCGAATCGACGCCGGAAGAACGACGCGGCTGCGCATGTGCTGCGTGCCAATGGACGATGGATGCATCGCCGTGATGATGGACGATCGCGAGGTCGCGCACACGCCCGTCGCCGTGTAGGCGCGTGTGTATTTCACGCTCCGCGCAGCGAGGGCGTCGAGATTCGGCGTCTGGACGTCGGAATCGCCGTAGCAGCCCAGGTTTGGACTCATGTCCTCGGCGATGATAATCAGAAAGTTGGGGTGTTCTGCACCAGCCACACCGGGGGCCAAGCCCACCCAGAGTATGAACCCAAGGAATCTTGTCCTCATGGCCGCGCCTCCTTCCAACCCGCCCTCAGTTGCCGGGTGAGGCTCTGGATCAAACGAGCATGGTCTTCACGCTTCGCCACGTTCTCATTTCCCATCGGATCGTTGAGCATGTCGTAGAGTTCCACCATCCGAAAGGTTCCAGGCTCATCTCGCCATTCCGTGAACCGCCAGCGATCCGTCCGCATGGACCGGCCCATCACCGCTCCCACTTTCTCTAGGGTTCGGGGGTACTGCGAGAAAGCCGCCTTCTTCCAAGGGCGATCTGGTTCCTTCATCAACGGCAGCAGACTGGTACCCTCGGCGGCCTCATCGGCGGAAAGACCGCAAGCGTCGTAGAGCGTTGGCATTACATCCACGAATTCGACCAGCGCCTGGGTTCGCGCTCCTGGATTCGCCTGCCCCGGCACCCGTAGGATCAGCGGAGAATGGCAGGACAGCTCAAAGTTGGTCTGCTTACACCACATCCCGTTCTCCCCGAGGTGGTAGCCGTGGTCGCCCCAAAGGCAGACGATGGTGTCCTCCTCCAGCCCGAGTTCCTCCAAGGCTGCGGTCAATCGGCCGACCTGAGCATCGACGAAACTCACACAGGCATGGTAGGCCCGGCGCATCTCCTGGGTCCGCTCGTCATCCGCCACCGACTGTCCACGGCGCGGGGGAATGCCGTGATAGACCCGCATCTCCGCAGAATCGAGATGGGAGAAGCCCGGTGCGCCGTGGGGGAAGAACGGATTCGGCACGGGAGGGATCGATTCCGGCGGGTGCAGATCAAAATAGCGCTTGGGTGCCACAAAGGGGACATGCGGTTTGAGAAAGCCCACGGCCAAAAAGAACGGCTCGTCTCGGTCGGCACATTCGCGCAGGTATGCCACTGCCTTCGCGGCGATCTGTCCGTCGGCGAGCTCGTCGTCCACGACGTCCGGGGACTCCCACGGCAAGCCCCGCACCACCGCATCCCGCCAGGTGGCGTCCGGCGTCCCAAGCTGCGGATACGCTTTGGCCAGTGCCACTCGATGTGCCTCATACCACTCCTCGGCGATGTGAATGCCTTCGTCCGTGTGGTAGTAGTCGAGACGGGGAAACCAGGGATTTTCACTCCACGACGGATCGTCATCGATCCCGTTTCCAAACGCATAGCCCTTGGCACCGTGATAAATCTTCCCCACCGACAGCGACCGGTAACCGGCCTCTCGAAATCGCTGGGGAAGAGTCACCACATCCGGCAGCGCCTCCCGGAAATGGGTTTTCAGGTCGAACACCTGCGTCGTGTCCGGACGACGACCCGTCATGATGGAAGCGCGTGAGGCATTGCACACCGACTGCTGGCAATACGCCCGCAGAAAGATCGTTCCTCCTGCCGCCAAAGCATCAATGTGCGGCGTCACTGCCACCGGGTCACCGTAACAACCGAGCGCGGGCCGCATGTCATCGACAGCGATGAAAAGCACGTTGAACCGTGCCGCATCGACCTTGGTGCCAAACATGGCCAAGGCCATGATCAGTACCCACGGTGAATTATCATTCATTCGCATGACCTTCTCACAACTACGGCTTCTCATCGGTCGGATTTGCCGCCAAGATCATTGTTTCCAATGAAACACTTCTGCCTTCACGCCTGTCTGACCCTTTGCCTCCTCATGCACGCTCCTCTTCAGGCCACGGAAATCATTGCCCATCGGGGCTATTCGGCCGTTGCGCCGGAAAACACCGTCGCCGCCTTCAATCGTGCCTGGGCCGCTGGAGCCGACGCCTGTGAACTGGACCTTTACCTCACCTCGGATCGTCAGATCGCGGTGATTCACGACAAAGACACCCAGCGCACCACCGGCGTCAACCGGGTGGTGGCGGAATCGACTCTGGCCGAACTCCGTGAACTGGACGCGGGATCGTGGAAGGCACCCGAGTTCGCAGGCGAGAAGATCCCGACTCTGGCCGAGGCTCTTGCCACCCTCCCGCTGGGTACAAAACGATTCTTCCTCGAAATCAAATGCGGCCCAGAGGTGGTGCCGGTGCTGGCTGCGGAACTCGAAGCGTGGAAGCCCCGCGCCGGCCAGCTATGCATCATCGCCTTTGACCGCAGGGTCGCCCGCGAGTCCAAGAAGGCCCTGCCATGGCTCAAAGTTTTTCGTCTTTCCTCCGAGAAGGCCAAGCTCAAAACGGCCGTCGATCTCACCTCCCTCATCTCCGACACCCAAGCCGATGGTCTCGACGGCCTCGACCTCAGCCTGAAGTGGAATTGGAGCGGGGCAATGGTGAAACAGGTCCGCGACGCCGGGCTCGAACTCTACGTCTGGACCGTCAACGATCCCCGAGACGTTGAGCGTCTCAACGCTCTCGGCATCGACGGCATCACGACCGATGATCCTGTGAAGCTACAGGAAGCGCTCTCTGGATCCCGACAGGAATGAGGTCCCGGCGGGTTCAGCTTCGGGGAATGGCTTCGGTCACGCGCCGCACCCAGCTGTGGAAGACGTCATGGGCAATGTCGGAGCGTTCATGGACATCGGCATGGACCCGCACGGTTTCCTTGGACGGCAGCCAGTCAGGTCGGAGGTGCTGCATGGGATTCCGAGGATCTTCGGGAGACACATAGCCATCGAGCGTGACCACCACCTCCTGCGCTTCGTCGTCGTAGTTTGCCTCCGCCGAGGCGAAGACCTCGCCGACAAAGGTCTGATCCTTCAGGGGAACTCGTCCCACCATTTCACTCAGAGAGATTGCGTGACTCATTCGGGCTTTCTAAGTCGGAGGTGGGTCTGATGACAAGCGGAGAGCAAGCCTTGCACATCAAAGACCAAACATCTGCGTCCAGTGGCGGCCCACCTTGCCAATGCCCATTCTCGTAACGGTGGGATCGAGGATGTTTCTCTTGTGACCGGCGCTGTCCATCCATGAGTCAAACACCGCCTGAGCGTTGCCTCCGTTCCATGCGATGTTCTCACTGCGAGCGGTGGTGCCGGCCAGAATGGCACGCTGTCGGAGTGTCTCGGAGGCGGAGCCGGGATCTTGAGTGTGGCTCAAGGGAAGCTTGGGGTTGGGCCAGACCTTTTGACTCATCCATTGGGAGTGGGCCACCGAGGCGGTTGAAAGAGCCTGGTCAATTTGGACTTTGGGTGCCGGTGGAACCGCCGCTTGGCGAGCTGCATTGACAAGTCGCAACATCTCCTGTTCCAGCGGAGTGAGCTGGGGTGCAGGCGGTTGATTCACCACAGGCGGTTGATTCACCACAGGCGGTTGATTCACCACAGGCGGCTGATTCACCACGGGCGGCTGATTCACCACGGGCGGTTGGTTCACCACAGGCGGTTGGAGCGGCACATTCGGCAAAACGGCCACGAGCGGTCCCGCGGCACCTGAGTTGTCGGGCACCAAACGCGTGCCGAAAAGGGCGAGTGCGTCGGCGGGATTCGCTTGGTTCAGGCTGATCATGAACGTCAGCGTGACGTGAACGGTTCCAGGGTTCTGGGCAAGGTGTGCGGCCAGGCCAAGGGGATTGTAGGCCAAGCCCTGGGAGCCATTCGTGAAGGCGTTGGGGTCTTGAGACACATCCACGAACACCTTGCCGTTGACTGGATCCAGCGGGTAGTTGTTCAGGTTGTTTGCCGCCAGCAAATCGAACCGCAGCGGCATGTCCACCAGCACCATGGGCGCGGGTTGACCGTTGGCAGATTTGTTCACAGGGATGGGATTGGTCGTCTGCAGGATGAAGAAGGGGGGAGTGCTGACGACGTTGTCGTTGAGGTCCCGACCGACCGGGCCCGTCCCGAGTTCCACCCTGGCCCAAAGGCTCGCCGAGCCCTGGGAATTGGAGCTGCCGATGAAGCCAGCGTGGGTGATGGCGCGGAGGGAGTTGGTGGCCGGGAACGGTATCCGACCCTCGAATTTGACGACAATTTGCTCACCATTGCCGACCGCTGTTCGGACGGCCGTGTGGTAAAAAGGCATCGACGCAGCGCCCAGCTGGGCTTCAACCGGAGCCAGATTCAATGCAGCGAATGCCGGCTGGGGCCCGAGGATGCTCCACGCCGCCGACGGTCCGTTGGGATCGGCTGGCAGCAAGGCGTTCCAAGGCTTGCCTGCCACCTGAAACTGAGCCGGAGCGGGAGGGGGCTGGCTTCCACTGCGCGTCAGTGAGATCGCCGCAGCGGAGGTTCCTTGGGGAAAGAGAGGGACGGCTGAACCGAACGCCGAAGTCAAAACAGTGCCACTGGCGTCCCGGGCGGTCACCTTGGGCTGGAGATACGTGTAGAGTGCTGCCGCACCGGCAGGAGCTGGAATGGCAGGCAGGCCCTGCAAAATCGCGGCACCACCCGGTCCGGAATTGACGACGGCGCTCACCACGGGGCCTCCCGCCAAGGGCGGCTGTTGGTGGGGCAGAATGGGAAACAGCTCGACGAGGTAATTGGCGACCTGGCTTGTATTCCCGCCGATATTCCATGTGATGAAGGGGGTGTCTCCCGCGCTCACGAAGGCCGACTGGAAGGCAATGCCGCTCAACTGAGGCGTAGCCACGGGAGGAACGGGAGCCAAAGGTGCGGGCCCGTTGTTGCCGCCCCCTCCCGGAGGATTGTTGGCGACTGGTGCAGGCGGATTGGCACCTCCGCCCGGAGCCGCCACTGCGGGTGCTGCGGGGTTTCCTGCCGGAACTGGAGCCACGGCGGGCGGTGGGTTGGCACCTGCCCCGCCAGCGGGGGCAGCTGCAGGGGGTGGGGCTGGGTTTCCTGCGGGAGCAGCAGGTTGAGGAACATTCGGATTTGCAGCGGGCAATGGGGCTGGATTGAATGCGAGAGGTTGGGCGGGTGGAGGCGCGGGCCGGCGGGCAACGGGTGCCGCAGGAGGCGTCAACCCACGACCTGGAGTGTTGATGGAAGCGGCAGGGCCACGACCCGTGGGCTGGGGGACGGGAAGGCCCAAAGCCAGTTGAGGGGCACGCTGGAGAACCGAGGGCCGGGACGAGGCAGGTGGGGGCGGTGGTGGGAGTGGCCGGGGACCACGGGATGCCACCGCCGCAGGAGACGCCTTCTTGGGCTTTCGGGTGGGAGTCGGTTTCTTCGGCACCGCAGCCGCCCCAGGTGGGGTCGGAGGTGCCTTGGCGACCGCCGCAGGAACAGGCGTACCGGAAGGAGGTGTGGTGGCCGGAGGCAGGGGTTTCACGGCAGGCGGCGGTGGCAGCGGCGCAGGACCCGTGCCGGAGGCTGGAGAAGAAGGAGCGGGTGGTGGTGAAACCGAAGCAAGGGAGGCGGTGGAGGGCTTCATGCCAGCCTTCCAGAGGCTCATCACGCTTGGGTCTGCCGGAGCCGTGTCGATCTCCCCGCCACTGTTTCGGAATTTGGATGGAAGCAATGTCACTTTTGCCAGGGTCTGCTTGTCAGCGGCCTGATAATCACTGTCGTAAAGGGTGCGTCCGCCCGACTCCAATCTCACGCGATCGATGCGCGCGCTGTCGGGGGTTGGAGTGCGATGAGCATCGCTGGCCAGGATCCCGATGCCCGGCTTGCCGGCCAACGCTTCGGTCACCGGGTTGAGCGAAAGATCGTGCGCGGAAATCTCAAAGGTCTGGGGCGCGGCACTGTCCCGCAACGGATCGGCTGTCGAGGAAAGGAGAAACTTTCGCCCGCCGACCTGGAGGTAAACCGGATGTCCGGTGCCGGGAAGCGGCAGGCCGCCCGCAACGAGGGTGGCGGTCAGCGCCTGGAGAGGCCTGCCTTCGACCGGAGCCGGTTGGAAGGCCGCATCGGATTCTGCAAACCAAGGAACCGCACCGTCGATCTGATCCATCAGGGCCACCACGGGGCCACCCGCCTTCTCGGCCTCCGCCTTCTTGGCGGCCAGGTCCCGCTTCTCAGTGTCGGTGGCCAGCCCCAACTTGACATAACCTTCAAGTTCTTCCAATCCCGCCATGCTGGCCTCGTAGGCGGGCAGCTTGTCACGAAGCTCCTCCTGCGCCTTGCCGATGGTTTGACGCGCCGATTGATCCACCTGGTCATTCGCGGCAAAGAGCTGGCCGTTCACTTCCACACGGTATCCTGCCAGAACCCAGTCGGAGCTTCCCCGCGACGCAAAAGCGACCGTCTGGATGTCGCCCGCCTTCACGCCTGTGAGCAAGCTGGCCGAGGTGCCAAGGGGGTCGAGCCCGTCACCCGTCGCGGTCGCATCGAACTCAAACCACGCGGAGCCACCCGGAGGAATGGAGGAAGAACCTTCATTGAGGGAGGCCTTCGATGGGAAAGCGGCAAACGCAGGTGTCCGAACCGATCCCCCGACCGGATAGAGCCGCAGCGGAAAGCCGAGGCCGAGATGCAGGTCCACCGGCTCCGCCAAGTCCTCACCACTCGTTCCCACGGTCAAAGTCACGCGAATCGTCTTGAGCGGCTCGGACGCGGCCACCGATCCCATTTGGAATCCCTGGCGTTCGCGCAGATGATCCGGCACAAACACAGCCGCCTCACCAATCGCGCCAGCAGCGGCACCGCTTCCGCCGCCCTCGCTCGAGACCCAGCTCGTCAACGCAGGAGGCACCAAATCGGGTCGATTCTCCAGCACCCAGGATCCACCGCCTCCGGCCACCACACCCGCAGTCAGGCTCACCATCACCAATTTTCCAGCCGTCATATCATTGTCTCCATTCGATTGATTGTCTCCCAACTCAGTGCTTACTCGCCGAACATTTGGGTCCAGTATTCTCCGACTTTGCCGACACCCATTCGCGTGTAGCTCGGGTTCATGATGTTGGCCCGGTGGCCTGGGCTGTCCATCCAACTGCCGATCACCGCCGAAGGGCCCCGTCCGTTCTGGGCGATGTTTTCCGCATTCGCATCCGCGCCAAACTTGGCCGCGCGATCCCAAGGTGTCTTTTTCCCCGGCACCGGCGATTCGTGATCGAAGAAGCCAAATTTCTGCATGTCCTGCGAGTGATCGCGCGAGCATTGGGTGAGCTTGGGGTCGTGCGTGAACTTCGGCAGTCCGTTCTGCTCGCGGAGTTGGTTGAGGATCTCGAACACTTCATTCTCGTCGGAACTCATCGAACCCCCTGTTGGGGCAGGTGTGTAGGCACCAGGCGTCATGCCAGTCGCGGGTCCGAGCCCCTGCGGGGTCGTGTTCAGCGGTGCCAGTTGGGGGACCGCGGGATTGTTGGGGATCATCGACTGGGTGGTGGGCAGGCCAGTCATGGGCCTTTCCATCAGATCCGCCGGATTGACCGGTGGCACATCTTCGTCAAACAACGTTGATTCAGGGAGCGGTGGCGGAAGCGTACCCTTTTCCAGTCCGCACGGCAGCAGGGCCAGCATTTCCTGCTGGCGTTCTTCGAGCGGGAACCCGCAGTAAGCATCGAAGGATTTTTTCTCCTGAGCGAGTTCCATGAGCTCAGGTGATTCGAGCCTGCGAGGATCGATGGGGTTCCGGCAAAGCACGTCCAGGTCCTGCCACTCCTTGTACATGCGGTCGTAGTCCTGGCGCTTCCGGGTGGCCTCCGCCTGCATCGTATCCACCTTGCGACGGCACTCGGCCTGCATGGTGGCGATGGTCGTCCCCAACTGCTGCGCCTGCATCTGAATGGACTGGATCTGGCGGTTCAAAACGAGGATCTGCTGCTCGTGCATGCGCATTTCCTCGAGAATCCCCGCCGCACCCGCAGGATCCACGGCCATCATTGAGGCGTACTCCTGGCGATCTTGAGCCAGGCACTGGCTCTGCTCATTGAGGCTCGGCGTATATTGTTGCATCTGCGCGTTGAACTGCTGCTGCTGGACCATCAGCGTCTGCAACTGTCCTTGGCAGTTGATCGTCTCCTGCTGAATGCGCTGCTCCAGAATCTCGATCTCCGGTCCGAGCGCGTTCAGCGTCGGCTCGATCTGCGCCATGCGCGCCCGGCGTTGAGCATCCTGCGCCTCCTTCTCGGAGGCGGCTTCGTTGAGCATCTCGGAGGCCAGCGTCTGCTCTTCATCGCGGATATCCAGAAAGTCATTGAGGGTGAGGTCCCGTCCGCGCACATAGGCCGTCCGGAGCGGTCCTTTCAAGGCAGACTCCACAGCTTGGTTGAGAGCCTCGGGATTGACGGCCGCCGACTTCTCCTTGGCGGGGCCCATCATGAAACCGATGGCCTGACCGCAGACGAAGGCTGTCTCCTCCGCAGCCGGATTCGGCTCCCGGCTAACGTAGTATTTCTGAACCAGACTTCGAATCTCCGTCGCCGCTTGGTTGATGTCCTCAAGGAACATGTGGGTCCAGATCCATACTTCGCAGGCGCGATCCCAGAACAGCTCGTCCGGCGTTTTCTGGATCGCGGCCGCAGCATGATTCCGCGCCGCCATGAGATCGTCCGCCGACATCGCCGCGAGGGCGAGGGCGTAGTCCACCCGGCAGTCATCCGGCGCTTGCTTCCTCGCAGTGCCTGAACCGCGTTCGGCAGCGTTCTTCTGCACGGCGGATCCGCCCCATCCATCGGTGAGCACCAGACGCAGACCGCCCTCGAGGATATGGTTGCACTGATCCAGCTCGATCACGGCCTCTTCCATGCCGAAGGTCACCTCCACCGGACCCGACCAGGATTCACAGCAAGGTGCCTGCACGGAAACGTAGTACGTACCCTCCAGCAGTTCCTTGTAGAGAAATTCTCCCTTGGCACCCGTGAGAGACACTGTCTCGTAGCTCTGCGGATCTTCCTGGCGCGCCATTGGTTCAACTCGAACCTTGGCCTCTGCCACCGGCACGCGCACCACGTCTTCCGGCTTTCCGCTCTTTCCCTCGATGCGCTTCACGACCAATCCGGGGAAGTCGGCGGTCCGCATTTCGCCTTCCTTGAAGAGGCGAAATCTCTCGACGGTCTGTTCCTCCGTGATCACGACCTCGCGTCCCTGCGGCTCGTAGCCGTCGCCTGACACCATGACATTGTAAGTCACCATGCCGCCCGCGAGTTCGGAAACGGTCTCGCCTTGTGCATCCGTCGTCAGGGAGAGACCTTCGCTGAGACTTTGCCCCGCCGTCTTGTTCATGATCTTCACCGACACTCCTGGGATGGGGTTCCCGTCCTTGCCTTCCACCTCAACAACCAACTCGGGAACCACCATCTCCAGCATCATCTGGAGGAAGACGGGCAGCCCTTCCTCCACGAAGGCTGCATCCGAGATGTCGGAATGCCATCCTTCCACCATGCCCTCCGCTGCCCACTCACCCACCGTCACGGGTTCAGGAGGCGTTCCCAAAAACCACCGCCATTCGCCCTCGGGCACGTAGTCAAACACGAAGCCCAGTTCCTGAAGCCGGGGTGACTGGGTGGGATCCGGTCCCAGTGATTCAAGCTTGGCCTCCACCGCGATCTCCTCGTCTTCGCTGATCACTTGGAAAAACTCAACGATCGGCGGTGGCCCTGCGGCTCCTTCCACCGCGATGAGCGCGTAGAGTTCCGTATCGCTCGGTGGCGGCACCATCATTTCATCGGTGAACAGGAAATCCAGATTCCCCCCCTCGCCCGAGACGATGGGGACCAAGTCAGGATGCACATGGGAACCAAATCCTTCCGCCATGGCCGACGCGTGCCAGGAACCGGCGGGCAGCACGAACTTGTAGTAACCCTCCGCGTCGGTCGTCGTCATCCTCATGGATCCACCGTTGGCCGTCCGAACCGCGACCGTTGCGCCTTGGATTGGATCCTTCTCCGGCTCACCCTCCATCGTCCACCAGACATGGCCTTCAAGCATGCCGGGCTTGGGCATCGGCACCGGCTTCTCCGAGCCCTTGGTCAAAACAAAATCCTGCACGTGCACCAGGTCGTCATTCGGCAAAACGAACCCCCGACCAGCGTCCTCGGGCGCGTAGTCCGGCGCCGTCACCCGATACGTGTAGGTGCCGGGCAGCAGTTCCGGCATGCCGTAATAGCCGGTGGCCGATGTGATCGCCGAGGCCATCACTTTCTCGCCGATGAGCAGATCAACCTTCGCGTTCCCAATCGGTCCCAGATGCTTTCCTTCCTCCGTTTGGCCCATCACCCAGCCGCGGAGGCTGGGAGCACCACCCATGTCATCCGGGATCGGTTTCGGTCGCCCAATGGGACGAAGCGCAAGGTCGTAAAAGGTACTGAAGTCCTCGGAAACCTCCTTGGATTCGCAGGTGTCAGGGTGGTAGCTGTTGAGAGAAGCCGAGGCGTAATACATGCCCACGGGCAGCGGATCTTTGGCCTTCGCTTCAAACCAATCGAACAGGCCACTGAGGGCCGAGCTGCCGCCGAGGCCCATGTCGCTGAGCGCCTCATCCGTCATGGCGGTTACCGTGGCGGGGAATTCCATGCCAGTCGTGTCGTCCACAAAGACCACGCTGGGCGTTTGGCCTCCAGGCTCATCCGATTCAGCCAGTTGCACCGAGACCAGCGCATACACTTCGACGGTCTTTTTCAGATCCATTCGCTCCGACTTGCCCACCGTGAAATCCACGGAGGTCTCGTCTCCTCCCGCCAAGGTGATGACGGATGGATGCACTGCCGGGGCAAAGCCCGTCACCGTGGCCGAAGCGGCGTAGCTCCCGGCCGGGAGCATCACTTCATACGCCCCCTCCTCGTCCGTTTCGATCATCATGATGCCAGACGCACCCGAGGCACGGACCGCCACGACCGCCTCTTCCACAGGCATTTTTTCGCCCTCTTCCATCGTCCATACATGGCCGTTCAGTTCCGCCATCGGCATCGGAGCGCCGTCACCCTTGGTCAATACAAAGTCGTGCACGTGCACTTCCCCGTCGTCGGGAAGGGAAAATCCACGCCCGGCATCCTCCGGAGCATAGTCCGCCGCCGTTACCCGGTAAGTGTAGTCACCCGCAGCCAGAGCCTCAATGGCGTAGGCCCCTTCGGCGCTGGACTGCGTGGTCGCCGCGACTTCACCGCCCGCCTTCAAAAACTCCACCTTCGCGTTGGCGATCACGCCGATGTGCTCGCCCGACTCCGTCTGGCCCATTACCCAGCCCCGGACTCCCGGCGGATTCTTTTCCATGACGATCTCACCCGTGGTCGTGTCGATCTTCTCCGACGCCTTGAGAGGACGGAGCGCCACATCAAAGGTGGTGGACTGGGTCTTCGTCACCTCTTTGACGTCGCTCTTGCCGGCACCATACCCCTCCAACTGGGCCGTCACGATGTAACGGCCCAGTGGCAGCGGATCCACCGCCTCCGCATTGTACCACTCGAACAAGCCCGAGGACTGCGAGCTCAGACCGAGCGATCCCAACTCGTCTTCCGTCATCGGACGAACCTTCGCCGCATAGGTCTGTTCTCCCTCTGCGGATCGAAACTCAATCCCCGGCGTCTTCCCACCGGACTTGTCCGACTCCGCGAGCTGCACGGAGACGAGTGCATACACCTCCACCGTCGATTCCATCGTGATGGTGCTCGAGTCGCCCAAAAAGAAGTCGACCGTCACCGTCTTCTTGGCTTCGAGCTCTTTGACGTTGGGATGCACAATGGCCGGAGATCCCTCGACCATCGCCGACAGACGGTAGGAACCTGTAGGCAATTTCACCTCATACGCACCTTCGTCATCGACATCCAAGATCATCGGCCCGCCGCCTTCCAGTTTCACAGCGACCCGTGCATCGGTCACGGGCTCCTTCGTCTCTCCCGACGTGCGCCAGACATGGCCATTGAGGATGCCTGTCTCCGTTTTGACATTCGTCCCCTGGGTCAGCACAAAGTCCAGCACGTGGACCTCGCCATCCGCGGCGACCTGCAACCCCCGGCCTTCGTCCTCGTCGCGATAGCCTTCAGCCGTCACTCGATACTTGAGCACGTATTCAAAGTCACCCGACGGAAGGGGTCCGACGGAGTAGTACCCAGCCTCGTCGGAGGTCGTCGAGTACGCGGCCTTCCCGTTCGCATCGAGGAATTCCACCTTGGCTCCGGCGATGATGCCGAGGTGTTGCCCCTCGGCCGTTTGGCCCATGACCCAGCCCCGAATGCCGCCCTCGGCGGCGTGGAGTGAGTGCGGGATGACCGACGTCCATGCGAGGACCATGAGGCCCCAGCCAAGCCAACGGCTTCGAGCTCGGGCGCTTGTTTGATGAGTATTCACAGCAGTGTTTCCTTTCAAATTGGAGGATGATGCGTCGATGGGCGGCAACTACGGCGTGTTGTCCGGCACGATGCGCAGTCCCATCACGCCGATGGCGTCCGTGCCAGTGGCGTCGGTCGTTTGCAGATTCACCCAAATGTTCGCCGTCACCCACACGGTGGTGGGTGGTGGACCCGCCGTCGGTAATGGCGGAGCATAGAGGGCGAATGCCGGCGGATACGGGCCATTGTAGGGAGGTCCCCCGGCAACAACATCATTCGGCGGAAACGGCGCATTCGCAGGGATTGGTGGTCCCGGCCAATTGACTCCGCCCCAGGTCAGGTTCTGCGGATTCCCGAGAAGCATGTTCGGAAAGGCCGTTGGTTGAGCAGGAGTGGCGACATTGGGAATGTCGCGGAGATAGGTGCCAGCCGTTGCAGCGGTATTGGCGCTGGCAAACCGATCCGGGCGATAAGGCAAGTCGATCAACAAGGCCGTCGTCAGCGCGTTGGAGCCACTGGTGTTCTTGGTGTAATTGATCGGCGTCTGGGCCAACGAGAAGAATGGGATGATGCTCCCGGGCACGAAATTCCCGTCCAGATCCTGAGCGACAGGTCCCAAACCGACCCGGATCCGCGCGTTCACCGCCGCGCTGGAAACGGCTCGCGTACCGAGGAAAACGACGTGTCCGATCAATCGGAACCCTCTGTCCGTCGCTGGATTGTAGGTCACGGGGCCATCGAACTGAATCATAACACCCTCATCCGCTGGCACCGGTGTCGGTGGGCCGGGAGGGTCTTGGGCGGGACGAAAGCCGGTATTGTGAACCGCAGCCGGGGTCAAGATCGCACCAGGAAGCTCATGGGTGGCAAACCGGAGCCCTGCCAACGAGTCCAGCTCCCCGAGGGCACTCCATGCGATGCCTCGCTGATTCGTATCGGTGCTGCTCATGGGAAGCCATCTTGAATGCCCCGACCAGACACTGTTCGAATCGCTGACAAAAGTCGCCCCGGCCGAATTCAGGCGTTGAAACCCACTGGTCCCCGGAAGCAACGGAGTGTCTTGGGGGGGAACCGCGAAAGGACCGCGAAAGAGCCCCACATTCGCTGGGTTGGTGCCCGCCGGAAAAACCGGGATCAAAGAGCCAAGCTGCGTGACCCGGGTGCCATTGGTGAGCACGGCCGTGACTTGAGGCCGAACCGAGAGCTGCAACCGCTGAAGAGGTGTGATCGAGGTCAGGTTGCTCAGTTGGATGGAGGGGATCGTGGCAGCCCGCGAGCTGGCGGGAACAGAAACCGTGGTCGAGACCGCCGGGGCCAGAAGCGGCGTTCCCAGATGAGGCAGCACCCCGAACAACGTCACCTCAAAGCGGCTAATGGGAGAGATGTTCCCACTCGTCGTCCACTGCACTGCATAACCGCTGCCGGCAGGACCGGCTCCGTCCGTCACGATGGGGGTCGTCGGATTGATCCTGATATTGCTCAGGGTCGGCACCTGCGGGGTCGGCACGGGTCGCAACGCGTTCAGGACCGCCGTCGCTAGCGATGCCAGTGAACCCAAAGTGCTGACTGGCTGCTGGTAATTGGAATACGGAAACCCGGACCGCCGAACCTGCTGGCTAAAACGCGAGTTGTTGGGATTGTAGGGGTTGTATGGCGTGGAGGTCCCCGCCAGAGAGCCCGCACCTCTACCCGTCAGAATCGGCGGCGCTTTCCCTTTCTTCGTGCCCTTTTGGCCCGTACTGGTGCCTGTCTTGCCCTTGCCCTTCTTCGTGTCGATGACGGGCGGTGGGGGTGGCGGCGGGACGGGTTGAATGTTGGCAATTTCCACCGGCGGCTTCATGCCGGGTGTCCAAACGTAGACTTCGGTCGGCGTGGCCTTGTTCTCCACCACATTACCGGAAGCGTCGAGGTGCGCGGGCGGCACCAGCCAAACGGCCCCCAGTGTTTTTCGGTCACTGGCCTTCAGCTCGCTGTCGTAAACGGTCTGGCCGTCGGCTTGCACCACCACGCGTTGGAGCCGGGCGCGGTCTGGAGCGGTTCCGGAACGCTCGTCATTGCCCACAACGCCGATGCCAAGGGTCTTCAAATCGTCCTGGGACAAGGGCTGCGCCTCAAGGTCGGCGGCCGTGATCTCGAACTTCTGCGGCTTGGGCGCATCGGCCAGCGGATCGGCCGAGGAGGCGAGGAGGTACTTCCGTCCCCCCGCCTTGAGGTACACGGGATTCCGGGTGCCGGGCTCTTCACCGCCCCCAGTCGCCAAAGTGACCTGAAGAGCCTTGACCGGGGTTCCCGGCAGCGGTGCCGGCGTGAACGCAGGGTCACTTTCCGAAAACCACGGGGCGTATCCGGCCACCTTGCCCATCATGGCGTCGACCGGTCCCTCGGTCTTGGCGATCTCCGCCTTCACCTTTTCCAGCTCGATCTTGTCCGCGTCCGTGGCGAGGCCCGTCTTGACCGCAGCTTCCAAGCTCTTCAACTGCTGCTGAAGCGCTTGGAATGGGGGAAGCAGCATGCCCAACTGGGTGCGGTGCTGCCCGACTTCCTTCTGCACGTCCAAATCCAGCCCCCCGTGCTCGGCGTAGAGCTGGCCGTTCACCTCCACCCGATAGCCGCCCACTTTCCATGCGCTGTGGCCCTGACAGGCCAATCCGATCTCCTGCAGGTCCCCCACCTTCAGGTCCCGCAGCAGATGAGGCGTGGTGCGCAGCACGTCCAGTCCCTTGGTCTTTTCATCCGCCACAAACTCGAACGACGCACTGGACCCGGGAGAGACGGAGGTGACACCTGTGAGCAGGCTGGTGGAGGTCGGAAACGCGGCGAAGGAGGGGTCCCGCGCCTGACCGCCCACCGGGTAGAGTCGAAACGGAAATCCCGTGCCCAAATGCATGTCCAGCGGCTCCTTCCATTCAGCGTCCTCACCGCCCACCTCCAGCGTGAGGCGAATCGACTGGATCGGCGTGGTCGGAGCCAGCGTCCCCATCCGGAACCCGTCCGCGATCTTGTCGGCCGCTGGCACTTTCACGGAGGATCCGTCGGGCGGCTTCACCATCGACGACGCCTCTCCCGAGTCCGCCGCTTCTTCCTGCACAGCGGGTTTCACACCCATCAGTTCCGGGCCGTAAACGACGCCGAATCCGGCGATGCCGCCCGCAGCAAGGCTGGTGATCAAACTGATGGCAAGCGTCTTGCCAATTCCCGAAGCCACCGCTCCGGTTGTGGTTTCGGAAGTCGGGTCCATAAGATCAAAGTGGACCCAATCTCCCCAACCCTTCGTGAATTGGCGAGAACGATCCTCGGCTAGACTGAAACCGTAGCTCTACGAATGCAATGAAATTCCCCCCTAGGAATCCAATGATTTCCTAACTTTCCAAGTGTGGTTGCGTTCACCCCAAACCTCGGGGCTTAGACAGCGTCACTTCAAACCCGGGAATCAAGGCTCCACCTTCTGGATCTCATAAGCGTGCCATTCCGGCTTCGCCAACTGGCGAATTCGGACCTCCAAGTCGCGGCTCTTCTGGATCAAAAGATCCATCTCCGGCTTCAGCTTCGAGAAGGCTTCTTCGAGGTCTACATCGGGCTTCTTCCGCAGTCCCTTGAACTTCTGCCAGACATCGCGCAGCGGCCGAATCACCGTGTCGTTCCGTTCACGATTCAATTCTGCAACGGCCAAAGCCTGCTGAAACTGAGGCGTCGCTGGATTCTCTTGGATCTCGATTTTCGTGCCGAGCGTCGCCTGCGGCCAGCTCCGGCCCAGGGACTTCCCGTCGAGTTGGACCTCGTAGTTCCCTGGTTCCAAACCCACCACCTTGAGCACGTCCCCACTCAGTTTGTGGCCCGCCTTTGCCATCGAGTATCCGACACGCGACCGCCCCGTCGGCAACTCCCACACCTGCTCGACCAAACTTGCTTCTTCAGGCACCACCCAGGGCAGCGAATGCGACAGGTAATCGAAGCTAACGGTCCGTCGATCCTCGCCGACCACCAGGTTCTGAATCTCCGCATCCTTGCCCGCGATCCCGACCCACTTGGTTCCACGCGAAAGCACCGTTAGATTCTGTACCCGACGTCGTTCAGGTCCGAGGAGTTGATCCAGAAACTCAAACGCCATGATCACTTGTCCAGCGGGTCCCGGATGAATGGCATCCTGAATCATGGTGAATTCCGGGTCCGTGCGGCGCTGAAACGCCGTGTGAGCATTCATCGACGCCCACAAATCCACCACCGGCAATCCACGCCGCCGCCCTTCCTCCCGCAGCCACGCGCCGTAGAACGCCATCACTGCGTTGTAGTCAGGGGAGATGGGCTTGCCATTGAAACGCCAGGTTTCATCGCCTCGGCGGCGCTCCGCCACCTCGTGATCAAACATCGTCGGGGTCAGCAAAACCGCCTTGGCCCCGGTCTCGTGAATCCGATCCAGCAGCGTCGACATGTCCGCCTTGTACCGCTCAAACCTTGCGGGCTCGATCCCTTCGTACCCCCCGTCGTTCATTCCCAGCAACACCGTGACGTAGCTCGGATTGTGCACGGCAATGTCGTCGTCGAACCGCGCCAGCACATCCGCCGCCGAATCCCCCCGCACTCCCGCATTGTGAAAGTGAATCGCACGCTCAGGGTACCGAGTGAAGAAGAAGTCCTCGATGTACTGTGTGTAAAGACACTCATGGGTGATGGAGTCGCCCGCGAAGACCACGGTCTCCCCATCCTGTGGATCAAAGACCGCCTCCTGCGCCAGCAAACCCTGCGCGGACAGCAGAAACCCGACCCATGCGAGACGGCAAAAACTCTGTGGTGACCTCATGATTCCGCCATCGTGACCCGCTCCGCCATGCACGCCAAGGAGAATCACCACCCGCCGCTCACTGGAGCATCATTGGCTTCAGAACGTCTGGATGGATCGATGCCATCTCAACAGGTTCCTCAAACCGAATCCCAATCTCCGTGTCGTTGCCTTGGAAAATCATGAGCGATTTCAAATGATGCGACTGTGGGTCCAACTGAAGCCGAATCTCCCGCAAGTACTTGCGCGTCATCGCCGCCCTCGGATCGAGCGCGACGGTCGCTGAGCCGGGGGTGCTCTCCAAAACGCGCACCGTGAAGCGGCGATCCAGTTCACCCAGCGTCGCCGCCTGGCCACTGAGGAGGTCCATCCAACTGCGCGCCTTGCGACTCTCTCCGTCCAGTTCCTTCCACTCGCTCCCTTCCTCCCAGGAATGAGCCGTTGTCCCGTCAAAAACGAGGATGTTCATCGGCGGCTCGCCAACCTGCCAGCGAAACCGCCCATCGCGCAACCTCCACATCGACCCCGTCGTCGTTACTGGCTCCTTCAGGGCGGGAAGCTTCCGCGTCATCGTGAAGTCCACCTTAAGATCCGGCAGGGTCGGCTGACCCGCGATCCAGTCCAACAGGACAGGCGGAAGATCAGCAGGAGCCGCAAGGACGACAACACGGGTGGTGGCGGCGAGAAGGAGGAGCAGGGCAAGATAGCGCACGGTGGTAACGGGAAACAGAAGCGGACTCTTGGACGCGGGCAAGACCTTTGGCGATTCACTTTATTCAACCCCGGCTTTCAACTCAAACTCCCGCCACAGTCGTTCAATGGCCTCTTCGGGATCTTCCAGCATCATTCCCTCCTTGATCTTGCTGGCGTAGATGCCGAAGGCAAAGGGGCTCACCACCGGCACCTCGCGGAGATCCCACTCCAGATCGGATGCTCGCTGCAGGAAGGACAGCGCTCGTGGCAGATCGAGAAAGGTGTGCGTCGCCTCGCGTCTCGATTGCACGAGCATCGGGTGATCCGGCTCGTGCTCGCTCAGCACGCGGAAGAGAATCTCACTGCTCCAGCGGAGCTGCTTCACCTTCCGCTCCTGCCCCGGCCGATTGCGCGGCACCATCAGCCCCGTCTGCGCCACGCCACGAAAGTTCCACTTCACCAGCTCGCTGTCTTTCAGCGCTGCGAGCATGTCCTCTTCGGCATTCTCCGGCTGGAACAGCTCCCGCCACGCTTCGAGCTCCAAGTCCTGAAAAGACCTCAACGTTAGCAAAAATCCGTAATCGTCGATGGTCACCATCGCATTGCCGCCGACGGCTTCCTTCACCCGATGCGCCACGATTCGAGACAGCGCATCATTGGCGGACCTGCCGATCAGGGTGTGGAAGAAGAAGTGAATCAAATCACGCTCGGGATTCTCTTCCCGATCATCTTGATACCGCTCGATCAAGACGAGGTCCTCTGTTGGAATGCGCGAGACCCGAAGTTGATTGCGACAGTGACGAAGGATCGCATCCGCATTGGAAGTCGAGATGAGGAACCGCTCCACCAACCAGTCTTGCAATGACTCGCGGGGTTCATCGCTTCCCACTCGCGCGGCCAATTCCGTCCGCAACCCCGCCACCTCATTCGCCAATCCGGACGACAGCGGCATCTTGTTCGCATTCCATGCAGGCACCGTCGGCAGCCGACCCCGCGCGTCCTCGACCTTCGCCTCGCCCACGCCCGTTTCCAGAAGCCGCACCATCCTGCCGGCCAAGACAAAGATATCCCCAATCTTCACGCGCTTCATGAAGCTCTCCTCCACCTGCCCGAGCCGACGTTTCCCGAGATAGACGCTCACCATCCCCTCAGTGTGAATCACGCCCACATTCGCCAAATACTCCCGCTCCACCTTCTTCGACGGCACCGTCATCTGCCCGTCTTCCTCGACGATCTTGCCGAAGTTCTGCCGGTACTGCTTTTCCAGTGATCGGCCGCCGCCTTCGAGATAGCGAAACACGCGGTCAAACTCCGCCTCCGTCAGCCCTCGAAACGCATAGGCCCGAAGCACCGTCGCCAAAGCGTCCTCCCGCGTGTAGCCGCCCTCCATGGCCATGCCCACGAGATGCTGCGCCAAAACGTCGAGCGAGTTTTCCAGCACCCGCACTTCGTCCAACTGCGAGGCCCGCGTCATCTCGGCGCAGACGATGCACTCCACCAGGTCGTTCACATTGGTCGCGACCAGGATGCCATGGCTCTGCTGGTGAATGGAGTGCCCACTGCGCCCGATCCGTTGCAGGGCGCGGCTGATGCCCTTTGGCGTCGAGATCATCACCACGCAGTCCACGGATCCAATGTCGATCCCCAATTCCAAGCTGGTACTGCACACCACGGCGCGCAGCTCTCCTGATTTCAAACGATCCTCCACCGTCAGTCGCACATCCCGATCCAGCGAGGCATGGTGCGCCTCGATCCGGTCCGCCAGCTTCGGCAGCGCGTTCTTCAACCGCAGAGCCATGCTCTCCGTCCCGCTGCGGGTGTTGCAAAACACGATCACCGACTTCTTCCGTTTCACCAGGGCCGCGATGTCATCCAGCACGCGCTGGGCCGTGTAGCCCGCCGGTGGATATGGATCCCGGCGCAGGGGCGAAAGAACCTCCACCCGCCGATCCCTCGCGATTCGTGCTTCCACAATTTCGCAGGCCCGACCCGTTCCGACTAGCATTTCCGCCAGAACTGACAGAGGTGCCGCCGTCGCTGAAAGACCGATCCTCAACGGAGCCAATCCCCCCGCAGCGACAACCCGCCTCTCCAATCGCTCTAACGACAGCGCCAAATGCGACCCACGCTTGTTCTCCGCCAGCGCGTGGAGTTCGTCCACAATCACGAAGCGGCAGGTCTTCAACGACTGGGCATGACCCGCCTGAGGCAAGAGGATGGCCAAACTTTCAGGCGTTATCAGCAGGATGTGCGGCGGGTTACGCTTCAGTTTTGCCCGCTCATTCGCGGTCGTATCCCCGGTTCGCAGGCCGACCCGAATCACCCCGGCCAAACCCAACCCTTCCAGCGGCGCCCGGAGATTTTTTTCAATGTCGTAAGTCAGCGCACGGAGCGGCGAGACATAGATGGCCCGAATCCCTGTGCCCAAAGTCCCCGCCTCATGCTCACGCACCAAGTGATCCAGCACGCCCAGAAATCCCGCCAGCGTCTTCCCGCTCCCGGTCGGCGATGAAAGCAGCACACTGCGCGCCTCCACGATGTGAGGCAGCGTCAGTTCCTGGGCCTCCGTCAGCTTCCCAAACGATCGCTTGACCCACGCTGTGAGACTTGGGTGCAAATGCCGACTGGCACTCGTCGGAGGACGACCGCCTTTCTTTGCACTGGTGGACACACGCGACACGTGCCTATGATTACGTCGTGAAACTTCGAACGCGAATCATTCGATGGTTCGCCATCGCCACCCTCACGCCCGTGCTGTTTCTCCTCAGTTGCCAGTCCAGCATGATCTACCATCCGAGGGCGCACGACGCGTCGGATCTGGGTCGGCTGTCGTCCCTGCAGGGGAGACGATTGGAGTTCGAGACCGCCTCAGGTTCCCAAACCGCCTATTTCATTCCCGCCCAACAACCGACCCCCGAGGGCCCCATCTGGATCGTCTTTTCTGGCAATGCCACCACGGCGCTCGACTGGACCCGGATCGCACCACGCTGGGATGCCCGATTTGCTTACCTGCTGGTCGATTACCCCGGCTATGGCGAGTGCTCCGGCAGTCCAACTCCGACCACCATCGCTGAGTCGGCCAGCGGCGCCTTCATCCGACTGGCCGGGCATCTTGAGACGGATTCGGATGACCTTCGCCGCCGATGCTTCGTGCTCGGCCAGTCCCTTGGATGCGCCGCGGCCCTCCAAACCGCCGCCACTCAACGCCTGCGTGGAGCCGTACTGATCTCGCCCTTCACCACGATGACCGAGATGGCGCGCGGAGTGGTGGGCTGGCCCCTGTGCCTGCTCAATCGCCACCGGTACGACAATCGGCGCCACCTCCGCGAGTTGGTGGAGCAGGGAGGCGTCGTCACGATTTTTCATGGAGATGCCGACGATCTGATTCCCATCTCGATGAGCCGCGAGCTTGCTGCCATCGATCCGAAGGCGGTTCGGTTGGTGCCCGTCGCAGGAGCAGGTCACAACGATATTTTGGGACCGGCGTTCCAAGCCATCGGAGAGGCCATGACGGCGCAATCGATTGTCTCAGAGTCGCCGTGACGGTTTGATGGTTTGCCTTTGGCACGCCCCTCGCTACGGTTCCTGCCAATGAGTCAACCTGCCGCCGATCTCCGCATCGAAGCTGCCACCCTCGAAGACATGCCCCAGCTCGTCGAGCTGCTCCAGGCTCTGTTCAATGAGGAGGAAGACTTCACGCCCGATCCGAGGAAGCAGGAGCATGGTCTGAGGCTCATTCTCGAACAGCCCAACCGGGGCCGAATTTTCGTGCTGCGCACCGACCACGCCATCGTGGCCATGATCAATCTGCTCTTCACCATCAGCACCGCTGAGGGCGGTCTCGTGGTCGTCATGGAAGACTTGATTGTTCACCCCCAACACCGCCGCGTCGGTTACGGGAGTCGTTTGCTGCAGCACGCGATCCAGTTTGCCCGTGAGAAAACGTTCCGGCGGATTACTCTGTTGACGGATCGACTCAGCGCGGAGTCGCAGTCCTTCTTCAATAAGCACGGCTTCAGTTTTTCGAGCATGATTCCGATGAGGCTCGTATTTCGAGAGAACACCGAAGTCTGACGTGGCTTCGCTCCTCCTCTCCTGCCATGCCTCCGCCAGCCCCGCTTCTTGCCTTCCCCATCTGGATGCACGGTCCCCAATTCGGCAGTCACATTGAAGGTTCGGAGGCGATGGACCTCTTCGCGCTCCTGACGCTGGGCTTTCTCTTTTTCGTGCTGGGCGTCATTGCCACTTGGGCGTGGATGCTCTGGCGCCGCAGCGTCCGCCCGACGCCCCATGAACAACTCTTGATGGAGATCCACCATCACGACCACGACTCCCACGAAGAAACCCCCGCCCCGGCAGCCGACGCTCCCCCTGCAGGTGAGCCGTGGGAAAAGTCCGCCGATTGGTGGAAAAAGGATCGCTGAAACCTCGACTCGGCCCACGATCCGCCCGCTCCATCGCAAGATGCGCTCGCCTTTGACCGGACCTCTGGCATGGGCCGTGCTCTGAAACCGAAGCAACTGCCAACCATCATGATCGAACTCGCCCTCGAAAAGTACCCCTTCCGCGCCGAACTCTCGAACGGCCTTCAGACGCTATTCCGCCCCATGGAAGAGGGAGACGAAACCGCCTTCAAGGCCTTCCTTGAGACCGTACCCGAAATCGAACGACTGTTCATCAAGGAGAACCTGAACGACCCCAAGCTGATCGAAAACTGGTGCCACGACCTCGACTACGAAGCCGAGTTGCCTCTGCTCGCGTTCGCCGACGGCAAGATCATCGGCCTCGTCGCACTCCAACAGCGGCTCGGCGGATGGAAACGCCACATCGCCCGCGTCCGCCTGCTCACCGATCCCGAGTACCGCGACATCGGCCTCGCCAATCTTCTCCTGACCGAAATCGTCGACATGGCCCGCCACGCCGGCATCCTGCGCCTCGAATCGGAATTCAATGCCGAGCGCGAGATCGGCATCCGTGCCTTCGCCGAATACGGCTTCACCGAATTCATGCGCCTGCCTCGCTACGTACGCGACATGAGCGGCGGCTCCCACGACTTCGTCATGATGGGCATGGACATCCGCAGCAATCCCGAGTTCGCAGGCGCGGGAGATTGATGTTCTGTCCTACGCCAGCACTTCGCGGATCACCCGAGCGTGCTCGACGCCCGTCAGACGCATGTCGAGCCCCTGGTGCTTCACGGTGAATCTCGTGTCCACCAGACCGAGCTGGTGAAGCATCGTGGCGTGAAGATCGCGAACGTGAACGACGTCCTCGACCGCGCTGTAGCCGAGCTCGTCCGTCGCCCCATAGGACGCGCCGCCTTTGACGCCACCGCCGGCCATCCACATGGAGAAGCCTTTGATGTGGTGATCGCGCCCGGCACCTCCCTTGCCCTGAAACATCGGCGTGCGCCCAAATTCACCGCCCCAGATGACGAGCGTGTCGTCCAGCATGCCCCGCTGCTTCAGATCCGTGATCAGTGCCCAAGTCGGCTTGTCGGTCAGGCCGCAGCAGATGCCCATGTACTTCTCCAAATCGCCGTGGTGATCCCAGCCGCGGTGGTAGAGATGGATGAAACGTGAACCCCGCTCCGCCAAGCGCCGCGCGAGCAGGCAGTTCGACGCGAACGAACCATCGCCCGGTGTCGCGCCATACATGTTGAGGATGTGTTGCGGCTCCTTGGACACATCCATCAAGTCAGGCACCGAGGTCTGCATCCGAAACGCCATCTCATAGGCGGCCAGTCGCGTCTGAATCTCGGGATCGCCCGTCAGGGCGTGACGCTTTGTGTCGAGCGCATGCACCGCGTCCACAACGGAGCGTTGACTCACCTCATTGATGCCCGCCGGATTCGAAACGTAGTGGACCGGATCCCCTGCGGAGTTGAACTCCACCCCCTGATACCGACTCGGCAAAAAGCCCGCCGACCACTGCCTCGAGGCAATCGGTTGCGGATTGCGTCCTCCCACACTGGTCAGCACCACAAAGCCCGGCAAATCCTCGGTCTCCGCACCGAGTCCATAGGTGACCCACGATCCCATCGACGGACGTCCACTGATCGCCGTGCCGGTGTTCATGAAGGTGTGCGCGGGGTCGTGATTGATCTGCTCCGTCACCATCGAGCGCAGGATGCAGATATCGTCCGCGATTTTCGCCTGCCAGGGCAGGAAGTCGCTGATCAACTGCCCACTCTGCCCGTGGCGACGAAACTTCGTCATGTGTCCCTTCACCTTCAGCGCCTGCCCCTGGAGCTGCGCAATCGGCTGCCCCTTCGTAAACGACTCCGGCATCGGCTGGCCGTCGAGTTGATCCAGCTTCGGCTTGTAGTCGAAGGTCTCCAGATGGGAAGGCCCGCCCGCCATGCAGAGAAAGATGACCCGCTTCGCCTTGCCCGGCAGATGCGGAAAACCATTGGCTCCAGTGGAGGCAACCGCGCTCGGCCCAAGAAGATTCGCCAGGGCGGCCGACCCAACACTGAGTCCGGCTTGGCCAAGGAAAGCGCGTCGTTGAAGAAGGGCGTTCATGAGATCAATTCCGGGTCACGGTTTCGCTGAGATTCAAGAGGGTCCGAGCCACGGCCGTCCAGGCGTACTGCGTCGCTGGATCAAGCGAAGCATCCGCTTTGGAAAGGCCGACGGTGAAGAGCTTTGCCCGTTCCTCGGGTTGGTCATGCGCCTCCGACAAAGCGCTCCCGTAGACCGTCCGCAAAATCTCTTTTTCCTCGTCCTCCGGATTGCGCTGAAGCACCTGCTGAAAGGCAAACCGCAGACGATTTTCCCAAGCCACGCCTCCCTCGTTCACAATCCGTTCGGCAAATATCCGCGCGGCTTCGACAAAGGTCGGATCGTTCAACAGCACCAAGGCCGATACCGGCGTATTCGACCTCGGTCGCTCCGCCGTGCATTCCTCGCGACTCGGCGCATCCATCGCCTTCATCATCGGATGCAGGAACTGGCGCTGCCAGTGCACGTAGAGGCCGCGACGCCACTGCCGCTGATCGTTGTCCTGTTGGTAGGTGCGGGTCGGAAAATTCAAGTGGCGATAGTACCCCGCCGGCTGGTAGGGCTTTACGCTTGCTCCGCCGATCTTGTCCACCAGCAGCCCACTGATCGCGAGCGCATTGTCACGCACCATCTCCGCAGGCAAGCGGTGGCGCGATTGACGGGCAAACAATTGGTTGTAGGGATCACGCTTCAGCAATTCAGGCGACGCCACCGACGACTGCCGATAGGCCCGGCTCGTCACCAGCAGCCGCACCATGTGCTTCACATCCCAGCCGCTGTTCACAAATTCAATGGCCAGCCGATCCAGCAGCTCCGGATTCGAGGGCGGCTCGCCCTGCCCGCCAAAGTCATCCAGACTGCGCGAAATCCCCGTGCCAAAAAACAGGTACCAGAATCGGTTCGCCATCACCCGCGCCGTCAGTCCGCCGCTGCCGTTCTCTCCGTCCGTGAACCACTTGGCCAGGTCCAATCGCGTCGCACGAGGAGCCTTCGTTTTCACCGCTCCCATGAACGCGGGCACGGCAGGCTTCACGAGCTCTCCACTGTCATCCATCCAGTTGCCGCGCGGTTGCACGCGAATCGGTCGCGGCGTGTCCATTGCCTCCGTGACCATCACACGGCGACCACGCTTCTCAATGGCGGCCAACTCAGCCTTCAACGGTTTAGGATCGGCGGGCTTGCCTTGCAGCAACTTCTGAACTCGATCCCACTGTTTCTGATCGTCCCCGGCCAGCAGCAGGATTTCCGGCGGACGAGGCGATGGCAGGGTGTTGAAGTTGAGTCCTTTTCGGCGCTCCGTGTTTAGGTGGGCATTTTCGTCGATGTCAGCAAAGAACGCCCCCAACGAGTAAAAGTCGTGCGCGGTGTAGGGATCGTATTTGTGATCGTGGCACTGAGCACAACCTACGGTCGCCCCCATCCAGACGTTGGAAACATTGCGCACGCGATCCGCAAAGTAGATGGCAAGGTACTCTTTTTCCTGCACGCCACCCTCGTGTGAAGTTTGCAACAGACGGTTGTAACAAGTTGCCACCTTCTGCTGCTGCGTCGCATTCGGCAACAGGTCACCTGCGAGTTGTTCGATCGTAAACTGGTCAAACGGCACGTTACGATTGAAGGCATCGATCACGTAATCTCGATACGGCGACACATTGTGATCCTGATCGCCGTGGTAGCCAACCGTGTCCGCGTAGCGCACCAGATCGAGCCAGTAGATCGCCATGCGCTCGCCGTAGTGAGGCGAGTCGAGCAACTCGTCCACCAGTTCCCGATACGCGGCCTCCTTGTCCGCACTTTTGACAAACGCCTCCACCCCTTCCGGCGTCGGTGGCAGGCCCGTAAGATCGAAGTGCAGTCGCCGAACCAGCGTCACCGGGTCCGCATCCGGCGCAGGGTTCAGTCCCTCCGCCTCCAACTTAGCCTGCACAAACCGATCCACCCAATGCAGGGACCAGCCCGCATCCTTCACCTCCGGTGTCGGACGGTCCTTGGGCGGAACATAGGCCCAAGGCTCCAAATACTCCGCCCCGCCCTCAACCCAGCGGCGCAGGATGTCGATCTCCTCCGCCTTGAGCTTCTTGTGCGACTCCGGCGGCGGCATCAGCTCGTCCGCATCCTTGGACAAAATCCGTGCCACAAACTCGCTCGTCCCCGACTTCCCCGCCGCCAGCACCTCCGCAGCCCCGGCCGCCGTATCCAGTCGCAGATCCGCCTTCCGCTCCTCCGCGTCCGGTCCATGGCAGAAGAAGCACTTGTCCGACAAGATCGGCCGCACCTCGCGATTGAAGTCCGGCACGGAGGCGGCATCGGCGGCAGCCACCATGAATGCGGGCAACAGCAGGAGTGAGAATGGCGAACGTTTGTGCATCCGGAGTGGAGAAAAAGATACGTGCCACAGGCCGCGGACTATCGCCTTCCTGCGTCTCGGCATCGCCGATTCACTTCACTGGCCCCAGCCGCGATTCGATTTGTTCCGACAATGTCTTCACCCGCTCAGACTCCGATGCCGCAAGGTTTTCGCTCAGAACCACCGGACTCTCGAGTTCGTAAAGCTCCACCTCGCCGGAGTTGTGGACGATGAGCCGGTGGTGATCGGTGCGAATGGTGCGGGCATTCTTGAAATAGCCGAAGGCAGGATGACCTTCCGTCTCCGTTCCCTCCATCAGGGGCTTGAGTGAGGTGCCCTCGGCAAAGTCAGGCACGGGGTGTCCGGTCAGTTCGCAGAGCGTTGGGAAGACATCAATGGTCTCTACGACGGCGGACGTGCCCACTCCCGGCTGGGGCATCCCCGGATAGGAAACGATCAGCGGTGAACGCAGCGATTCCTCGAACAGGGTGTGTTTTCCCCACACGGCGTGCTCACCGAGATGCCAGCCGTGGTCGCCCCAGAGCACGATGACTGTGTTCTTGGATGCGCCCGTTTTCTCCAACCGATCCAGCAGGCGACCGACCTGCGCATCGGCGTAGCTCACGCAGGCGGCGTAGTGGCGACGCACTTCCGTGGCGAACTCGGCATCGGTGTTGGGATCGCGTCCCCAGCGGTTGTACTTCATGAACTCGCCCGAGCTGTGCCAGGTGGTTTTTCCCTCGGGCTTTTCGGGATGCGGAATGGAGGGAAGGGCGATCTCTCGATACGGTTCCATGTACTTCGCCGGGGCTCCGAAGGGCAGGTGGGGCCGGATGATTCCGACCGCGAGGAAGAACGGTTTCTCCGGGTCTGCGGCTAATTGATCGAGTTGTTCGAGCGCCGTCTCGGTCGTCAATCCATCGGGATAGATGGAATCGCCGCCTTCGACCGACTGAAACACGTCCATCTCCTTGGCGTTGTTCGTGCGAATCTGGCCGTTTGCGAGTCCGTGCATGATGCCGCGCGGATGCTGCCAGGCTCCCGTGGGTTGGAGGTGCCGGTCCCAGGAGTCCGGCATCTCGGGGATGGCTTCGTCATCCCAATCGGCGCCGCCCCGCCCGCCGGGATGGTGCGAGACCTTTCCGACCGACACCGTGGTGTATCCGTGCTGCCGGAACCAAGCCGGCATGCTCGGCGGCATTTTTTTGCCCGCCTTCATCGCCTTCGCTCGATCAAAGATCGCGTTGTTGCTCGAACTTCCGTAACGCCCGGTCAACAGAGCGAAGCGAGACGCACCACAGGTTGGCGCCTGCACGTAGTGGCGCTCAAAACGGACCCCTCGCTTTGCCAATCGGTCGATGTTCGGTGACTGGATGTAGTCCACGCCGAAGCAATGAAGCTCGGGCCGGAGGTCATCGATGCAAAGCAGCAGCACATTAGGCGTGGCGGCATGCCCAGCGAGAGTGAGCAGCCCAAGGAAAGACAAAGAACGAAGAAGCATCCCCTTCAGAACGCAGCGAATCGCGAATCGTTTCGTGAACATCCATCCGCGCCGCCCCAAGGAGGGATGCCATTCTTGGCGTCCCAGCATGACGAAAAGAACGGCAGGAATGCCATTGCTCCTTGGGTCACTCAAAAATCCCAGCGCCGTGTGTGGTCGCTGCCAGTGAGTTCGACATGATCGATCTCCACGGGTTGACCGTTCGCGGGAAAATAGATTCGGAAGAGGCCGAGCGGCCCGCTTGCGGGAACATCGACGTGGATCTCCGACCAGTCGCCTGCGGGAAACGTGAGCGGAATCGTCTTTTCTTGGCTGCCCGGTGAAACCCACGCTGCCTTGCCCTTTCCGCCCGGCTTCGAACGTGCGCGGATGCTCACCCGTGCCGGACCAGAGACACCTGCTGCGACGCCGAGGAAGGTCCCGGCGGCAGTCGGGGTGACGGTTACGATGCCGTCCGTCACGCTGGTCTTGCCGTTGCGGATCTTCCAGCCCTGCAGGGTGGGATCGCGGTCGTCGGCTTGGGCGGCCGCCTTGGCTTTGGGCTTGGTCTTTGGCTTCGCCTTGCCCTCGTTCTCGGGGTGGTACTTGGCTGGGTCGAAGGCCGGGTTGGGAATGGGAACGACAGCGCCGGTCTTGTCGAGGAAGCCTTCGATCAAGGCATCGAGTTCGCGGACAAGCTCCGGTTTTTCGCTCGCGAGATTGTGTTTCTCGCCGAGGTCGTTTGCGAGGTCGTAGAGCATGTAACGATGCGCTCCTTTGTCGCCCTCGTGAAAGACGCGGATCAGTTTCCACTCGTCCCGGTGCACGGAAACCGAGGGCGGGATCCAATCGGGCACCGGCGGGTTGTGCGGGAAGTACTGGAAGATCGGCGGGTGCTCCTGCGGCTCGCCCTTCAGCGTCGGCAGAATGCTGACGCCATCGAACGTTTGGCCTTCCTGAGGCTGGAGTTCCAGCGCTTCGAGAATCGTGGGGAAGAAATCCTCGCTCTGGGTCAGGATGTCCGCGCGAGTTCCGGGCTGGACCACGCCGGGCCAGGCGATCACTTGGGGCATGCGCACGCCGCCCTCGAACATCGTGGCCTTGCCGCCGCGCAGGGGTGCGTTGCTGGTGGGCGTGGTGCCGTCGATTTCGTTGTACATGTTGCCGCCGTTGTCGGAGGAAAAGATCACGATGGTGTTGTCAGCAATTCCGAACTGATCGAGCGCGTCGAGCAGCGTTCCCACGGCATCGTCCATGCTTTCGATCATCGCCGCGTAGGTCGGGCTGCGCTGCGGATTGCCGGGATCCACTTCCGCGCGGTATTTTTCAATGAGTGCCTTTTTCGCATCGAAGGGCGCGTGCACGCTGAACATCCAGTAGTTCATGAAGAAGGGGCCATCCTTGACTTTCTCCATCCACTCGACGGCCTCCTCCGCCATGCGGTCCTCGATGTGCTGATCCGGCACGCCGGGATCGTGATCGAAGTCCGCAAACTTCCACGGTGCCACATAGCTGCCCGCAGGTCCGGGACCGGGATGATGCGGGATGTCCACGTCGAAGCCGTGCTCCAGGGGCGAGTAGGGCTCCGGTCCGAGATGCCACTTGCCGAAATGGGCGGTTGAGTAACCGGCGGCCTTGAGCGTTTTGGAAATCGTCGGATAGCCGGTGGCGAGCCGGGTCACGGTTTGCGGTTGCACGGCTTTGACGCCCGGATTCCCGGTCGTGCCCGTCTTCGCTTCCAGCACGACTTGAGGGAGGTGGCAGTTGGGAGTCGTGATGCCGGTTCGCGCGGGACTCAGGCCGGTCAGGATCGCTGAACGAGTGGGCGAACACAACGGACTGGCGGAGTAGGCGCTGGTAAAGGTCATGCCACGCTGGGCCAGACGCTCGAGGTTGGGCGTTTTGTAAAATGAGGTATGGCCGTAAAGCGTCGTGTCCGCCCAGCCGAGATCGTCGGCGAGGATGAGAACGACGTTGGGTTTCGTCGGCGCAGCAATGAGCGATGAACCCAACGCGGCGAAGAAAAGAGGGAGGAGAAATCGGTGCATGTCAGGAGAGAGGTCAGCTTTTTTTCTTTTTGGGATTCGCCGCGGCGACCAGCCTGTGCTCGGCATGGGCTGCCAACTCGGAGAGATCGAGGAAGCCGTCTTGATTGGTGTCCGCCCCTTTAAAATGCTGCTCCGCGTGACCGCCCATGCGGGAGGTTTGGCGATACTCAGGAACCGTCAGT
Organism: uncultured Verrucomicrobiales bacterium; assembly: GCA_963976915.1. GTDB lineage: Bacteria > Verrucomicrobiota > Verrucomicrobiia > Verrucomicrobiales > Verrucomicrobiaceae > CAXBNA01. The sequence continues at coordinate 60,580 of CAXBNA010000005.1, forward strand.
TTGCCGTCGTTGTCGGCATCGATTCGCGCAAAGCAAGCCTCGGTTCCTTCTGACAGAATGGCAAACCAGGTCTGCTTGTGAAGGGTGGCGGCCAGTTCGGTGACATCGAGGAAGCCGTCTGCATTGGCATCGCCATTCTCAAAGTGTTGTGCGCCATGATGCCTCGCCTGCACATCGAGCGGCAGGTACTCGCCGAGGTCGAGCTTCTCGTCGTGGTTCTTGTCGGCGGCCTGCAGTGCCCGGCGGGCCACTTCCGTTTCGGACGCGAAAGAAAGTGTGGCAAGGAACAAGGGCACAAGAAGGAGTCGGTTTGGCGTCAGATTCATGAGAATGGGCAGGCGGTTCACTTGGCTTTCTTGCCCGCTTTTCGAGCCTCAGTCGAGAGCTTCGCGGGATCGCCGATGTAGGGAAGCCTGTCGAAGGCATCGGTCAGCCGGGGATCGCTGGTCTTCAGCATGATTTCGTCGAGCCGGTCCCGGAGTTCTTTGAGCTTGGCTTCGGCAGCGGGTTGGCCGGCGAGGTTGGTCAGGCTGTCAGGATCGTCTTGGATCGCGTAAAGCTCTTCAGGTGGACGTTTGCCCAAGGTCATTTCGATGGCGTCTTTGGCGTCAGTGGCAGCGCGGTTGTCGATGAGCCAGCTCTTGGTCAGGCTGGCGTCGAGATCGCGATAGGGGGCGTCTTCCAGCTTCTCGTAGTCATCCGCCGTTGATTTGTCATTGAGATTGTAGGGCGCTCCGTTGGGCCAGCGGTCCGGCTTGAAGTTGTGAATGTAGAGGTGGTCCCGGGTGCGGATGGCGCGCATGGGATAGGGCAAATTGCCGTCGCGCGCCGTGTGGAAGTGCAACTCACGTCCGACCACGACCCAGTCGCGCGTTTCATCGATCCAGCCTTCTTGATCGCTGGTCAGTTGCTTCAGAAAACTGCGCCCGTTCATGTCGGCCGGCACAGGAAGTCCCGCGAGATCGAGCAAGGTCGGTCCCACATCCATCACACTGACAAAGTCATTCACCCGGCGTCCGCCCGGAATGGTGCTTGGCAAACGCGCCATCATCGGAGCACGCACGGAGAGGTCGTAACAGTTGGTTTTTCCACGTGGGATGCCGGGAATTCCGTTGTCGCCGGAGAGAATCACGAGCGTGTTGTCGAGTTGCCCGGCTTTCTCCAATTCATCAAGCATCACGCCGAGCATGGCGTCCGCGGCCTGCACCTCGCCGAGGTAGTCGGCGAAGTCACGCCGCACGTCTTCGACGTCGGGAAGGAATTTGGGAATGCGTCCCTTCAACGAATCGGGATCGATGCCCCACAGCTTCTCACCCGAGTCCGCCGTGTAGGGTCGATGCACATTGATCGTGCCGTAGATGAAAAAGAACGGCTTTGCGACCGACTGCGCCGCCTTGACCACACGCCGCATTTCGTAGCGCGGATGATTGAGCGTCGCCTCGATGCGCTTCGCGCGTTCCGCGTCATCCGTCGCCTCGCTGACATAAAGTCCGTAGCGCTGGTAATCGACACGCGGCATGCCCTTCTCGACAGGCGTCGGCTTCGACTCATTGAATGTGATCGTCTTCACCTGCTTGCGGGCGAGGTAGCCGCTCTCACGAAGCAGATCGGGAAACTTCTTCATGGAGGTGAATGGATTCTCATGCGCCGTCCAGTCGCTGGCCTTTCCATTGAGGAAGGCACCGCTGCCGCAAGTCCAAAAGTAACGCCCAGTGGCCAGTGAGGCCCGGCAGGGACCGCAGGACGACACCGGCACGAAGGCGTTCTCGAAAATCACGCCCTCACGGCCAATGCGGTCAAAGTGTGGCGTCTTGACGATGTCATTGAGGGACGGCCCGCCTTCTTCCGCGTAGCACGACGCGTAGCGCCCCCAGTCATCGACGAAGAAGAAGAGGGTGTTGGGGCGTGGCGGCGTGGCTCCTAAAAGCGTGCCGCCAAGAACGGTGAGGATCAACAGGGGGAGCTTCATAGGGCGTTCGGGATTCACTTCGCTGATGTGCGCTTCTTCGGCGACTGCACTGCGGCATTGAAGCGGTAGGAGATGCTGCTGCCGGCTCTCGCATTGTAGCCCCAGAGGTCGATGTAGTACTGACCGTCACGGAATTCGTCGCCACGCTTGTTCAGCTCGGCCTGAAGCTTGGCATCGAGATCCTTCTGCAGTTCGGAGGCCTCCGGTTTGCCGACGAGATTGTTCATCTGGAAGGGATCGGTTTCGTCATCGTAGAGCAACCACGGGCCCTTCAGATCGCGCACGTAGGTGTAGCGGCTGGTGCGGATCGCGCGATAGTTGCGGTCGTTGCCTTTCCCTTCGGGTCCGAGATTGGCAAAGAGAGAAATGCCTTCATACAACGCGACACGATCTCCAGCATGGACGGGATCGCGCACAGCGGCTGACAGGTCATCGCCTTCGATGCTGGCGGGGATCGGCACTCCCGCCAGACCCAGCAGCGTTGGCAAAATGTCCGGCGTGGTCAGCGGCGTTTTCACCTTGACGCCTTCCGCGCCCTGACCTGCCGGGTAGCGCAGAAGAAACGGCACGCACGCGGCCTCCACCCATGGCACCTGCTTCTGCGCCGGACGGTTGCCGCGCGATCCCATCGTCTCGCCATGGTCGGCGGAGAAGACGACGATGGTGTTCTCCGCCACGCCAGTCTCATCCAGCGTGGCGAGCAGGTCGCCGATGCACTGATCGAGCGCTGAGCAGTGCGCGTAGTAGCCCTGCAATTCCTTGCGCGCTGCCGCCTGCTGCGACTCCGGCACACTTGGTGCGAGCTTGAGCTGGTCCGGTGGATAAAGCTTCTTGTATTCATCCGGTGCGGTGGCGTGAGGAAAATGCGGTGGCCCAAAGGCAATCACCAGCGCGAAGGGTTTCCCGCTCCCCGCCTGCGCCTTGATGTAACTCTGCGCGTCCTTGGTTTGCGCGAAGGCATCGTAGCCATCCCAGTACCTTTTCTCCGGATCGTCACCGCTGTAATAGGGGGAGCGATTGTACGTGTGCGTGCATTCATTGCCCTTCCAGTAGTCGAAGCCCTGACGGCGCTCAGGCGGAATGAAGCTTTCGCGTCCGTGGCCGTCGATGTGCCACTTGCCGATGAATCCGCGATTGTAGCCGGCCTCTTGGAGGATCTCCGCCATGCACAGTTCCTCCGACGGCAGATAGGCATCGTTCAAAAACATGCCGGTGGAGGTCGGAAAGCGTCCCGTCATCAAGGCGGCACGATGCGGTGTGCAAACTGGACACACCGACACCGCATTGCTGAAGTTCAGCCCCTCTTTCGCCAGTCGGTCAAGGTTCGGCGTCTTCACATTCGGATCGCCCGCATAACCCGTGGCCATGCCGCGCCATTGATCGGTCAGCAGGTAAAGGATGTTCGGCTTCGGCTCCGCATGAAGCGAGATCGCTGAAGCAAGTTGCAGCATGATGAGGATGGCGAGCGCAGTTTTCATGGTCAGGTGAATGGTCGGTTGCGATCAGCTACTTTGCTTGCGCTTTCGCTTTGGGTTTGTCTTTGCCCTTCTTTTTGGGCTTGGGAGCTTTGGTGGCTGACGGTTTTGTTTTCACCGCTTCCTCCAACGTCATTCGCTTCTCGCCGACACTGAGCGACCACTCGCGCAGCATGGCACGATGACGCTCGATCTCATCCTTCAGCGCGGCATCGGCGATCAGGTTGTTCAGTTCGTAAGGATCGCTGCGCAGATCGAAGAAGGCCTCTTCATCGGAGCTGGAGAGCATGTATTTGAAGTGATCCGTGCGCGCCATGCGATGCCCCGTGCCCACGCGATTCTCCGGCGGGCCGACGCATTCGCTGACAACGTAGTCGCGCACGGTGGCCTTTGGTTCGGCCATGATCGGCCGCAGGGATTTGCCCATCAATTGGGCCGGTGCGTCCGCTCCGGCGAAGTCGAGAATCGTCGGGAAGACATCGAGCGAGGACACGAGCGCATCGCTTTTGGCCGACTTCACCGGCAGCAGCGGCGAATGCACAAACATCGGCACGCGCACGGATTCCTCATGCATCGTGATCTTGTTGCCGAGGCCGTGATTGCCGAGGTGATAGCCGTTGTCGGAGAGGTAGATGAGGATCGTATTCTCATACAGACCGGCGGCCTTGAGCTGGTCCATGAAGGTGCCAATCTGCTCGTCGAGGCAACTGATGTCGCTGTAATAGGCTTTGATGACCTCCTTCATGTTCGAAGCCGAGCGCGGCGGTCCACAAGTCAAGCCGGAGGGAGCGTCGCGGTTGATCTTGAGCTTGCTGTCGCGAAAAAGGATGTCGCCGGGGCCTGCTTGATTGAAGAAGCTCTGCATCGGTGGTGTTTCCAGCCAGTTCGGGTCGAGCTTGATCTCGGTGTCCTCGTAGAGGTCAAGAAAACGCGGCGGCGCGTTGTAGGGCACATGCGGATTGTGCGGCGTGAGCCAGAGCAGGAACGGTCTGTCCGATTTCGATTCGCGCTGAAGGAACTTCTCCGCCTCGGCAAAGGTTTCCTCGTCGTTCGAGTTCCCAATCTCGCGACCTTCGGCAAAGCCATAGTCCGTCGGCGGCCCAAGGTGCGACTTGCCATAGAGTGCCGTGTGATAGCCCGCCTGCCCCAGGACCATCGGAAGCGTCACGAACTTCTTTTCTTCGACGACGTTCTTTTTGAAGCCCTGCCACGCCAGCCCCACCGTGCCATGCTGCTGCGGAAACATGCCCGTGTAGATGCTCGCACGACTCGCCGCGCAGATCGGCGACGCGATGAAGGCGCGGTCAAACCGCATTCCCTCCGCCGCCAGTCGATCCATATTCGGCGTCTGCACTGCCGGGTTGTTGTAGCCGATGGCGCGAAAAGTCTGATCATCACTGAAGATGACGACGAAGTTGGGCTTCGCTGCGGCCAGGAGGACGGAACTGAGAGCCGGAAGCAAAAGGATGGCGAGAATAACGCGGCACATGGTGGAGTCCATAAACGAAGAGCCCCGTCCCGACATCTCAGCAAATGCTGTGTCGGATCCGGCAGCGGACTCACACAAGGATTCTTGGAGGACGCTCCACCCAGCAGTAACTCAGTCAGGTTGCCTCCTCCCAAAAGACGCTTCTCGATCAATAGCGGCTCATCGAGCGTCCGCTTCACGGCTTACCATGAAGCCTCCATGAATCGCCAACTATCGGGAAAAATCGATCGGATCGGTTTGAGAGGCATGACGATGTCGACCCTGGACGCGTCCATCAAGTCATCGGTCTCCATTGCCATTCCAGGTCGCGAGTATAAAAGGGCCGTGGACCTTCTGTTGGGCTGGCTAGCGGAGCATCCGTGTTTCCCTTCCATCCGCGCGGTCGGCCATCGCGTGGTGCACGGGATGACACACACGGCCCCCTCTCGAATCACACCGGACTTGCTCGTGGAATTGCACCGCATCGTGCCGCATGCTCCCGATCACCCGCAAGATGCTCTTGGACATCGGGAGCCACTCATGAACAGATTGATCTGCGGAACGTACTCTTCATCGGATCCAAGGTGGACGCCATGCAGCGACTCATCACCGAGGTGCCCGGGGGGACCGGACGATGACTGAGTTTGCAAACTTGACGAGGCGCCCCGACGTACACCGATCCAAGGCGGACACCATGCACGACACAAAAGAACCCACGAAAGACCCCATCTGCGGCATGACAGTGGACGAGGCGACGGCAATCCACGCTGAAAGCGACGGCAAGACGTTTTACTTTTGCAGCGAGCACTGCCGCGCGAAGTTCTTGTCCGACGACCCACCTGCAAAAGAGGATGGCGGTTGTTGTGGCGGAAAAGACAAAGCCGTCGGCCAGGAGTCTGATGGTCACGGTGGGCATGACTCGGAGAAGCCCTCGTGTTGCGGCGGGCATGACCAGGCACCGGTGAAGCCTTCGCCTGCCTCGAAATATTATTGTCCGATGTGCCCGGGCGTGGCGTCAGACAAACCGGGCGACTGTCCGAAATGTGGGATGGCCCTGGAACGCAATCCGTCTTGGGTGGCGCCGAAAGCGGAGAAAACAATCTACACCTGCCCGATGCATCCCGAAGTGCAGCAGGATCATCCCGGCGACTGTCCAAAGTGCGGTATGGCGCTTGAGCCGATGAAGGCGAACGCAGACGAGGGCGATGAGGAGGAGAACACGGAACTGGATGAGATGACGCGGCGCTTCTGGATCGGCGCGGCGCTGACTTCGCCCGTGTTTTTCCTGGCGATGGCGCACATGATTCCGGCGCTGGGCCGGCAGGCGTGGGCGACGGGTGATGTTTCGCGCTGGATTCAGTTTGGGCTCTCCACGCCGGTGGTCTGGTGGGCGGGCTGGCCGTTCTTTAAGCGTGGCTGGCGCTCGGTCATGTCGATGAACCTGAACATGTTCACGCTGATCGCCATCGGCGTTGGCGCTGCTTACGTGTTCAGCGCGGTGGCGATGCTCCTGCCCGATTTGTTCCCGCATTCGATGCGTCATGGCGGCAAGGTCGGCATCTATTTTGAGGCCGCAGGCATGGTGACGGTGTTGGTGCTGCTCGGTCAGGTGATCGAACTCCGTGCCCGCAGTCGCACCGGCACTGCGATCAAGGCATTGCTCAACCTCGCTCCTCCGACAGCGCGTCTCATCGCGGACGGCGGCGACAAGGAAGTGCCGCTCGATCAGGTGAAACCAGGCGACAAGTTGCGCGTCGTGCCCGGCGACAAGGTGCCCGTGGATGGCGAGATCGTCGAAGGGCACTCCAGCGTGGAG
>CAXBNA010000006.1:0-61931 GCA_963976915.1 uncultured Verrucomicrobiales bacterium
GCACGCTCGAAGGGCACACCCGTCCGGTCAGGAGTGTGGCATGGAGCGGCGATGGCCGCTGGCTGGCCTCGAGTTCGTCTGACAAAACGGTGAGAGTGTGGGATGGCGATACCGGTGAATGTATCGCCATTTATGTTTCAGAAGAGGGAGCGTGGGCCGCAATTCGGGCTGACGGGCGCGTTCGCGCACATGGTGATCTCAAACGCGTGCTCTGGCATTCTGCGGGTCTCGTGCGCTATGAGCTAGGGGAGTTGGATGATGTGTTTCCCGACCTTAGGCTTGCTCAGGATGAGCCGTTGATTCCCTCAGAAATCGCTCGTGGCGATCCTCGGAACTGAGAGGGCCATTCAAAAAGATGGGCATTTCCAACATGATCCTCCGCGAACTCGACGACGACCTGGCGCGCATCCTCTGGGACTACATGCTCATGGGGCATGAGCTGGAGGCGTGCGACCTGATCCTCGTCTTGGGCAGCAACGACGTGCGAGTGGCGGAGCATGGCACCCGGCTGTGGCTGAAGGGGCTGGCACCGAAGATTCTATTTTCGGGGAATGTGGGCATCCTGACGCGGGAGCTTTTCGGAGGGAAGCCTGAAGCGGAGGTGTTTGCCGAGGTGGCGCGAAAGATGGGCGTGCCGGATGAGGCGATCCTGATCGAGCCGCGCTCGACGAACACGGGAGAGAACATTGTTTTCAGTCGTGAATTGTTGGCGGAACAGGGGATGGATCCGCAGCGGTTCATCGTGGTGCAGAAGCCGTACATGGAGCGGCGCGCCTACGCGACCTTCATGAAGCAGTGGCCGGGCAAGGACATTCGGATTTCATCGCCGCCGCTGGACTGGGACCGCTATCCGAACGAGTTGCTGCCGAAGGAGGTCATCCTGCCGATTCTCGTCGGCGACCTGCAGCGCATCCGCGAGTACCCGGCGAAGGGCTTTCAGATTCCGCAGGAGATTCCGGACGAAGTGTGGGCCGCGTATGAGGAGTTGGTGCGCCGGGGGCACATCGCGCACATGATGCGGTGAGTTCAAAGTGGGTTCGCCGGGAGCCTCACCCTCCGTAGACTGGCTTTTTCCAAATCGGCACGGTGGTCTTGACCTCCTTGAGGTACCACCGGCAGATGGCGAAGGCTTCGGCGCTGTGCTTGGTGTGGACTCGGATGAGGATGCTGGGTTCCTCAGCGGCGACGAAGCCGAGCCGATGCTGAATGAAGGCGCGATGGGGGACATGATCCGACTGGCCGCGGGCCAGAAGCTCCTCAAGGGTTTTCTCCGCCATCGGCAGATAGACGCTGTAGTCGATGCCGCGGATGGGATCACCATTCTCACTGCCTCGGACGGTTCCGAGGAACTGAACCTCGGCACCTTCTTCGGATTCGAAGTGGGGCGTGTCGGGGAGGATGGGATCGGTGGAGAGACGGAAGGGCATTCTTTGGATAGATTGAGACGAGCAGGATGCTCGCTGCACATCACACTGGCAGGATGCCTGTGCTACTTGACCCAGATGTTCCGGTAGCGGACGGGGTTGCCGTGATTCTGGAGGAAGATGGGGCCGGGCTGGGGTCCTTCCTTGAGGCGGGCACCGCCGGTAGGCTCTGGGATCCCGAGGTCTTCATGAATCACGACTCCGTTGTGGCGGACGGTGATTTTGGCGTTGGCGGTCTTCTTTCCGGCTTCGTCAAAGCGCGCGGCCGTGAAGTCGATGTCGTAGGTCTGCCAGCTGAGTGGAGGGAAGCACATGTTTTCGTTGGGGCGGGCGGTTTTGTAGATGCCGCCGCACTCGTTGTCGACGCCCTCGAGGGCGAAGGAGTCGAGCATTTGGACTTCGTATCGACCTTGCAGGTAGATGCCGCTGTTTCCCCGGGCTTGGCCTCGGGCGCTTGGCATGTAGGGGAGTCGGAACTCGATGTGAATGGTGAAGTCTTCGAACTTGGGTTCGCTGAGGATCCCTTCCTTCAGCCAGCCTTCTTCGGTGACGGTTGAGCCTGGAAAGCGGTTGATGTCGCTCCCGTTGAAGAGCACAAGCGCACCATCGGGTGGCTCAGCCCCCAGTGTGGGGGATTCGCGGTGAACGCGCTGGAGTTCGAAGAGGCGGGTGCCTTCTCCATTGAAGACCTCCGCCATGTCGGGTCCAATCTCGGCGCTGAGTTGGTTGTTTTCTGCAACAAAGACGGCCTTTCCGAGAGCTTCGTCCCAGGTGCCGGGTGTGCGGCTGATGGTGTCGCGATCCAAGTCCCAGCCATCGCCCGGGAGACCACCTTGGTAGCCGACGGCTTCGAACTGGCCACCTCCCATGGCCCAGACCTGCACACCCCAGCGTTTGCCGTCATGCTCCGCAGTGAACTCTCCCTGAACGTCGAAATCGGGGCCCTTGGCGCGTGCATCTTCGACCGAGGTGTAGGCGGCAGGTTTCGGCTTGCCGAGGTGCTTCTTGAAGAACTTGTCCGCAATCTCGACGGTCTGGTCGAGCCAGGGCTGGCTCATCCAAAACGGATGCGGCGCGTCCTTGAGCGTGTGCACGGCGGTTTCGATTTTCAGAGCCGTCAGCTTGGCCATCATCTCGGCGCGGCCGATTTTGAGCGTGTCCTTTTCGCCCTCGATGAAAATCGTCGGTGGCACGCCTTTGCGGACATGGGTGATCGGAGAGGCATCCCGGTAGTGCTCGGGATGTTCGTCGGGCTTGCCCAGGAACATCACGACGCCTTCGCTCGGCTTCTCCATGTAGGCCGTCTCCAAGTCTTGGGTCGCGGCCGTGACGATGGCGGCTTTGACGGCGCTGGACTGATCCTGATGCGGTCCGTTGCCCTCGAACTCTTTTTTGCCCGTGGTCATGGAGACGAGACCGGAGAGGTGACCGCCTGCTGAGCCGCCCATGCAGCCGATGCGATCCGGGATGATCTTCAATTCGTCAGCATGGGCACGAAGGGTGCGGAGGGCGGCTTTGCAATCGTAGAGCGCGGCGGGGTAGGGGGCCTCGCCAGAGAGTCGGTAGCTGACCAACGCCGTGACAAAACCGCGTTGGGCCAGGCGCTCCATCATCGGCTTGTCGCTTTCGACCTGGCGCGATTTCCAGCCGCCGCCGTGGATGTCGAGGATGCAGGGGTAGGTTCCGTCGGCGTCGGGGACATAGACGAAAAGCTCCACGGTGTGCTCGGGGTGCTCGGCGACGGTGATCGTTTTGAGCGTGAATCCCACCGGTGTTTCAGGGAGGACTTTTTTGAATTTGGGGGCCTGGGCTGAGGCGAGGCTGATCAGGCAGAGAGCGGCAAGAGAGATGAGAAATCGAGGCATGGAGGATCGTGGCGAAGGTTTCGTGGCTGGCAAAGCAGAAAGAGTGAACGCAGTGGCGGTCGATTCCATTCACGGGACACCTGAGGAAATTCCTCTTTGCCATCGGGCGGGGGCCGGGTATCTCTCCGGTCCCCCAAGACCCCTACATTTAGAATATGAGCCAGAAAAGTGACTTTGGATTGATCGGTCTCGCCGTAATGGGCCAGAACCTAGTGTTGAACGTGGAAAGCCGTGGCTTCCAAGTATCCGTTTTTAACCGCACCACCTCGGTGACCGAGGAGTTCGTGGCCAAGCATCCTGACAAGAAGTTGGTCGGCGCCAAGACTCTGGAGGAATTCGTCGAGTCCCTCGCGACCCCCCGGAAAATCCAGATCATGGTCAAGTCCACTGCGGTGGAAGACTCCGACCGCGACGCTGTGGATGCCGTGATCGAGCAGCTGATCCCCCTTTTGGAGAAGGACGACATCATCATCGATGGCGGCAACAGCTTCTACAAAACCACTGAGCGTCGCGACGCCTACCTCGCGGAAAAAGGCCTCCGCTTCATTGGTGCCGGTGTCTCCGGCGGTGAAGAAGGCGCCCGCAAGGGTCCCTCCATCATGCCCGGCGGTCCTCCGAGCACCTGGGAGGTCATGAAGCCCATTTTTGAGAGCATCGCCGCCAAGGTGGACGGCGAGCCCTGCGTCATTCACATCGGCCCCGGGGGTGCCGGTCACTACGTGAAGATGATCCACAATGGCATCGAGTACGGGGACATGCAGCTCATCTGCGAAGCCTACAACATCTTCAAGCACGCGGGCTTCACCACCGAAGAGATGGCCAAGATATTCAACGACTGGAACGACGGCGACCTCCAAAGCTACCTGATCCAGATCACCGGCAAGGCGCTGGAACAGAAAGATCCCGAGACCGGCGAGCCGATCGTCGAACTCATTCAGGACAAGGCCGGCCAGAAAGGCACCGGCAAGTGGACGCTGCTCAACGCGGCGGAAAACGCCATCGTCATCAGCACCATCAACGCCGCCGTCGAGGCGCGCATCCTGTCCTCCAAGAAGAAAGCCCGCGTCGAAGCCAGCACGCAACTCGTTGGCCCCGAGGTCAGCATCACCGGCGACAAAGCCGAGTTGGTCAAGAAGGTGCAGGACGCTCTTTACGCCTCCAAGGTGATCAGCTACGCCCAAGGCCTCGATCTCATCAAGACGATGGGTGAGGAGAAAGGCTGGGGCCTCGACCTCGGCCGCATCGCCGCCATCTGGCGTGGGGGTTGCATCATTCGTGCGAAGTTCCTCAATCGCATCACCGAGGCCTATCGCGACAACGCCCAACTCAGCAATCTGATGCTCGCTCCGTTTTTCAAGGACCTCCTCGCTGAAACTCAGCAGAACTGGCGTGAAGTCGTCAGCATCGCGACCCTCAACGGCATCCCGGTCCCTGCGTTCTCGGCCTCCCTCGGCTACTACGACAGCTACCGCGCCGCGCGCCTCCCTGCGAACTTGCTCCAGGCCCAGCGCGATTTCTTCGGTGCCCACACCTACGAGCGGACCGACAAGCCCGAAGGCGAGTTCTTCCACACCGACTGGCCCGAGGTCATCGGCTAACCTCGCCATCTCGCACGGCGAGCTTATCCAAGCAATCAAGAGAGGCGGCTGGGGAAATTCAGCCGCCTTTCCTCTCGTAGTCAGATCCAACGCTCCTCAAAGGGTCGCGTTACCGGAGTGCTCACCATGATTGGCGACGAGCGAGAAAGGGCCCGAGGTGGCGATGACGCGCCATTTGGCTCGGTCGAAGGATTGCTCAAAGCGAGTGGTGCGGACGATTCCGTGCGCATTTTCTCCATCGGTGAGTTTCTCGGCGCAATCGGTCGCTGAGGTGAAGAGATGTGTCCACTGCTTGGCGGTGGGTTCGCCGACGAAATCGGCTTCCGGTCGGGTCACATCGAGGAGATGCTCGGCGTAGAAGGCAAGACCTTGAGTCCGGGTTTCGCAGGCGAAGAGGATGGCCTCTTTGGCATCGGGTTCCTTTTCGTGAAGGATTTCCACAAGCTCCTTGCTGGAAGCCTGGACGCCGAGCAGGTCATTGTTTTGAGAGACCCAGAAATCGGAGCCAATCAAGACGACGCTGGATACGATAGCGACCCTCCAGGTCCGAGTCAGGCTGGGCATCCCTGCCGCGACGATGAGGGCGAAGGCGGGAATGAGAGGCAGGATGTACGTTGGAAGTTTGGAGCCGCTGAGCGAGAGGACGATGAAGGGCAGGGCGATCCATGCGACGACGAGTCCCTGCCAGGCTGAGAGGCGCCTTTCTTTGAGATGTTGCCACGAGCTCTTGAACGGGACGAAGAAAATCCAGGGCATCAAAGCGAGGGGAAGCACCATCACGAAGAACCAAATGGGGCGTGAGCGGCCATGGGTTTTTGATCCAAAGCGCTCGACCAGTTCGTAGCGCCAAAAATACTCGGCCAGCGAGTGATCCCTCAAGGAGAGCACCACGAACCAGGAGAGACTGATCGTCAACGTTAGCAGAAGGCCACGGACCCAGGGAAGACGCAGTTTTTCGTCTGCTGTTGCGGCCCATTCCCAACCGAGAACGGCGCTGAGGGGTACGACCAAAGCCATGGGTCCCTTGGTGAGAAATCCAAGACCCATGAGGATGAAGAAGGCCCACCTCCTCCGATAGGCGGCTGCTGTGATGGCGGCAGTGATCCAGAACGTCATGGTCATGTCCGGCGTGAGCAGTCGGCTCATGGCAAAGAATCCGACGCTGGTGGTGACCACCAGAGCGGCGATGACGGCCTGGTCTCGGTTGCCGAAAAACCGGCGCGCCAGAAGGAAGACCAAGAAAACGACTCCGAGCGCGGAAAGAGCGGAAGGCAGTCGAGCAGCCCATTCATTCTGCCCGAAGACCTTGAAGCTGGAGGCCGTCAGCCAGTAGATGATGGGTGGCTTTTGAAAGTGGGGGAGGCCATTCATGTGTGGAATAAGCCAGTCACCGTCGGTCGCCATTTCCCGAGAGATTTCCGCGTATCGACCTTCGTCCGGTTCATTGAGTCCGCGCTGCCCAAGCAGCAGGAAGATCGCGACTGTGGCGAAGATGAGCCACGCATATTTTTTCAGAATCCGAGTCATGGTATTTAGAGGGAGGAGGGCTTGATCTCTTGGAATCGGCGCCGGGCGAACCACCACACACCGACCATGTCCACCAAGGGGCGCCAAAGCATCACGCCAAGTCCGTATTTGGAAATTCCCTGTTCGCGAGCACGGTGATTGACTTCCAACTCAGCGACCCTGAACCCAGCTGCGACGGCGAGGGCGGGGATGAAGGAGTAGAGCGTCCGGATGGGGATCAAGGCGTGGGCCACGTCGGCGCGAAACGCCTTCAAGGCGCAACCGGAATCGCGGACGCCGTCCTTGAGCAGGGATTGCCGCACCGAATTGGCCAGACGCGACATGCGGCGACGGAGGGCGCTGTCCTGGCGCTTGGCGCGGACGCCGGCGATCATGTCGGCGTGGCCCTCCTTTAGGGCATCGAGCAGGCGAGGGATATCGGCGGGATCATTTTGGCCATCGCCATCCATGGTGATGAGGATCTGCCCGCGGGCACTGCGCAGGCCGTCGAGCAGGGCGGCGGCCTGACCCCGGTTTTGATCAAAGGCGAGCACTCGCAGTTGTGGCCATTGGGTGGCCAGTGTCTTGAGGTGCCGGCGTGTGTCGTCGGAACTGCCGTCGTCCACCGCGATGACTTCGTTCTCGCCTTCAAGCTTGGCAATCACTCCGCAGGCTTCTTCAACCACGGCGCGAACGCTCTCCGCCTCGTTGTAGAATGGGATGACCAGTGAGCATGCCGGACTTAGGGCGTCCTGAGAAAGGGGGCGGGGAAGGTTCACGTTGGGAAAAAGAAGATAGCGCAACTCACTTGTTAACAGTGACACCCCACAAAATTAAATGAAAAAACTGTCAGATAGCGACCAGTCCCTGCGGAAATTGAGATGACAGTGCTTTCATTTGTCATCTCGGCTCCTTCTGGCAAAGGGTTTGACCTCATGCGCTTGCTCATTGTCGAAGATGACCGAAAGACGGCCGCACTCCTTCGGACCTCCTTGGAGAAGGAGGGGTTCGACGTCGTTTGTTCGTTTGATGGTGCCTCAGGTCTGGAGGAAGCAGAGAAGGGGGGCGTGGATGCCTTGATCGTGGACATCATGCTGCCCAAACTCAATGGCTTGGACTTGGTGAGGCAATTGAGGGCCAAAGGGCATTCGACTCCGATCATCATGCTCTCTGCCCGCGGCGAAGTGGAGCAGCGTGTCGAAGGCCTGGATGCGGGAGCGGATGACTATCTACCCAAACCGTATGCTGCGTCTGAATTGTTGGCCCGGCTGCGGTCTCTCCTGAGACGGAGTGTCCAAGCGGCCCCCTCGCTCATGACGGTCGCAGATCTGAGCTACGAGGCCACCAACCGGGAGACCCGCCGCGGAGGCAAGCGAATCGATCTTTCTTCCCGGGAAAGCCTGTTGTTGGAGTGCCTGCTGCGAGCCGAAGGAAGGGTGGTCAGCCGCCGGGACATCATCAGCACGGTATGGGAGTACGACTTTGATCCGGGGTCCAACCTGGTGGACGTTTACGTCCGGCGGCTACGGGAGAAGATCGACCGTAACCATCCGGTGGCGCTGATCCAGACCGTGCGTGGACTCGGGTATGCCCTCCGTGTAGAACCATGACCCTCCGTCAACGCATTCTGGTGGTCTACTCGCTCACCCTGCTGGTGGCGCTGGCGATGGTGGGCTTTTGGAGCTGGTTTGAGTTTGAGGAGCAGCGGCAGGCGGTGCTTCGTGGCGGTGTCGGTGCCATGCTGCATGCGGATCCACTGGAGGAGGCACTGGAAATTCTCTTCTACGGTGGGCTGCCAGCGGTGATCCTGGGCTTGATTGGCGGGACCTTCATGATTCGACGGGCACTCGGCCCGATTCGGGATCTGACCGAGGTGCTGGAAAATACGACGACATTGAATTTGGCGGACGCGGTGCCCCGGTCCGGCAATGGCGACGAGATCGACCGCATGACCGCCGTCTTCAACGGTATGAAGGACCGGCTTTCCGTCTCCTTCACGCAGGCGCGCGAATTCACGCTGCACGCCTCCCACGAACTAAAGACGCCCCTGACCATCATGCACGGCACTCTCGAGCAGATGCTGGACGACCGCAGTCTGTCGGGCAGCCAGCAGGAGCGGATTGCGTCCATGCTGGAGGAAGTGCAGCGCCTTTCCGGCATCGTCGGCCAGTTGACCTTCCTCGCGAAGGCGGATGCGGGCCAGCTGGAGTCTGCCAAGGGTGCCGTGGCCCTGCAGGAGCTGGTTGGGGACTTGGTGGAGGATTTGACAATCTTGTCCGCCGCACAGGACATCACGGTTTGCTTGGAGGCTTGTCATGAGGCGGCGGTGGAAGGCGACCGAATGCGCTTGCGTCAACTGCTACTGATTCTTGGAGACAATGCGGTGAAGCACAATCAAGCAGGCGGCAGCATCTCTCTGGGCCTTCGGGCTGCTGGTGGACAAGCTGTGCTGGAAGTCATCAACACGGGTGCGCTGCTGCCGCGGGAACTGCATTCCCGGGTGTTCGAGCGATTCTTCCGCGGGGATGTCGCCCACGGCACCATCGTAGAGGGAAGCGGGCTGGGCCTGAGCATTGCGCGGTCCATTGCCGAGTCGCACGGAGGCGGTATCACGATGGATGCCACCGGTGACGGTCGCACTCGCGTCACGGTGCGTCTGCCAGCGGTGTCCCGTACATGACAGAGCTTTCATCTTGATGACGGGGCGTTCATTTGAGCCACGTCCCACCGCCTGCGATGAAGACGGCATCGCAGGCAACTCGTCATCTCCCTGTGGGGACGGTGACAGTGTCCACTGGAACTCACCATGCTCCCCCGTCACCCCATTCTTCGTAGCGCAGCCGCGGTCCTGCTGTCTATGACTTGCTGTCTGCCGTCCTGCGTACAGTTCAAGGCCAAGCCCTTGTCCCCAGAGGCGAGCGCCGCTTCCTATGCGGGTCGTTCGCTGAGTGATCCAGGCTTGCGCCAGTTCCTGGCCGAACAGCGGGCCTCCGACGGCGGCTGGGGTGTTGACAAGCTCGCGCTGGCAGCCGCCTATTTCAGTCCTGATGTGCGCGTGGCGCGATCCCTCGCCGAGGAGTCGACCGCAACGATCATCACGGCTGGCCAGCGGCCGAATCCGGTCTTGACCTTCGCCCCGGCCTACAGTCCGAGCCTGGCCAAGGGTGTCTACCCGTACAATTTTACGCCCACGCTCAGTGTGACGATCGAGACTGCGGGCAAACGCGGCAAGCGACTCGCCCAGGCGGAGGCGGATGCCGCTGCGGCCCAGCTTCGGGTAGCGGCCGCCGCCTGGGATGCGCGGACCCGTGTCCGTGCGGCGCTGCTGGCTTTGTATGCGGGCCGACAGAACGCGGAGCTACTGAAAACCGAGGTTGCCCTGAACGAGGAGGCGCTGAGCAAGCTGCAAGTGCAGGTGGAGGAAGGTGAGGTCCCTGCCCTCGACTTGACTGTGGCGCGGCTGGCGCTCAACCGGGCCAAGCTCGCCCAGCACGATGCGGAAAAGCAGACGACCACCGCCCGGGAGCAATTGGCCGGGGCCGTGGGCGTCTCACCGGAGGCGGTGGATGCCGTCCGCCTGGACTTCTCCGATTTCGAATCGAACCCGTCCGTGCCGGCGGAGAAGGCGCGCGAGCAGGCGCTCTACCATCGCAGCGACCTGCTGGCGCTGCTCGGCGACTACAGTGTGGCGGAGGCCCTGCTGCGGCTGGAAGTGGCCAAGCAGTATCCCGATATCCGACTCAGCCCGACCGACCAGTATGACCACAGCCGCAACCGCTGGGGAGTCGGCATCCAGTTTGACCTGCCGGTGCTCAATCAAAATCGCGGGCCGATCGCGGTGGCCGAGGCCAAGAGAAAGACCGCCGCCGAACGGTTCGGGGCGCGCCAGGCCGCCGTCATCACCGAGGTGGGAACGGCGCTGGCCGCCTATCACACCATGAGGGCCAAGGTGCAGACCGCCCGCCAACTGGCTGACGAAGCCGCCCATGCGAGCGACACCACCCGGCAAATGGTAGCCGCAGGCGAGTTGATCCCGCTAGATCTGGTGCGGCGGGAAATCGAGGCCAGCGCCAGCAATATGGCCATGCTGGCCGCCCGCGTCGAGGCGCAGACGGCGGCCGGACAACTCGAAGCCGCACTGCAACTGCCCTTGCGCTCCATGCGCTGATTCCTCCCGACCTGTCATGACACCTCGCCTTTTCCTCTTCCTGATCCTGCTCCTGGCTCCCGCGCTGCGGGCCCAGGACGAAACGCCGCCCACTGAGGTCGCCGTGCAGGTGGCGAAGGTTGTTCGTACAACCTTGCGGCGCACCGTCACTGCTTATGGGATCACCGAGCCTGAACCAAACAGCGCCGACCGACCACCTGCCTCAGCCAAGCTGACCTCGGCCACTGCAGGCATCATCACCGAGGTCTACGGAGTCGAGGGTGAACAGGTGAAGAGGGGCGACATCCTTTTCCGACTCGACAGCCGGGCTGTGGACGCTGCCGTGGCGAAGGCGGAGTTTGCGGTGGCGTTTGCGAAGGAAAATAGAGCCCGTCAGCACAAGCTCATCTCCATCGAGGGTACGTCTGAAAAACTCATGCTCGAGTCCGAGCAGGCCTTGCATGTTGCCGAGACGGACTTGGCCACGGCCAAGGTGCAGCAATCTCTGCTGCGGGGCGAAGCGCCGCTGTCCGGTACGCTTGTCCACTTCACCGCGCGGTTGGGCGAGTCGGCGGACACCGTCACACCGCTGGCGGAAATTGTGGATCTCAGCCGGCTCGTCGGTACCGTGCATGTGCCGCAGCGGGAGGCTTCCAGCTTGCACTCCGGCCAAGCTGCCACCATCAATGGGGTCGACGCCAAGGTCAGCTACGTCAGCCCCCAGGTGGATCCGCTCACCGATACGGTCATCGTGAGACTGAGCCCAAACTCAAAGGGTGAGCTGGAACCCGGCGGGTTCATTACCGCCCGCATCGTCATCGAAGAACACGCTGACAAACTCGCTGTTCCGCGTGAAGCCGTCTACACCGACTACGATGGCAAAAGCACTCTCTCCATCGTGGAAGGGGACACCGCCAAACAGAAGGTCGTGAAGGTGGGGCTGCGTGACGGGAACTTCATCGAAGTGGAAAGCGCAGGGATCAGCGAGGGCATGACCGTGGTCACCGTCGGCTCCTATGCACTGCCGGAAGAAACCCAGGTGCGCATTCTCGAACCTGTCGCCGGGGAGGATGCAAAGTGAGCGGTTCCAGCGACTCCGGAGCAGGCTCTTTTGGCATTCGTCACCGGCTTGCCATCATCTTTGTCACCGTCGCGCTGTGTGCGGCGGGTGTGTTCAGCGCCTACAGGATGCCGTCCTCGGTTTTCCCTGAAACGGAGTTTCCACGCTGCGTCGTCCTCATCGACAACGGCATCATGCCCGGGGATGAGATGATGGCCACCATCACCCGTCCCATCGAGGAGGCGATGAAGGACATCCCCGGCGTCGTGCAGGTGCGCAGCAGCACCGGACGTGGCAGTGCCGAGGTGAACATCTTCTTCAACTGGCAGGTGAACATGATCGAGAGTGAGCTCTTTGTGCTGAACCGCGTCGCCCAGATCAAGTCTACGCTGCCTGTCACCGCCAAGACGACCGTGTGGCGGCTGACCTTCAACGCCTTCCCCATCATGGGCGTTAGCCTCACCAGCCCGAAGCGCGACCTGACCGAACTGTGGGAAACCGCCCGCTACGAACTGAAGCCACGCTTTCTCCGCATCCCCGGCATCGCCCGTGTGGACCTCGTCGGCGGGCGCATGCCGGAGTATCATGTCATCATCGACCCTGTGAAGCTCGCTGCGGCCAGCATCGCCATGAGTGACGTCACCCTCGCGCTGACGAAAAACAACCTCGTGGCACCGGCGGGCTTTCACATGGAGAACTACACCCTCTACCTCGCGCAGGTGGACAGCCGCGTGAAGACTGCGAAGGACATCGAGGACTCCACGATCATGATGCGCGCCGGTCATCCCGTGCGCATCCGCGACATCGCCCGCGTCGAGCGTGGACCCGAGCCTGTCTTCAATGTGGTCAACGCCCAGGGGCGCAACGCCGCGCTGCTCAACATCCGCGCCCAGCCCACCGGCAGCAGCATTCTGCAAATCGCCGACGATCTCAAAGCCCAGATCGCCGAACTGAAGCACACGCTGCCGCCGGACATGGAGCTGTCCTTCTACTACGATCAGTCGCTGCTGGTGAAGGAATCCGTCGGCAGTGTGTGGGAGAGCATCGCCATCGGTCTGCTGCTGGCTGTCGTCGTGTTGTACGTGTTTCTCAAAAACTGGGGCAGCGTGCTCACCGCCATCGTCGTCATTCCGGTGTCCGTCCTCGCCACGCTCGTCGCCATGTTGGCGGCGAAGCTCACGTTCAATCTCATGACCCTCGGTGGCATCGCCGCCGCCATCGGCATCATCATCGACGACGCCATCGTCGTCGTGGAGGCCATCGCCGCGCGCATCTCCAAGGGCGAGTCGCGCCTGGAGGCCATCAAAACGGCCATGAGTGAGATCGTGCGCCCGTTGATCGGCTCCACGCTCACGCCGGTCGTCGTGTTTATTCCGCTCGCCTTCCTCGATGGCGTCGCCGGGGTGTTCTTCCGCTCGCTCGCCCTCACCATGGTCGTCGCGCTGCTCACGTCACTCGTGCTCGCCATCACGCTCACGCCCGCGCTGGCCTCGATCTTCCTGAGCGACCGCCGCAAAAAGATCGTCAATGAAGAAGGCGGCTTCATCATGCGCGCGCTGCTGCGCGTGTTCGACGTGGTGCTCGGGGCGGCTTTGAAGCTGCGATGGATCGCTCTGCTCGCCTGCCTCGCCATCGGGTTCGGTTCCTTCAAACTCTATGAACAACTGCCCACGGACTTCATGCCTGCGATGGATGAAGGCGGCTTCGTCATCGACTACCACACGCCGTGGGGAACCAGCATCGAGGAGTCCGACCGCATGATGCGGGAGGCCGAAACCATCCTGCGCGCCACGCCTGAAGTGGAGAGCTACTCCCGCCGCACCGGCGCACGCCTCGCTCTCGCGATCGCCGAGCCCAACACCGGCGACTTCCTCGTCAAACTCCGCCCGGATCGCAAGCGCAGCACCGAAGAAGTCAAAATTGAACTGCGCGACAAGTTCAACACCGCCCTCCCGGGCGTGGAGTGGGAACTGCCCGGCATCCTTGGCGATCTGCTCGGCGATCTCAGTGAATCGCCCAAACCCATCGAGATCAAACTCTTCTCCACCGACACGGCCTGGCTCATGAAAAAGGCCCCCGAAGTCATGGCGGCCATCGAGAAGATCGATGGCGTGGTCGATGCCTTTGACGGCCTTAGAATGACCGGGCCCACCATCAGCTTCCGCGTCCGCGCCATGGACGCCCAGCGCCAGGGTCTCACCAGCAGCGACATCGCCATGGCGTTGCAGACCGCCATGCTCGGCACCCCGGCGTCCAGTGTGCTGGAGGGCGACCGCGTTGTCCCCATCCGCGTGGTTGGCGAGCCCGGCAAAGTGAAACGCCTCGATGACATTCAGGAACTGCCCATCCGCACGCCGGGAAGCGTGCTGCCGCCAACCGGTAACGGGGCACCTGCGCTGGCCGGCGCTCCAAGCGGAAGCATTGTCAAAATCTCGCAGGTCGCCGACATCACCGAAGAGCCCGGACAGCTGGAACTCAAACGCGAAGACCTGCGCCAGCTCGTCGCCGTCACCGCCGCGCTCGAAGGGCGCGACCTCGGCAGCGGCATCGCCGAGATCAAAGAGGTGCTCGCGAAGGACAAAACCATCCCGCCGGGCACCATCGAGTTTGGCGGCCTCTTCCATCAGCAGCAGGAAAGTTTCCGCCATCTGCTCGTCGTGCTCGTCCTTGCCATCGCCCTCGTCTTCACCATCCTGCTGATTGAGTTTCGTAGCTTTCGTGAGCCCGTCGCCATCGTTTTCGGCAGTGTGCTCGCGCTCAGCGGCACCATTGCCGCGCTCTGGATCACTGACACCACCTTGAACATCGTCAGCTTTCTCGGCTGCATCATCGGCGTCGGCATCGTGGCGAAGAACGGCATCCTCATGCTCGACCTCGTCGACCACCACCTCGCCGAAGGCGCAACACTCACTCAGGCCCTCGCCAAAAGTGCGCATCGACGCCTGCGCCCGATCCTCATGACCTCACTGACCACGGTTCTTGCCATGATGCCCCTCGCCTGGGGCATCGGCCACGGCGCCGACATGCTCCGCCCCCTTGCCATCGGCATCATCGGCAGCATGTGCATCTCCCTGGTGTTCTCGCTGATCGCCACACCTGTCGTCTATCGACTGCTGGGCCGCGATAAAGAGAGTGGAGGTACGCAAACTCTGCGCTCTTGAATTCACGAAACGCTGGAAGATCGCAGCCCATGCTGCTTCTGGCATCACCGGGCCGTTGGCCCTTTCAAACGGGAAAATGACAGCGTTTTCATGTTACTTGTCACTATCGGCGGGTTTTAATGCGGGTTCTTGCGTCCCTGTTCTCAATGAATTTTTCCTTCCCGAAGATCATCGCCATCCCCCTGATTCTGAGTTCGTGCGCCAGCTTTCAGTCACATCCTATTTCGGCGGAGCAGACGAGCGCGGAGTTTTCACAGCGTTCGCTGACCGACCCAAGCTTGAAGGCGTTTCTAGCAGAGCAAAAGGCTGGGGGTGGCGCCTGGACCGTGGACCGCCTTGCGCTCGCCGCCGCCTATTTCCATCCGGATGTCGCCCTCGCTCGCGCCGAGGCGGATGAGGCCGCTGCAGCCATCAAAACGGCGGAGATGAGGCCCAACCCCGTCTTCAGCTTCGCGCCTCAGGTGGCAGCGAACAGTGTCAGCCCTGTTTCTCCCTGGTTCTTCACGCCCACGATGACGGTGCCAATTGAAACGGCGGGAAAACGTTCGAAGCGAACCGCTTGCTCTGAACCGCACTCGACTGGCGCTTGCCGATGCACAGCGAAATGCGGCCACCGGCGAAGCCCGTCTCGCCTCGGCCATCGGCATTCCGGCGAGTGCAGTGCGGACTGTGAGGCTCGACTTCTCCACCTTTGAAAGTCTTCCGGCGGCCGGATCTCGCGAGAGTCAGCGAAAGGCGCTGACCCAACGTGCGGACCTGATGAGCCTGCTGGCCGAGTACGCCGCAGCTGAGTCTGGTCTGCGTTTGGAGATCGCCCGGCAGTATCCCGACCTTCAGTTTACCCCGGGCTACAACTACAATCAGGGGCAAAACCGCTGGCAGCTCGGGATCAACGTGGAAGTTCCGTTGAATCGCAATCGAGGGCCCATCGCCCAGGCCGAGGCTCGGCGCGTCACCGCAGAGAAACGTTTCCTTTCGCAGCAGGCTGCGGTTCAGGGGGAACTTGACCTCTCACTCGCTGCCTACCAGGCATCCAGGTCCAAGGCTTTGACGGCCGGGCAACTTGCCAAGGAAGCTCTTTCCGCTGAGGACACCACGAAGCGGATGGTAGACGTGGGAGAAGTTTCCGCGCTCGAACTCACGCGACGCCAGATTGAAACCAGTGCCGCCAACGTCGCCCTCCTCGCCGCGAATCTCGAAGCCCAAACCGCTGCGGGCGTCCTGGAAGACGCCATGCAAGCCACTCTTCGGTAACCCATTGCCATGACCAAGATTCTGACAGCATTCTCACTCCTTGCGGTGCCTCTCT
The DNA here is from genome assembly GCA_963976915.1 of uncultured Verrucomicrobiales bacterium. Classification (GTDB taxonomy): domain Bacteria; phylum Verrucomicrobiota; class Verrucomicrobiia; order Verrucomicrobiales; family Verrucomicrobiaceae; genus CAXBNA01. The sequence continues at coordinate 16,071 of CAXBNA010000006.1, forward strand.
TTGCGGCTCCGTCGGGAGCTCCACCTGCGTCGGTGACCAAGGAGGGTGACCTCGTCGTCCTGACCCTCACGCCGGACGCTGAAAAGAGCCTCCGATTGAAAACGGTCGCCGTCGAAAAACGCGAACTTCCAGACATGCGCTTGTTTGCCGGAGAAGTGGTGACCCCGCTGGCAGGGACTGGAAATTCGGTCGCTCCGGTCTTGGGCGGGACGCTCGACGAAGTGCTCCGACTGGCCGACCTTCAGGCGGCCGCCGACGGCCGGGTTCTTCAAGCTCAGGTGCAGATCGATGCGGCGAAGATCGCTGTCGAACGCGCCGAAAAAGTTCTGAAGGCGGAAGCGGGAAGTGTGCGGTCGGTGGATGAAGCGAAGGCCGCGCTCTCGACGGCTGAAGCAGAAATGGAAACCGCCCAAGCTCAGCGGGATCTGTTGGGTGCCGGGGTGGGACAGAGTGGCAAGGCCAAGCGGGCCTGGGTGCGGGTGGCCGTGTATAGCGGAGAGTCCGCATTGCTGAATCCGGCGGCCAACGCGATGATTCGCCCTTTGTCCGCCTCTTCCGGTGGACATAGCGCGGCTCCCGTGGTGGGACCGCCCACAGCGAATGCCGCCACGAACACGGTGGACTGGTATTATCAACTTCCAGCCGAGACCAACCATCGTGCGGGCGAACGGGTCGCGGTTGAGATTCCAACTCGCGAGAGCAAAAAGGAGAGCCTCGCCATCCCGTTCAACGCAGTGCTGCACGACATCCACGGAGGACAGTGGGTGTACGAAAAGACCGGTGAGCACACTTACACCCGGCATCGCATCCAGGTCTCACGTGTGGCGGGGGACGTTGCCGTGCTTTCGAGCGGTCCAGCAGTGGGAACCCAAATTGTTACGGACGGCTCAGCCGAGCTCTTCGGTACTGAATTCATGACAGGAAAATAAGAGCCCATGCTGAACGCCATTGTTACTTGGGCGCTGAACATGCGCGTGCTGGTCGTCGCTGCGGCGGTGGCGATGTTGTTTGTGGGCATCAATGCGACGAAGAACGCGCCATTGGATGTGTTCCCGGAGTTCGCGCCGCCATTGGTTGAGGTGCAGACGGAGGCGCCGGGGCTGTCGACGGAAGAGGTGGATTCTCTGGTCACCGTGCCATTGGAGAACTCGCTCAACGGCCTGCCGTTTCTGAAGACCCTGCGGTCGAAGTCGGTGCTCGGGCTGTCGTCGGTGGTGATGATTTTTGATACGGGGACGGACATTCTCAAGGCGCGCCAGTTGGTGCAGGAGCGGCTGAATCTGGCGCAGAGCCGGTTGCCTGCGGTGGTGAAGCCGCCGGTGCTGATGGCGCCGTATTCATCACTGAGCCGCGTTTTGAAAATCGGCCTCACATCGGAGACGCTGACTCAGATGGAATTGAGTGAGTTGGCGCGTTGGACCATGCGGCCGCGGCTGATGTCGGTTTCCGGTGTGGCGAACGTGGCGATCTGGGGGCAGCGGGACCGACAGTTTCAAGTGCTCGTCGATCCGCAGCGACTGCGGGCGGCAGGTGTCACTCTGGACGCGGTGACGCGGGCGGCCGGAGATGCGGCCGTGATCAGCGCGGGAGGCTTCGTTGATACGCCGAACCAACGCCTCAGCGTGACGCAACTGCCGCTGATCGACACGCCGGAGGACCTTGCTCGCACAGTGGTGGAGTTTCGCGGAGGCAGCCCCATCCGGCTCGGCGATGTGGCGGAGGTGGTGGTGGGGACGCCACCGTTGATCGGAGATGCGGTCATCAACGATGGCGACGGCATTTTGCTCATTGTGGAGAAGCAGCCCTGGGGAAACACGCTGGATGTGACGACGGGTGTGGAAAAGGTGCTGGAGGAAATGAAGCCGGCGCTGCCGGGGGTGGTGATCGATAGCACGATCTTTCGTCCGGCGACGTTCATCCAGCTTTCCATCGATCACCTCACAGAGGCGTTGTGGCTGGGCTGCCTGCTGGTCGTTGTGGTCTTGGCATTGTTTCTCGGCGACTGGCGGACGACGGTCATCAGTGTGGTGGCGATTCCGCTATCGCTGGCCATCGCCCTCGTGCTGCTGCGCTGGCGGGGCGAGACGATCAACACAATGATCCTTGCGGGCTTGATCATCGCGCTCGGTGAAGTGGTGGACGATGCGATCATCGATGTGGAGAACATTCTGCGTCGTCTGCGGCAGCATCCGGGGATGCCGAAATTGAAGGTGGTGCTCGACGCCTCGCTCGAAGTGCGGAGCGCGGTCGTTTATGCGAGCGTGATCATTGTGCTGGTGTTTCTGCCGGTGTTTTTCCTGCCGGGGTTGGCGGGCACGTTCTTTCGCCCCTTGGCGTTGTCTTACATCCTCGCGATTGGTGCTTCGTTGTTGGTGGCGCTGACGGTGACGCCGGCTTTGAGCCTGATGCTGCTGAAGGTGAAGGTGAAGGAGGGAGGGCAGCGCGATGCGATGTTGTCGCGTGGCGTGAAGGCCGTCTATCGGTCGATCCTGCCGCTCTTCGCTCGACGTCCGTTTGCCGCCGTGCTGTTCTTGGCGGTGGCGTTTGGATTCACGGGCTGGGTTTGGAGCACGCAGTTGAAGGAGGAGTTTCTGCCGAGCTTCAAGGAGCGGGACTTTTTGATGCACTGGCTGGAGAAGCCGAATACGTCGGTGGAGGCGAGCAAGCGGATCACGCTGGCGGCGTCCATCGATCTGCTGGCGGTGCCGGGCGTGCGCAATCAAGGGGCGCACATTGGCCGTGCGGAAGTCGCCGATGAGGTGGTGGGGCCCGACTTCACCGAACTCTGGATCAGCTTGGCTCCTGAGGCGCCGTATGATGAAACGATTAAAAAGGTGCAGGCCGTGGTGGATGGGTACCCGGGTCTGACGCGAGATTTGCTGACCTTTCTAAGGGAGCGCATCAAGGAGGTCCTCACTGGCGCGAGTGCGAGCATTGTGGTGCGGATTTTCGGACCCGATCTGGATGAGTTGCGCGACCGGGCAACTGAAGTGGGTGAGGTGCTCAAGGAGGTGGATGGGGTCAGCGCGCTGAAGGTGGAGTCGATGGTCGAAGTGCCACAGATTACGGTGAAATTGCGTCCGGAATCGGCGGCACTGCATGGGCTGACGGCGGGGCAGGTGCGCCAGGCGGTGACGACGCTCATCAGTGGGAGGAAGGTGGGAGAGGTGTATCAGGAACAGCGCGTCCACGATGTGGTGGTGTGGAGCTTGCCAGAGGTGCGGGGGAACTACGGCAGCCTTCTCGATCTGCTCATCGAGACCCCCAGTGGCGGGCATGTGAGGTTGGTGGATGTGGCGGACGTCGCGATCGTGCCGACGCCGAATGTGATCAAACGGGAAGGGGCGTCGCGTCGGATCGATGTGACTTGCAACGTCAGCGGTCGTGCGCTCGGCGATGTGGCAAGGGACATTGAGGAGCGTGTGAATGGAGTGGAGTTCAAAGCCGGATATCATCCAGAGATCTTGGGTGAATGGGCGGAGCGACAAGCGGCCCAGGGGCGTCTCGGCTGGCTGGCTTTGGCATCGCTGGCGGGGATCTTGATCATTCTGCTCGCTGATTTTCAATCTCCCCGTCTGGTGGTGATGATCGGGTTCACGCTTCCCTTTGCGCTGATCGGTGGAGTGATGGCGGCTTGGTTGAGCGGCGGTATTTTATCGTTGGGATCGTTGGTGGGTTTTGTCACCGTGCTGGGCATTGCGGCCCGCAATGGCATCCTTTTGGTCAGTCACTACCGCCACCTGGAGAAGGAGGAGGGCATGGGATTCGGACTGGACTTGGTGTTGAAGGGAAGTGAGGAGCGGCTGATCCCGATTCTCATGACGGCGGCCACCGCGGCTCTGGCGCTGCTGCCCCTGGTGCTCAAAGGCGATGTGCCGGGGAATGAGATCGAACGGCCGCTGGCGTTGGTCATTCTCGGCGGGCTCGTGACCTCGACGACCCTGAACCTCTTTTTGCTACCGGCTCTGTATGCTCGGTTTGGCAGGACGAAGCAATCGGTTGGATGACGGCGTTTCGGGAATGCTTGCTCGATTGTACGGACGACGACAGATTGTGTCGCCATGAAAGCTTCCTCGTAGCTGCCCGCCATCATCGTCCCCATTGTCCTCTTCTCCCCCAGGCAGTTCCTCATCATTCTGGTGCTGCTTGCCACCGTGCTGGAGAAAGGGTGACATCCATTGGATAAGGTCGGCAGGGTTTGCTTTTTCGTTAACTTTCTGAGAATGAATGAATTAGTTGAAACAAACGAGTGTCGTCTCTTCGTTTAAGCTCTCAGCAACAGATGACGTGAACACTCCGCACCCATCACCAATCCGAAGACCGTCCGTTCAGGGCGGCCAGAAGTTGCGGTTGATTGAGTCGAATAACGGGAGGGTGGCGGATCAACCGCAGGAGTTATGACTGCCGGTCCCATGATCCTCATTGCGGTCGTGGGATTGTTTCTCGGGGGCTGTTGTGCGCGGGGAGCCACCCGCTTTTGGATGGTTGGGACACTGGTGGGAGCGGCCGCTGCGTTGGGAGCGGCCGTGTTCGTGCTGGCGGGCGGAGCCGGCTGGGACTGGCGAAGTGAATTCATGGTGGGCGGAGAATGCATGCATCTTCGTATCGACGGAGTCAGTGCCCTGTTTTTGGCGCTTGTGAGCGTGATTGGGGGTGTGGGTGCCGTCTATAGTGCCGAATATTGGCGTGACGAGGATCATCCCCGCTCGGCGGCATCAGGCCGGATGTGGTGGAACATTCTGCTTGTCACGATGATCATGGTGGTCGTCTCGGCCAATGGGCTTCATTTCCTCATTGCCTGGGAGTTGTTCGCGGTGAGCGGCTACTTTCTGGTGACTCTCGACCGCAGCAGGCGTGAGGTGCGATCGGCCGGTTGGCTGTACTTGGTGGCTTCCCACGCGGGCACCTTGTGCCTGTTTGCGTTTTTCACCTGCCTTGCGGCGCGGACCGGCAGCTGGGAACTGGGAGAAATGCGGGAACAGAAAGATCTCGCTCCCTTGTTTTGGCTGGCGCTCGTTGGGTTTGGGGTGAAAGCAGGCCTCTTCCCGCTCCACATCTGGCTGCCGTCGGCACACGCGAATGCACCGAGCCACGTCTCCGCTATTCTGTCGGGCGTGGCCCTCAAGCTGGGCATCTATGGCATCGTACGGTTCAGCGGTTGGCTGCCTATGCCAGTAGGCGCGGGAACGGTGGTTGCGATTCTTGGTGTGATCAGCGCGGTGCTCGGCGTAGCGTTCGCCTTGGGGCAGCACGACATGAAACGGTTGTTGGCCTACCACAGCGTCGAAAACATTGGTATCATTCTCATGGGTCTTGGGTTTGCCCTGATCGCCGTGGAGCACGGTGATGCGGCCTGGGGGTATTTGGCGCTTGCAGGAGGCTTCCTGCACGTGTGGAACCATGGGTTGTTCAAGTCGCTCCTGTTCTTCAGCGCGGGCTCGGTGCTTCACGCCACGGGCACGCGTGAGATGAGTCGGTTGGGTGGCCTGTGGCGGACCATGCCGTGGACGACCGGGCTGTTTGGCTTGGGGGCGGTCGCCATCTGTGGTTTGCCGCCGCTCAATGGTTTTGTCAGCGAGTGGTTTGTGTATCTGGGACTTTTCAATGCCACCATCATCCACGATGTCTCGGCCTGGGAGGCGATTTTGGCGGCAGTGGCACTGGGTGTCACGGGTGGACTTGCGCTGGCGTGCTTTGTCAAAGTGTGTGGCATCGTTTTTTTGGGTGCCCCGAGATCGGAAGCTGCGGTAAACGCCCACGAATGTGGCAAACCGATGCTCGGTGCGATGCTGACCCTGGCGGGTGCGTGTGTGATGATCGGGCTCGCCCCGGTGCTATTTTGGCCTGCGATCCGGCGTGCCGTGGGTGCTTGGCGCCCTGAATGGGCCGACTCAAGTTCGCCCCCTTCGTTGATGCCGCTGGGCATGGTCCATGTGGGGCTCGTTGTTTTTGGGGTGGCTGCGGCGTGGCTGCTATGGCGGTTTGTCAGCCGGCAGGGTCTGAGGCGGGCACCGACCTGGGACTGCGGATTTGCGGAACCCTCAGCGCGAATGCAATACACTGTGGGATCATTTGCCGGCATTATTACCGAATGGTTCGCCGTCATCCTGCGGCCCGTGCGGCATTTGCACCGTCCGAAAGGGACGTTGCCGTCCGGCGCCAGTTTTGAAGAGCACACTCCAGAGACGGTGCTGGAGCGTGTGGTGGAACCGGTGGGCGGCCTGATCATGAGGGTCTCGCTCATCGCCAGGCGACTGCAGCACGGGCGAGTCCAGTCGTATGTGTTTTACATTCTGGTGGGGCTCGCGGTGCTGGCGGCATTGGTCATGACGGGGGGTGGTAAATGAGCGTGCTCATCCACTTACTGGACACCGTGCTGCGTCTGGCTTGCTGGCTGTTGCTGGCACCCTTGCTGCCGGGCATCATCAACCGAGTGAAGTCGTGGGTCGCCGGACGGAGGGGGCCGCCGGTCCTTCAACTCTACTATGACCTTGCTCGTCTGTGGCGCAAAGGCGTGGTCATGAGTACGCTGGCTTCGCCCGCGTTCGTTTTTCTGCCGGCGGTCGCGTGGGTCGCATTGCTGGGGGCAGCCATGCTGGTGCCTCTGGGTCCCGCGGGGGCGGCTCTGAGCTTTCAGGGCGATCTCTTTCTCATGCTCTACCTGCTCGCGCTTGGGCGATTTTGTACCGCGTGGGCGGCGATGGAAACCGGCTCTGCCTTTGAGGGCATGGGAGCCGTGCGTGAAGTAAGTTACGCGGTCCTCGCGGAAGCGGCGATGGTGACGGCGATGCTTTCTCTGAGTGTGCAGACGGACAGCATTTCGCTTGCCCCAATGCTCGCACCTGCAGCCGGTGCGGGCACAGTGCTGCTGGCGGCGGGATTGTTCATCGTGCTGCTGGCGGAGAACTGCCGGGTGCCGTTTGACGATCCCAACACCCATCTGGAGTTGACGATGGTCCACGAGGTCATGGTGCTGGATCACAGTGGTCCGCCACTGGCGGTGATCCTGCATGGCGCGTCGGTGAAATTGCTGCTGTTCGCGGTGCTGGTGACCCAGGCTGTCTTGCCGATTGGCACGCTGGCCGCGCCGACCGCCTTCTCGGTGCTGTTGGGCGGGGTAGTGACGGTGACGGTGGCGGTGGGCTGCGTGGAATCCCTGATGGCACGGTTGGCGTTCAGCCGTGTTCCGCTGCAACTGACGACGGCGTTCTTGCTTTGTCTGTTTGCCCTGCTGCTGGCTTGGAAAGGGGGTACCGCATGAGTTTTAATGTCAATCTGCTTCTGGATCTAGCGATGGGGCTCAATCTCGTCGCTCTCGGCTGCAGTCGGCTGCAGGTGATGATTCGGGTGATGGCACTGCAAGGCGTGGTGTTGGGGTTGATGCCGCTTTTGATCGGCCATGATCTCGACTGGCGGATGATCACGATCGCATTGGCCACGGTGGTGGGTAAGGGGATCGTGGTTCCCACGCTTCTTCGGCGGGCGATGCGTGAGGCGCATGCAGATCGCGAACTGACGCCGTTCATCGGCTTTGTTCCCTCGCTGATGCTGGGTGCGGGTGGCACGATCGCTGCGCTTGCCGTGGTGCGCTCACTGCCGCTGCTGCCTGAACATGCGGGTTCGTTGCTGGTGCCCGCATCGCTTGCGACGATCTTGACGGGTTTCATCCTTCTCATCGGCCGCGCCAAGGCAATCTCCCAGGCATGCGGGTATCTGATTCTGGAAAACGGCATCTACCTTTTCGGACTGTTGCTCATCAAGGAGATGCCACTTCTTGTTGAGGCGGGCGTGCTGCTCGACATCACAGTCAGTGTCTTCATCATCAGCATCGTCGTGGATCATATTCAGCGTGTTTTCGATTCGCTCGACACGCGCAACCTCACCACGCTACGGGAATGAGATCGGAACTCCTTATTTTTATTCCGATGGTCGGGGCAGTGGTCGCGGCTTTCTGGCCGGTCAATCGCACGCGTCCCCTGCTGCTTCCCGTGGTGGGAATCCTTCACACCCTGCTGGTTTTCGGGTTGTTTCTCCATCCACCCGTCGTGGCCCAGAATGCGTGGATGGGGTTTGATCCGGTGGCGCGTGCGGTTCTGCCTGCGGTCTCGTTGCTGTACCTGATTTGCTCGTTCTACGGAGTGGCCTATCTCAGGGTGCGCGATGAACGTCACAATCGCATTTTCGTCGCCGCATTTCTCGCGGTGCTGGGGCTTCTAAGTGCCGGGATTCAGGCACGCCACCTTGGAATGCTGTGGATTTTCACCGAGGCCGTGACACTTGGAACAGCTCCTTTGATTCACTTCAATGCCACCTCCCGTGCCATTGAGGCGACGTGGAAGTACCTCGTTGTTGGCGGCACGGGTATTGCCCTGTCGCTGCTGGGATCCTTCTGCCTCGGCTACGCGTCATTGCATGGGGGCGGGGACGGGGATCTGACTTTTGTCGCCCTGATGGACCAGGGCATGAACCTTTCACGGCCCTGGGTGCTCGTCGCATGGGTGCTGCTTCTGGCTGGATACGGAACCAAGCTTGGTCTGACGCCCATGCACACCTGGAAGCCGGATGCCTATGGTGAAGCCCCGGGCATTGTTGGCGCGATCCTCGCGGGTGGCGTTACCACGGTTGCCTTCGTGGCCATCCTTCGTGTGCGGGCTGTCGTCGGTTCGGCCGGAGAGGGGATTGTTGCGGACCGTACGTTGCTCGTCATTGGACTGTTTTCGATGCTGATCGCCGCGCTGTTCCTGCTGGCCACCCGCGACTTCAAACGCATCCTCGCCTACTCGAGCATTGAACACATGGGCATTCTCACCGTTGGAGCGTCCCTCGGGCCGGCGGGAGTGGCGGCGGCGCTTTTCCATGTTTGGAGCAACAGCCTGACCAAAGGTGCGATGTTTCTTAGCGCGGGCAACATCCGGCGCGCGGCGGGATCTTCCTCGATGAATGACGTGAGGGGAATGAATGTCCTGACGCCACGTTCGGTCACGCTTTTTGTCGTCGGGATGTTTGCGGTCACGGCGTGTCCGCCCTTCGGCCCATTTTTCAGTGAACTGCGGGTCTTGCGAGCCGCGCTCGCCGCCGGACACGGCATCGCGGTGGTCATCTTTTTGGCCTGCCTGCTGTTGGTGTTCATCGGCCTGACCCGGGTCATTTTTCCCGTCATTGACGGTCGGCCTTGCCAGAGTGCGAAAGACAGCGGGAAGCGCTTTGTCGAGAACGCTGGTGTCATTCTGCCCCCGCTTGTTCTGCTCGGCCTTTCACTTTGGCTGGGACTCTTCACGCCTCCGTCTTTTCTGGAGGCGTGGTCGGCTGCCGCGGCCCAGCTTTTCCCCAACCCATGAGCGTCACCACTCCATTTGTCCGTCTTTCGAATGCAGCGAGCCTGCCTTGGGAAGACGTGCCCGTGTGGCCTGTGGAGGTGTTGGTAAAGAACACGTCGGCCGAGCTGGATCGAGGCGGGCGGGTGTCCGCTTGGTTTGGCGTTCAGGAGGGCGATGCCACCTGCATCGTCGCGGTTCTGTCCTTGGATGCGGAGAAAACGCTCTTGGTTGGACGCAGTCATGCCTTCACCGGAAGCTACCCGTCTTTGACGCTCATTCATCCCCAGGCGCATCTGTTCGAGCGCGAGTTGTGGGAGCAACATGGTCTCACACCCGACGGGCATCCCTGGCTCAAACCGGTGCGTCGCACGGATGGCAGCGCGCCAGCCAACGGCATCTTCTTCCGGGTCGAAGGTCCAGAGGTGCACGAAGTGGCCGTCGGCCCGGTCCATGCGGGTGTGATCGAACCCGGGCACTTTCGCTTTCAATGTGTCGGCGAGGAAGTCATTCATCTGGAAATTGCGCTCGGCTACCAGCATCGCGGCATTGAGGAGGCCCTCGCCGGCGGACCGCATCGGGCGACGTGCATTCAGATGGAAGCCATTGCCGGCGACACCACCATCGCGCATGCCACGGCGCATGCGATGCTCCTTGAATCATTGGCTGGAACGGAAGCGCCTCTGCGTGCGCAATGGCTGCGAGCCCTCGCCCTCGAACTCGAACGTCTCGCCAATCACACAGGCGATCTCGGTGCGCTCGCCAATGATGTGGCGTTTCTTCCAGTATCGTCCGCGTGCGGCAAGATTCGCGGTGATTTCCTCAATCTCACCGCCTTGATGTGTGGCAACCGGTTCGGACGTGGGTTTGTGCGGCCCGGCGGCTGCCGCTATGATCTCGAGCCGCAGCGCATGCAGCAGTTTTGCGAGCGGCTCCAGACGGCGATGATCGACGTCGAACAGGCTGCTTCCTGGTTTTGGGATTCGGCCTCAGTCCGTGCACGATTTGAAAACGTCGGTGCCGTTTCCATGGCACAAGGGGTCGAGATCGGCCTCGTTGGCCCCGCTGCACGCGCGTGTGGAATCGCAAAGGACCTGAGGTGCGACCAGCCGTCCGGGTGGCATCGTTCGGCCCCGGTGGACCCCGTCATCTGGTCAGGTGGCGATGTATTTGCACGTGCAAAGATGCGTGCGCTCGAAATCAAGCAGTCAGGTGATTACCTCGCCCAACAACTATTCGCGAGTCCGAGCGACGAACTCCGCAAAGAGATTGCACCGCCCGCGCCCGACACGCTCGTCGTCGCCATGGTCGAATGCTGGCGTGGCGAGGTCTGCCATGTGGCGGTGACCGATGCCGGCGGGCGCTTCCGCCGCTACAAAATCGTCGATCCGTCCTTCCACAACTGGACCGGTCTGGCGCTGTCGCTACGCGGCACTGCAATCTCGGATTTCCCCATCTGCAATAAGAGCTTCAATCTCTCCTACTGCGGATTTGATCTCTAACACCAAAACAACGCCATGTTCGTCCACAACACGCTCATTCACCGCCTCAAACGGGGCTGCGAGACGATGGCGTATCCCGAGGGTCCGCCGCCGCCGCTCCCTGATCGTCATGGTGGCTCGATCAAGGTCGATGCCACCAAATGCGCTGACGGTTGCACTGCGTGCGTGCCGGTGTGTCCCACGCAGGCCATCGCACGTGCGGTCGGCAAGGCCGTCGCGCTCGATCTTGGCCGTTGTGTGTTCTGCTCCGCCTGTGTGGAGGTTTGTCCGCAGGATGCGATCACCCAAACCGGGGATCATCGGATGGCGGTGCGCCACCGGGACGACCTTGTCCTTGGCGATCCGGGCAAAGAGCAGATCCGCCTGGCCGAACGGTTGGACGAAAAGCTCCGCAAACTGTTCGGACGTTCGCTGAGGCTGCGCCAAGTCAGCGCCGGGGGGTGCAATGCGTGCGAAGCGGACACGAACGTGCTGGGCACCATCGGCTGGGACATTGGCCGCTTTGGCATCCAGTTTGTTGCTTCTCCCCGTCACGCCGACGGGCTGTTCATCACGGGCCCGGTTTCGAAGGGTATGGAGTTGGCCCTCAAAAAAACCTACGCCGCAGTTCCGGACCCGAAAATCGTCATCGCCACCGGTGCTTGTGCCATCGCTGGCGGTCCGTTTGTCGGCCATTCGCAGATCAACAACGGCGCGGATTCCGTTGTTCCCGTTGATCTATACATTCCCGGTTGCCCGCCGCACCCGTTGACGATACTCGATGGCTTGTTGCGATTGCTCGACCGCTTGGGGGAGGAATCAACGCGTTAGCCGGTCCGTCCCTTCGGCGGTGTGGTGGAGACATCGCAACGCAGAACGGTCGCCCGCCGGCCAGTTTCTCGCGGTGCTTCGTGCGCGGTTTGGCAGGATTTAAGGGAACGACGGACAGCTTACGGAGGAGGTGAACTGACAATTCATGCGACCGAGCGAGACGGAAGGCATGCTCGGCCATCAGGGCGTGCGCGTCCTCGACCCGGTCGATGAGGTAGTCTTCCACCGTGGCCACGCCACCGAAGACCCTCATCGGTGGGAGTTGCGTCAATGAAATCAGTGATGACTACGCGGGGCAGTGACGACATGAGCATGGGGGCTGTGTCAGCAACGCTACGGTGATTGGCAATCCCAACCGTGGGCCTGTTTTGGCGGATGCGACCTTGAACCCGGTGACAGTTGCTGCTCTGAATTCCACTCATATGATCTCTGACGGAAACCCCTTCGAAACGGCGACTGGCGACGATGCAACGATGCGCTACGCGATGCTCGGCGAAGATCACTCGACCGATCTGGAGAAGCTGGAGAAGTACACTGGCGAGGTGGACTGGAGCTACATCAAGCCGCACTTCCTCAGTGGCGCTCTCGTTTATGTGGACCCGGGGTTATCGCTGACGGAAGTGGGGAAAGCTTTCGCCGAAGACCGCGTGGACCTGGTGACAGCATGGAAGAAGACAGGCGATTTGGTGACACCGTCGCAACCGCATGCGGACTACTGGGAGTCGTCGGGTGCGCGTTTCACGGCGCTGGTGGTTTCCCCCTTTGTGCTGATTCAGCCGGTTGCGCAAAAGGAAGGTTAGCTGTACAGGTCCGGCATGAAAGCCAGCTTGCCGATTGCCATTCTCTTTTTGGGTTCAGCTCTTCTCTCCGCTGGAGAGTATCGTGAGTTCACCAACAAGGAGGGCGTCAAGATCAACGCGGAGGTGATGGATTTGAAAGACGATGTCGTTTCGATCCGGCGTGGTGGAACTAACTTTGATGTGCCGATGGAGAACCTCTCAGACGACGATCAGGCGTGGCTGAAGGAGTGGGACATGAAGCGCAATGGACTCGAAGACGAGATTCCTTACACGGAGCTGGTGTTTGAGGATGACTTTTCGGCTCCGACCTTTGGAGACAAGTGGAGTCATTTCAAAAGTGCAGGTGTCATTGAGGACGGCGTGCTCGTCGGCAAGACCATCGACATCAACGACCACGCGGGCGTCGAGGCGACCCGATTCGAAGGACGTCAGAATCTGATGGTCGCTGTTCGGTTCAATTTTGCCGGGCCAGAGGCGGAACGTTTCAACGTCTGGTTCGACGACAAGGAATACAAGGGCTCCCATGCCGGCCACATCAGCAACGTAACGGTTTCGCCGACGACGGTGGCGATCACCGATGCCAAGACCGGCAACATGGAGAACGCGATCTACGAAAAAAAGAATGCTCCAGGTGGACTTGATCCCGAGACAACCGAGATGCTCAAGACAAAAACGGCTTCGTTCGAAGTGGACCTCGACCGCGAGGAGTGGCACGACCTCCACATCTTCACCTCGGGGGACACGATCCGCGTGAAGATTGATGGTGAGGACGTGGGCAGCTTTGCGTCGGAGGGAAATGCGCATGAGACCAAGTCCGTGGTAAGCTTCACGACCTATGTGAATGATGTTCACTATGACGATGTGATCATCAAGGCGGCTCCGACCGAGGGGGAGTGAGCGCCGTTTAGCTTTATTTGGGCTTCGCCTCGCACAGCATGACGGGAGCGCCGGAGGGATCGCGGGCGAGGCAGAAGCGCTGGCCCTTCCAATTGAAGTCCATCCGTAGCTGTTTGACGATTTGACCGCCGGATTGGACGACCTTGCTGACGCTTTGGTCGAAATCGGGAACGGCGATGTAGGGAACCCAGCCGCCGGGCCAATTGGAGAACATGGCTTCATCGCAGATGCCGAGAATGTCTTTTCCGGTCGCGTCTTGAAGAGCGTAGGAGGTGTGAGTGTTGTCCTCTAGGACGGCGACACGTTTGAGGCCGATGACGTCGGTGTAGAACCGGGAGACGGTGTCGGGATCGCGAACGATCATGTCGATCCAGTGGACCTGCTGAGGAGGAACGGGTTGGGTGTCGCTCATGGTGTGAGTCTGGGGAAAGTGGCGACGAAGCACAAGTGAGATTGAGGGGACGGCAGGGATGCTCTAGGGAATGGGTGAGACGGCAGGAATGCCATCTCTCCTTGGGTGAACTGGAAATTCGAAGTTGGCGGACGGGCGTGCCTGTCGCAGTTTGGCGAACGATGCCCATGCCTCCTGTTTCAGACCCTTTCGACTACGATCTCGTTGTGGCGGGTGGCGGTGCGGCGGGATTTTTTGGGGCGATCACGTTTGCGGAAGCGATGCCGGGGGCACGGGTGTTGATTTTGGAGAAGACGAGTCAGGTGCTGGGAAAGGTCAAAATCTCTGGTGGTGGGCGCTGCAATGTGACGCATGCGTGCTTTGAGCCGAAGGCGCTGGTGAAGTTCTACCCGCGGGGTTCGAAGCAGTTGATCGGGCCGTTTCACCACTGGAGTCCGACGGAGACGATGGGCTGGTTTGAGGAACGGGGTGTGCCGTTGAAGGTGGAGGGGGATGGTCGGGTGTTTCCCCAATCGGACAGCTCGCAGAGCATCATCGACTGCTTGATGGGTTCGGCACGGAGGGCGGGGGTGGAGGTGCGGACGTCGGCTGCACTGGAGAGCGCGACGCCGGGAGAAGGGGGTGGATTTGAGCTAAGGGTGAGTGGTGAGCGGGTGAAGTGCCAGAGGCTGCTGCTGACGCTTGGGGGCACGCGTAATCGCTTTGGGTCGGATCTGGCGGAGGCGCTGGGTCATCGGACCCAGGTGGCGGCCCCATCGTTGTTCACCTTTAAGATCACGGACGCGCTGCTGAAGGAACTGCCAGGCCTGTCCGTGCCTGAGGCGATGGTGCGGGTGCGGTGCAAGGAGCCAAAGCTGGATCTGGAGACGGTGGGTCCCGTCTTGATCACGCACTGGGGGCTGAGCGGTCCTGGAATTCTGAAAATCTCTGCGTGGGGCGCCCGGGAGTTTCGAGAGATGGACTATCGATTTGAAGTGACGGTGAACTGGTGTGGCCGCGCCACCGAGGAGCAGATTTTGCGGAGGTTCGACGAACTGCGGATCAGCTCACCAAGGAAGAGCATCGTCAATGACGCGCAGTTTGGAATGCCGATGCGTCTTTGGAAGCGACTGGTGGAGACGGCTCTGGGTGGGGTGGAATTGACCTGGCCGCATCTGCCGAAGGCACTGGCGCGGAAACTGGCGGAGGAGCTGGGGGCGTGCCGGTTTCAGGTGGATGGCAAGAGCATGAACAAGGACGAGTTCGTCACCTGCGGAGGCGTGCACCTCGGAGACGTGAATTTCAAAACGATGGAGAGCCGCGTGGTGCCGGGCCTGCATTTCGCTGGGGAGATCCTCGACATCGACGGCGTGACCGGTGGGTTCAACTTTCAGGCCGCGTGGACGACGAGCCGGATTGCAGGGGAGGCGATGGCGGAGTCGCTTTAGGGGGTCATGAGGGCGACAGGAGAGACACGGTAGGGAAGTAGGTCCTGTAACGTGCGGCGTCTCTCGTGAGGAGAATGTGTCCTTCGGCTTCGGCGTGGGCACCGATGAAGAAGTCCGGAAGGGGAGTCGTCCGTGTGCCGCCGGATTGACGATACGCAGCAAATGCGCGGGCGGCAGGGAATGCTGATGAGTACGGTAGCGGCAGTCGCTTAAAATTGGTTTTAGGAAGGAGGTTCAGATCGAGGTCTCGCTCGTCACGGTAGCAGGCGGCCAGTTCGGCGTAGATTACAGGATTGATAGCCGCCTGCCGTGCATTGATCAGCGGCAAGAGTTGTTCACTGGACCACTCAAACCACTTAGGATCACGAGTGGCGATATCTAGCAGCACGTTTGTATCGACCAACACCATCGACTAGTCCTCTCCTCGGGTGGTCGCCATGATTTGATCGGTGCTCAGTTTTGTTCGTGCCGAGCCAGCAGCCTTGAGGAGCCACGCATCGTAGGCTGTGCCGGCATCTTTGTTGACCTTCCTTGGGCGCACTTTCAGGGCGTTCTCGTCCACAACGAATTCGACCTCAGTGCCGGGCACGAGGCCAAAACGCTCACGCAAGGCCTGTGGAATGGTGATCTGACCCTTGACTGTTACCGTCATGACGAAAGTATTACCGCACTCGGTAATACCTGTCAATTTGTCGCGGACCTGGCTCTTGCAATGTAAACGGTGCCAGCCGAGTCGTTGTCTCGAATTGGATTGTGAAAGGTGACGACGTGAGATTCCGTGGTCGTAAAAACGGCGCGAAGATCGCTCATGAAGTCGTCGTTCGGAGGGTCGTCGGACCACATGGCAAAGATGCCACCGGGGTGAATCTTTTGCGCCAGTGAGTGCAGGCCCTCCGGCGTGTAGAGCGGCGCGTGGTGCTCATTGAGGTGATGGGAGGGCGTGTGATCGATGTCGAGCAGGATGGCATGGAACCGCTGGGCCGGGTTCGAGGCGTTGAAAAGAGGCTGGCCGGAATCAGCGAGGGCCATTTTGAAAAAGTCCCCGTGCACGAACTCGCAGCGAGGATCGGCGTTCAGTTCGGCTCCCAGAGGGACGCGCTCCTGCTGATGCCACTCTATGACGGGCTCCAGAAAATCCACGACCCGAAGCGATCCTACGGAACGGTGCTCCAAGGCTGCTTGGGCGGTGTAGCCAAGGCCGAGTCCACCGACCACCACATCGAGTGGGCGATTTGGAAAAGCTTCTTCTGCTGCGGCCAGTCCCAGGTGCGCGAGCGCGATCTCCACGGCGGTGAACAAACTCGACATGAGGTGTTCGCCATTCAGGATGATCTCGACAACCTCGAGGTTGTCGAGCGCCAGGACAGTGCGCCGCCGGAGAATCAATTCGCCAAGTTGAGTCTGAC
The DNA here is from genome assembly GCA_963976915.1 of uncultured Verrucomicrobiales bacterium. Classification (GTDB taxonomy): domain Bacteria; phylum Verrucomicrobiota; class Verrucomicrobiia; order Verrucomicrobiales; family Verrucomicrobiaceae; genus CAXBNA01. Next base: position 32,639 of record CAXBNA010000006.1, read on the forward strand.
GGTAGTCAAGTTCTTCGTAGAGCGGTCGGGATGCCATGAATGGTGACCAGCGGACCTCGGAATTGGGAGGAACGCCAACGTTTGTTTGGCGGATCTAGGCAAGAATTTCGTTCACAACTCTGCCTCCCTCCAGCCCAGTGAGGCGGATGCGGCGACCGCCCTGCGTCACCGCGAGGTTTTCGTGATCGAGCCCCAGGAGGTGCAGGATGGTGGCGTGGAGATCGCGGAAGTGGACTTTGCCATCGGCGCATTCGGCACCTGTCTCGCTGGTGCTGCCGTGGGTGTAACCGGCTTTGACGCCGCCGCCTGCCATCCAGAAGGTGAAGGCGCGGGCGTTGTGGCCAGTCTCGTCCTTGCCATTTCCGGGGGTGAGTCCCGGTCGGCCAAATTCGCCACCCCAGACCACCAGCGTTTCATCGAGCAGACCACGCTGATCGAGATCGTCGAGCAAGGCGGCAATGGGAGCGTCTGTGGAAGCGCAGTTGGCCGTGAGATCGCGGCGATGGTTTTTGTGCTGATCCCAGCTCCCGTGGTTGAGCTCGATGAACCGGACCCCAGCTTCGGCGAAGCGGCGTGCGAGCAGGCACTGCCGACCAAAGTCCGAGGGGCGGCAGGTGCCGTCTTCGTAGCTTTTGCCGACGCAGTAGCGATCCAGGGTGGCTTGGGATTCGCCGCTGAGATCGAGAAGATCAGGGGCTGCGGCCTGCATTCGGAAACCCAGTTCCAGAGTTTGAATGACCCCTTCCAACTGCGCATCGTTTTGACGCAAGGCGAGGTGATCGCGGTTCATCTCTTGGATGAGGTCCAGTTGCCGACGTTTCACTCTCAGGGGCAGGTGGTCACCTCGAATGTCGCTGATCGTGGCATGGGTCATGTCTTCGCCGTTGATGCCGATGGGGGTGCCCGCGAAGATGGGAGGAAGGCATTGGCTGGCGTAAACCGAGGGCTTTGATGTGTTCAGGCTCAGGAAGCCTGGAAGGTTCTGATTCTCCGTGCCGAGTCCGTAGGAGATCCATGACCCCATGCTTGGGGCGGGCCGAAGCCGGTCGCCGGTGTGGAGTTGCAGCATGGACTGCGCATGAATGCCGGTGTCGGCATGCATGGCGTTCAGGATGCAGAGCTTGTCGGCGTGGCGCGCGATGTTCGGCAGGAGGTCGGACACCCAGGCTCCACTCTCTCCTCTTCTCTTGAATTCTGCGACGGAGCCAGGGTGCGGCTTCTTTCCGACCTGCGGTTTGTAGTCGAAGGTGTCGAGTTGGGCGGGACCTCCGCTCATGCAGAGGAAGATGACACGCTTGGCCCGGGGACGCACCCAAGGGAGCCGGGGCGCCAGGTTGGCTGGTGACGCACTGCTGAGCCCAGCCAATGCCAGATATCCGAAGCCACACGAGGCGCTTTGCAGCATGTGGCGTCGGGAAAAGGGTGAGTGGAGCGAGTTCATCTTCTGAGGTCAGTCAACGTAGCGAAATGCGTTGCTGGAGAGCAAGGCCTGACAAAAAACCGCCCACGCATCGGTGATGCCGGCGACGGCGTGATGTTCACTGGAGGCGAGCATGAGTTCCACTTCACTGACGAAGTCTCGGGTGCGGCGGGTTTCTGCGTCATTGGGATCTCGAGCCAGCGCGTGGCGGAAGGCAGCGCGGGTACGGGCGTCGATGTCTGCGTGGATGGAGGTTCGTGCGGCGAGCCGACTGGCCTGCTCAACGATGAAGTCGTTGTTCAGCAGGTAGAGGGCTTGCGTCGGTAGCGTGGTGACGTCGCGCTGGCCGGTGACCGTGGTCGCCTCGGGCAGGTTGAAAGGCGTCAGCTCGGGTGGCATGGAGTTGCGAAGCATCAGGAGATAGATGCTGCGATGTTGGCTGGGTTGATGAAGATCCCCCATCTCGTTGATGAGGACATCGGTCTCTTGAATGACGGAACCAAGAGCGGGCACAGAATTGAGCTGGCCACTTGCACTGAGCATGGCGTCGCGAAGGGATTCGGCATCGAGCCGTCGTCGCGAGTGGTGTGTCTGCAGGCGGTTTTCAGGGTCGGCTTGCTGAGCCTGGGCATCACTGTCGCTGCTGAGTTGGTAGGTGCGGGTGAGAGCGAGGGAGCGGATCAATTGCTTCACGGACCAGCCATGTTCGACGAATCGTTTGGCCAGGTGATCCAGGAGTTCGGGGTGCGAAGGGCGGTCGCCAAAGACACCGAAGTCGTCGGGTGTGCGAACCAACCCCGCCCCAAACAAGTGCTGCCAGATTCGGTTCACCATCACGCGCGCCGTTTGCGGATGCTTGGGATGAGTCAGCCATTGGGCAAGTTCAAGCCGTCCGCTTTGCTTGCCATCGATCTTGATGGAGTGATCGAACCCCGCGAACGAACTGACGAAGCCACGCGTGACGGCCGCTCCGAGCTTCTTGGATTCTCCGTTGATGTTGAGCTTGCAGTCGGCGGGGGTTTTGGCGTCCCGGACGCCCATCGCCAGCGCTGATCCAAGGGGGTGCTCGAAGGCGGGTTTCTCGGGTTCCTTGCGGGGTGTGTGGGATAGAAGGACCTTTTGGGTCTCGGGATGGGGTGACACCACCGATGCAGTCTTGAGTTCGTGCAGTGGCGTCTGCGGAGCTGTGAGTTTTTGATGGGCAGCCGCTCCCCAAAGGGTCTCTGTACTCTTGAAAATACCCGCCAGCGCATAGTAGTCGACCGCAGGGATGGGGTCGGTCTTGTGGTCGTGACAGCGGGCGCAGCCAACGCTGAGCCCCATGATGCCACTGCCGACGACACCGATCTGATCTGCGACGACGTCCATGGTGAAGTTGTCATTCATCGCCTTGGCGGGCTTCGCTCCGATCGCAAGAAAACCGGTGGCGATGAGATGCCGGTCACGTTGTTCTGGCGAGCCTGCGGGCAGGAGATCTCCTGCGATCTGTTCGGTCAAAAACTGGTCGTAGGGCGTGTCGTCATTGAAGGCCCGGATCACGTAGTCGCGATAGCGCCAGGCGTGAGGAAAACTGGGATTGCGGCTGAGGCCGTCATTTCCGTTCGACTCGGCGTAGCGGGCAACATCGAGCCAGTGCCGACCCCAGCGTTCGCCAAAGTGGGGGGACGCCAAAAGGCGATCCACAAGCTCTCGAACGGCACCCCGGCGATCCTTCTGCACGGCCACTTGGAAGTCAGCGACGTCCTGAAAAGTCGGAGGCAAACCAATGAGGTCGAAGCTGAGACGGCGAATCAGGGCGGAGGGGGAGGCGTCGCGGGATGGCGAGAGTTGGGCATCTTCGATCTTCGATAGAATGAATGCATCGACAGGGTCCTTTGGCCATTCCTGATCTTTGACTGGAGGAACCTCGACCTCACGCACGGGTTGATAAGCCCAGAGAGCGGCTTTGTCGGTGGTGATTTCGGCGGCAGGGCGGGTGGGCAGGTTTTCCCGTGGATCGGGAGCGCCCATCTTCACCCAAGTGACAAAGTCCTCCACGACGGAGGCGGGCAGCGGTTTCTTCGGAGGCATCTCGATGCCTTCGTAGCGTAGGGCCTGAATGATGAGGCTCTCGTCGGGATCACCTGGAGTCATGGCTGAGCCAGATTCACCGCCGGTGAGCATGTCGGCAGGGCTGTCCAGTCGCAGTTTGCCGCCGATCTTCTTGGCATCGGCGGAGTGACACTCGTAGCACTGGCGAACAAGGACGGGTCGAATCTTGGACTCAAAGAATTCCCGCTGCTTCGGCAGCATCTCTGCTGAGGCAGAGCCCACGACCACAAACATCCAAACGGTCCACGCGGTGAAGCGTGGACCGAGAGCACGAAGGGTTAATCGACTGGACACATCCTACCAACGTTGGGAATCTGCCCATCTTTTGACGGGCAGTGCATTGATCAATCTCTGATTGGGGCGATCAAACAGGACCTCTTGGCCTATGGCCAACCGAAACCTCACGCAGGCTTCTTGTCTTTTGCTTTCTTCTTCGCGGGGCGCTCCCTTTTGGGCGCGGGTTTGAATTTTCCAGCGGGATCCATTTTTTTGAGCATGGCTTCGTCGGGACCGCCGCCGAACTGTTCCCAGTAGATCACCTTGAGCGGATTCATCTTGGGGCCCACGGCATCTTCATTGACCATCAGGGGACGCGCCTCCGCCCACCACTGGTCATACGCCGCGCTGAGCTTGGCGACGACCTCGGGATGATCGGCGATGACGTTGGTGGTCTCGCCGGGATCGGCGTGGAGGTCGTAGAGTTCCTTGCCTCCGACCAGTGTGAAGCGGCTGTTCTGAATCGCGTACTTGGAATCCTTGCCTTCATCCGCCTTGCCTGCGGGCCAGCGGCCGGTGGCATGCACCAGCAAACGATCAGTCCACTCGGCGGTTGGATCCTTGAGCTGCGCCAGGAAACTGATGCCTTCGACTTGGCGTTGGGCTTGGTCCGAAAGCGTCGCGCCCGTGAGCTCGGCGAGCGTGGGATAGAGATCGAGGTGAGCGGTGAGGGCGTCGCACTCCTTGCCGGCGGGAATGCCTCCGGCGGGCCAGCGGAAGAAGCAGGGGGCGCGTGTGCCACCCTGATTCACCGAGCCTTTGCTGCCCTTCATGCCGGCGTTGAAAATCTTCGTGCCCGCAGTTCCACCGTTGTCGGTGCCGAGGTAGATGACGAGCGTGTTGTCCGCGATGCCCCACTCGTTGAGCTTGGTCAGCAGGTTGCCAAAGTTGGTGTCGATGTTTTCGATCATGCCGAAGAATTTCGCGGTGTCTTCGCTGACGCCGGGTTTGCCGAGGTAGTGCTCATAATATTCCTTCGGCAGCACGTGGGGTCCGTGCGCCGCATTCAGCGGGATGTAGGCAAAGAAGGGCTGCTTGGCTTCCTGCTTCGCATCCATCCACTTGATGGCCTGATTGAAAAAGAGGTCGGTGCAGTAGCCAGTGGTCTTGACCCATTTGCCGTTGTGCCACAGTGCGGGGTCGATGTTGGTATTGCCGGGAGCGTCGCCACAGGAACCAGGATAGGTCTGGCCGATGCCGCCACCACCGTGGATGTAGACTTCGTCAAAGCCGCGACTCTCGGGGCGATACTCGGCTTCGTCGCCGAGGTGCCACTTGCCGAAGATGCCGGAGGTGTAGCCCACGGTTTTGAGCATCTGCGGCAGAGTGAAGGTCGAAAGGGCCATGCGCTCACGCTCGAGGATCGTGTGGGTGACGCCATTCTTGAATTCATGTCGTCCGCTCAACAGCGCCGCGCGACAGGGCGAGCAGGTGGGGCTGACGTGGAACTGAGTGAAGAGCAGGCTCTCCTTTTTGAATGCGTCCACGGCAGGGGTCTGCATGATGGGATTGCCGAGGCACTTGTAGTCGCCATAGCCCACATCGTCCGGCATGACGAGGATGATGTTGGGCCGTGTGAGATCCGTTGATGCGGCATGAAGGGAGGTGCCTGTGAACAGCACAGCGGCGAGCACGAAGGTGCTGAATCGGAGATGAAGTGTCATGGTGAGTCGGAATCGTTGAGGGCTTGGTTGTGGTGGGCCCCTCAAGGATTACCCGTATAACCTCACCAAACCGGACAGGCTTTCTGAAATCCCCACATCGCGAGGTTCCCGCAACGATTCCGGGCGGCTGCGAGACAGCGGTCGTCTCCTTGGTTTCTAAATTCCGCGTTCGTCCCTGCGTGCGGTCGAGCGCCGCCGAACGGCGGAGGTGATGAGCCAACACCGCCGCCGCGTCACCTGAAGATCGCCATCAGCCTTCGGATCTCTTCGTCGATCTCTTTTTCGTCGGTCAGGGTGTCGCCGACAGTTTTCCGCAGCTCACGGATGAAACGCGCGCGCAAGCGGAAGACGCGGGCCTTCACTGCGGTGGCTGACAATCCCGTTTGTGTGGCGACGTCCTGGTAGTGGCGGTGCTCGCCGCCGGGCGTGATGGCGAACTTCAGCGCCTCAAAGATGTCTGCCTGGCCTCGCGCCTCGTAGGCGCTCGCAACTCTGCTGAGGGTGTTTTCGATGACCGTGAGGGCGGATCAGAATCCCTCCAGCACGATCTTGCCTCGGGCGGTGCCGCTTTCGATGCGGGCGTGGACTTTGCGGAGCGTGGCGGCGTCGATTTTTCCGGCGACTTCGGTGGCGGTGGATCGAATGCTGCCCGCATCGACGAGGGCGGCGACTTCGTTGAGGAGCTTGCCTTGGGCTTCGATGTCGGGCGTGCTGAAGAGGGGGCGCGTGAACATGAGCTCCCAGTGGATGGAGATGGCTTTGCGCTTGAATGGCATGATGCTGAGACCGCCCGGATCATCGATGAGGCCGAAGCGGCCCTGCGGGGCGATGAGTTCGACGATGTCGGCGTAGTGCTTGTCCGTCTGCGTGGTGGAGAAGACGAAGCCGGGCGCACCGAGACCGAGCGCGGCGACTTGCGGTGCCAGCGGTTGGTGATGGTCGATGACATGATGCGCTCCGCACTCACTCACCCACGCCTGCGTTTCGGGACGTGAGGCGGTGGCAATCACGGTGAGGTCGGTCAAGGCACGCAGAAGCTGGATGGTGATCGAGCCGACGCCGCCGGCCCCGCCGATGATGAGAATCGTTTTCCCGCCTTCCACGGTCGCGCGGTTCACGTCGAGGCGATCAAAGAGCATCTCCCAAGCGGTGATCGCGGTGAGGGGAAGGGCGGCGGCTTCGGAATCGCTCAGCGTGGCGGGTTTGCGGCCAACGATGCGTTCATCGACGAGGTGGAATTCGCTGTTGGTGCCCGGGCGGTTGATGGCTCCCGCATAAAACACCGCGTCGCCGGGTTTGAAGTTCGTCACCTCGGAACCGACTGAATCAACCACGCCTGCCGCATCAAATCCGAGCACGCGCCAGCCCCCGTCAGGAGGTGCGATGGCCTTGCGCTGCTTGGTGTCCACGGGATTGACCGAGACGGCGTGGATCTTCACGAGAAGGTCACGTCCGGTGGCGATGGGTTTTTCGAGCGTGATGTCCCGCAGGGCATCTTCGCGGTCAATCGGTCCTGGGGTCTGGTAGGCGATGGCTTTCATCATGACGTTATCCATAGCTCGGAATGGGATGTGGAAAAGGGGGAGGTGTAGCTGCGGGCGCAAGCCCGTGGAACGGAGCGTCCCTGGGTGCTTGCCAGCCGGACTGACCACCGCTTTGCAGCGGCGGCTACGGGTCGTGGCTACGCCTGAGGGATCGTCACGAGAAAGGTGGTGCGGCCGGAGTGTGACTCCTTCAGTGTCACCGTCGCGCCATTGGCTTTGGCGAGTTCGGCGGCGATGTTGAGGCCGAGGCCGGTGCCTTCGCTGCGGCGGGCGGCTTCGAGGCGAAAGAAGCGCTCGAAGAGGCGTGGCTGCATTTCCGGCGGGATATCGGGGCCGGTGTTGGTGATGGAGAAAAGGGCGTTCGCACCTTCCTGACGCAGCGACAGGAAAACTGTGCCGCCGGGGCGGTTGTATTTGATGGCGTTGCCCAGGAGGTTGCTGAAGACGTGGCGCATGAGGGCGCGATCGGCATTGATTTCGATGCCCGGGGCCAGGGCGTGGTCGCAGGTCAAGCCTGCGTCGGCGCAGAGGGCTTCGGCGTCTTCGGCGATGCCTCCGAGCTCGGCGCTGAGGTTGTAGCGCTCGCGCTTGATGGGAAGTTTGCCCGCATCGGCCTGTGAGAGCAGGAGCAGACTTTGAGTGATGAATTTGAGTCGGGAGACTTCGCTGAGCAGCGCTTCAATCGGCGGAGGCTGGTCGGCACGCAGCGCGTCGTGGAGGGTGGACTGCATCACCGCGAGCGGTGTTTGCAGCTCGTGGGAGGCGTCGGCGGTGAAGCGTGCGGCTTGGCGAAAACTGGCGTCGAGGCGCTCCATCATCGCATTGAGAACGGCGATGAGTTGGGCGAATTCCTGATCGTCGCTGGGCGTGATGGGAATGCGCGCATCGAGCTCTGCTGCGCTCAGGTTTTCCGCCGTGCCGATCACGCGGCGCAGCGGGCGCATGGCACGCCCAGCGAGCAACCAGGCGCCGAGTCCGGCGAGCAACAGCGCCGCCGTTGCTGCCGCCACCACACTCCATGCGGCACGTCGCACCTCCGCGTAAAACTCCTGCGTCGAGAGGCCGACGAAGACGGTGTAGCGCGGGCTGCTGAGGGCAACGTAGCGCCACTCCCCCGCCGTGGTGGTGACGGTGAAAAAAGCCGGTGCGCGGATTTCCGGCATCTGCGGACGCAAGACGTTGCCACGCCGGGCCGGCGGCTGAAGGGCGAGAGGATTGGGATCATTGGGAGAGGTGTCCACATTGACGCCACTCGGCAGTTGATCCGGAAATCCTTCCTCGGGGGCCGCTTCGCTGGCGTAAATCACGGGTACCCCCGTCGCGTGGGATTGCATCAGCACGGCGACCTTGCCCTGACTGAGTTCCTCACCGCCAAAGATGGCCGCGGCCGCCTCGCGCATTTCGTTCGTGCCGTGCCTCGGGGTCAGTTGGGTCCACAACTCTTGAGCGGCATCTGAGACGCGCAGGTTGAGGTTACGCTCGAGTTGCCGCTGCAAATACCACCACGCGGCCAGGCTGATGGTGGCGACGAGCGCGCCCGCCACGAGCATGGTGTGGATCGCGAGCCGCAGGCGGAAGGTGGAGCGACGGCCTTTCATTCGCCCAGTGCGTAGCCCGCGCCGCGCACTGTGCGGAGGAGTTTCGGTTCGCGATCCTTGTCGATCTTGGCGCGGAGGCGCTGCACATAGACCTCGACCAGATTGCTCTCGATATTGGCGCCATAGCCCCAGACGTGCTCATAAATTTGCACGCGACTGAAAACGCGCGCCGGACTGCGCATGAAGAATTCGAGCAACTCAAACTCGCGCACGGATAGCTCCAGCTCAATCCCACCGCGTGTGGCCTTGCGTGTGAGGAGGTCGAGGGACAAGTCTGCTACCCGGAGCAGGTGGGAGGGTTCCCCCGCATGCCGCCTCACGACGGTGTGAAGTCGTGCGGCCAGCTCTTCGATGAAGAAGGGTTTCGTGAGGTAGTCGTCGGCGCCCATGTTGAGCCCCTCGATCTTCTCAGGAAGCGCGGAACGTGCGGTGAGGAGGATGACGGGTACGGTCCTGCCTTTTTCCCGCAGCACGCGCAGGATGCTGAGGCCGTCACGTCCGGGGATCATGATGTCGAGCACGAGCGCGTCGTAGGGTGTGTCGAGCGCGCGCTCCATCGCGTCGTCGCCATTGTCCAGCGCATCGACGGCAAAGCCCATCTCCTCCAGCCCCTTCTTGGTGGAGGCGAGGAGTGCGGGACGGTCTTCGACCAGCAGGATGCGCATGTGTTACAGGGTAGGGGGTTCGGCGCGGTTTCAAAAAAGATAAATGCGAATTTATCTGGGTGATGGGCCTGCGTTTAGAACCAGCGGGTTAGATCGGGGCATGAAAGCTTTCATTCTCGCCCTGAGTCTTCTCTTTGTCGCCTTCACCGGAGCTCGCGCCCAGCAGCGCAATGTCCTGTTGATCATCGCCGATGACATGGGCATCGATGCCCACTCGCTCTACAACACCTCGCCCGGTGCCTCGCTGCCACCAACGCCGAACATCAACGGGCTCAAGGCCAGCGGCGTCCAGTTCATGAACGCTTACGCGCAGCCGACGTGCTCGCCCACCCGCGCCACCATCCTCACCGGTCGGCATCCCTTCCGCACCGGCGTCACCACGGCTGTCACCGCCAATGATGGCCAGCTCGCGGCGGGTGAGTTCACCCTGCCGCGGGCCTTTGCCGCCAACCAAGGCCTCGGCTACTCGGTCGCGCACTTCGGCAAGTGGCATCTCTCCCTCGGCCCCAGCATGTCCAATGACCCCGCCAACATCGGCGGATGGCCGCACTTCGCGGGAAGTCTGAATGGCGGGCTCACCGGCGGCAACGGCGGCACGGGAACCTACAGCGCGTGGACAAAAACGATCAATGGCGTCACCGGCCCTGAGAACGGGACCACCACCTACGCGACGACGGACACCACCGACGATGTCATCTCATGGATCGCGGGTCAGGGGGCCAATCCGTGGTTTGCCTGGGTCGGCTACAACGCGCCGCACACGCCCTTTCACAAGCCCCCGGCGAATTTGCACACCTACGATACCACCGTGGCAGGCTGGAATACCCTGCCCATCGGCGGCAACCAGCGCACGCATTTTCACGCCGCCATTCAAGCTCTCGACACCGAGATCGGCCGCCTCTTGGCCAACATCTCCGCACCGGTCCTCGCCAACACCTGGATCATCTTCATTGGCGACAACGGCAGCCCGCCACAGGTCGTGCAGACGCCGTTCACCAACACGCACGCCAAGAACACTCTCTACGAGGGCGGCGTCCGCGTGCCTCTGCTCATCAGCGGTCCCGACATCGTCGGCCCCAACCGCGAGGTCACCGACCTCGTCCAGGCCGTCGATCTGTATGCCACGATTCTCGAAATGGCCGGCATCAATGTCGCAGCGACTCAGCCCGCCGTGAAGCCCATCGACAGCACCAGCCTCATGCCGCTGTTGAAAAATCAATCGGCCACGCCTCGCTTCGCCTACGCGGAATCGGCCGGCTCCACCCTCGCCGATGATGTCAGCGGAGAAACGATCCGCACCGGCGACTTCAAGCTCATCCGTTTCACCGACGGCAGCGAGCGACTCCATCTGCTCACCACCGATCCCGATGAGCAGAGCAACCTCCTGCCCGGTCCGCTGCCGCCTTTCACCCAAGAGGCCTATAACCAGCTCACCGCCCAACTCGACACCTTCATCGCCCCTGCCAACGTCCTCAACGAACCTGTCGAGATCGCCTGGCAAAAAGTCACCGGAGCCGAGTATGCGCGCATTTACCGAACCCAAAACCGCGCCCTGAATGGCATCTCCGACACCACCTGGGCACCCGAGGGGCCGGTGCGCAATGGCACGCAGTCCGTGCCCTCCTATGCCGGGATCGAGAGCATCCGCGTCAGTGCCAACTGGGTCTATGTCAAAGGCTCCTCCATGCCGCACTACACCATGGGGCCGTGGTATTTCGACGCCGCCAAGACGCAGCTCTTTGTCAACTACCCCAACCAGTGGGAAATGCTCGCCCGCATCCCGCGCCAACCCGTGCCCGCCGTCACCAAGTCGAACACCAACTTCGGCCCCATCGCCATTTGGGTGAACACCACCATCATTCACAACCAGCTCGACGCCTTCTATTGGGACGGCACCGCCGACGTCAACACCGGCGCGCGCGGCACCGAGTTCTGGACGCGCAACGCTCGCCTGGCCGAGGGACTGACCTTTGATCCCGCCGGATCGCACCAGCCCTTCACGGGAGAAAGCCATCACCACATCAGCCCCTTCGCGCTGCGTTTTGAAATGGGCGACCACATGGATTACAACCCGGCCACCCACACCTACACCGAGGCCACCACGCCGCCGAACCACAGCCCCATTCTCGGTTGGAGCTTCGACGGCTATCCGATCTACGGACCCTACGGTTACAGCGTCGCCAACGACGCCGCCAGCGGTGTGCGCCGCATGGTCAGTGGCTTCGTTCCACGCGATGGCAGCTTCGGCACGACCAACATGAACGCCGTGGGCCGCACCAGCCTGCCGCAGTGGGCGATCCGCGCTGGTCACGGTGTGAGTCCGGTCAATGACGCCGCCACCGGACCTGCGGTGAGCCCGGATTTCCCCATCGGCTGGTACCTGCAGGACTTCGATTACCTCGGCGACCTCGGCTACGTCCAGGGCACCCACTTCGACCTCGACGACAGCAATGGCCGCTGGTGCGTCACACCCGAGTACCCGAACGGTATCTACGCCTACTTCGTCAGCATTGATGAGAATTTTCAGCCCGCCTACCCCTACATCATCGGCCGGCAATACTACGGCGTTAAGCAAGGCGGCAACTGGGCTGCAGCGAGCACGGTCGGTTTCAACGCCGTCGAGGAACCCAACGTCACCACCTACACCGGCGGCCCCAATGCCGACCTCACCATGGAGGAGATGTCCGTCAACGGCGGCAATGTCGTCCTGCGCTGGGACAGTGCCGAGGGCGGCCGCTACATCATCGACAGCAGCGCCGACCTCACCGACTGGAGCACCACCCCACCCGTCAACGCCACCGGCACCGCCTTCCAGACCGAGGCCACTGTCCCCGCCGCCAGCCCCACCCGCAGCTTCCACAAAGTCCGCCTCGACAGCATCGATCCCTACGATGTGATCGACACCCCGTGAAGCCTAAACACCCGCACCCACCACCCGTCATGAAAACCCACGCGTTCCTCCTCCTCGCCGCCGCAGGCGCGATGCCGGCGATCGCCGACGAAGCGTTCTTTGAATCCAAGATCCGCCCCGTGCTCGCCGAGAAGTGCTACGGCTGCCACTCGGTGGAGTCCGGCAAGTCGAAGGGCGGCCTGCTGCTCGACACCCGCGCAGGCATCCAAACGGGCGGCGACACCGGCCCGGCCATTGTCCCGGGCGACCTCGAAAAGAGCCTGCTCATCCAGGCCATCCGCTGGCACGATGAAGACACCGGCATGCCTCCGGAAAACAAGGGCGGCAAATTGCCCGACTCCATCATCGCCGACTTCGAAACCTGGGTCCGCGACGGCGCCACCGACCCGCGCGACGGCGAAGTTGTGGCCAAGAAGTATGATGGCATGGCCGCGACGGACTGGTGGGCCTACCAGCCCATCACCAACCCCACTGTCCCGACGCCGAAAACCGATGGCTGGGCCAAGACCGACATCGACCGCTTCATCCTCGTGGGACTGGAGGCAAACGGCCTCCAACCCGTCGGACGCGCCGACAACGAAACCCTCGTGCGCCGTTTGTATCTCGATCTCACCGGCCTGCCACCGCCGGAGAACGTTTCCACCGACGGCCTCCTCGACCGTCTGCTCGACAGCCGCGAGTTTGCCGAACGCTGGGCCCGGCACTGGCTCGATGTGGCCCGCTATGCCGAGACCACTGGCGGCGATGTGAACGTGACGCTGCCCGAGGCCTGGCGCTATCGCGACTACATCATCGATTCGATTCACGAGGACAAGCCCTTCGACCAGTTCATCCGCGAACAGATCGCCGGTGATCTCCTGCCCGATGACAGCGGTCCCGAGCGCGCAAAGAACCTCATCGCCACGGGCTTCCTCGCCATCGGCACGAAGTCGCTCAACGGCACCGACCCGCGCCAGTTCGCCGTCGATCTTGCCGACGAGCAGATCGACGCGGTGTCGCAGGCATTTCTCGGCATGACCGTTTCCTGCGCACGCTGCCACGATCACAAGTTCGACCCCATCTCGCAACGCGACTATACGGCAATCGCGGGCATTTTCCTCAGCACTGAAACCCGCTTCGGCACTCCGGGCGGCGTGCGTGCCCGCAATGCCTCCACGCTCATCGAGGCGCCCGCTTCCGCCGGACTGGCGACCGTGGATCGCTCGATGGATCCGCAGCTTTGGCAGCGCAAGAACGCGCAATATGAGAGCCTCGTCGCCGAGCGTGATCAGGTCCTCGCGTCACGCGGCCCCGGCTCACGTTCGTCCGGCGGTGGCGGCATGGAGATGACTGGCTTCGATGTCGTGCGCCTCATCACCGAGGCCAAGAAAGTTGAGATGGAGGTCACCGCCTTCAATCCAGACGGCAGCCTCAAGCCGCAGATCATGGGCGTGCTCGACAAACCGGAAACCGCGCCGCGCACCCGCACTCGCGGCCCCGGCATGGGCGGACCCAATGCCAGCCGCCGGGCGGACAGCGGCTTTCTCGCCATCGCCGACAGCCCGCTTTTCATTCGCGGCAGCATCGACAATGAATCCGATCCCGTCCCGCGCGGTCTCCCTGAAATCCTCGCGCACGGAACGGCACTCGACATCCCCGCCGGCAGCAGTGGCCGCCTCGAGTTGGCGGAGTGGATCGCCTCGCCCGACAACACCCTGACCGCCCGTGTCATCGTCAATCGCGTCTGGCACTGGCTCTTCGGAAAAGGCCTCGTCGAAACCGTGGACAACTTCGGCGCAAGCGGTGCGGCGCCCTCGCACCCGGAATTGCTCGACTACCTCGCCCAGCAGTTCATCGCCGATGGCTGGAGTTTGAAGACCCTCATCAAGCGCATCGTCAGCAGCAGCGTCTACCAACTCGACACGATGCACGACGAGAAAAACTACCTCGCCGATCCCGACAACCGCCTTCTCTGGCGCATGAACACCCGCCGCCTCGACGCCGAGACGATTCGCGACTCGATGCTCGCCGCCAGTGGCAGGCTCGATCTTCAGCCGCCCCTCGGCTCGATGATCGCCCTCGCCGGCGACGGCCCCATTGGCGGCGACCGCTTCCGCGTGCTGAACGAAGACGAGATCGAGTCCGCCAACAGCAACCATCGCAGCCTCTACCTGCCCATCGCGCGAACCGTGCAGGCCGAGTCGCTCGCCGTCTTCGACTTCAGCAATCCCAGCATCGTCCGCGGCGCGCGCGACACCACCATCGTCCCGCCGCAGGCGCTCTACCTCATGAACAGCCCCTTCGTCACCGAGATGGCCACGGCCATGGCAGAGCGCGTCATGCAGGTGCGTGGCTTTGACCAAAGGTTCGACCTCGCCTGCCGTCTCGCGTACGGACGCGCCCCTCTCCCCGAGGAAACCACCGCCGCCCGAACGCTCGGCGATGACCTCAAAGCCTGGACCTCCATCTGCCGCGCCCTCTTCTCCAGCGCTGACTTCCTTTTTGTGAATTGACCCAACGTTGGAGTAAAGCCTTTAGGCGATCACCACACTTTCAAAGACTCCATCGCGTTCCTTTCACTCGTCACCCGCCAATGATCGGCTAAAGCCTGCACACCAACGCCTCAGACCACGCTTCCACTCATCCCTTCGTCATTCGAAATTCCTTGTTCGTCACTCGACATTGCCTCCCGTCCCCAAACTGATCGGCTACAGCCTTAACTCCAACCTACAATGAACCGCCGCCACTTCCTCCAAACCTCCTCGCTCGGCTTCGGCTGGCTCGGCCTGTCTGCGCTCGCTTCCAACGCCGTCGCGAAGTCACCGAAGCGCGTCATCTTTCTCTGCATGCGCGGTGCGCCCTCGCATGTGGACACCTTCGACTACAAGCCGAAGCTCAACGCCGATTCTGGCCAGCCCGGCCCGCGTCCCGGCACGCAACTCCTCGGTTCACGTTGGAAATTCTCCCAGCATGGCCAGAGCGGTCACTGGATGTCCGAGTTGTTCCCCCAACTCGCCACCTGCGCCGACGACCTCTGCTTCCTCCACGGCATGCAGACCGAGGTCCCCGCCCATCCGCAGGCCTATCTGCGCATGCACACTGGCAGCTCGCAGTTCGTCCGTCCCTCGCTCGGCGCGTGGACGCAGTACGGCCTCGGGTCGCTCAATGAAAACCTGCCCGGCTTCATCACCCTGTCCCCGCCCAGCGGTCTCGGCGGCGCGCAGAATTACGGCAGCGCCTTCCTGCCCGCGCAGTATCAGGGCACGCGCATCGGCGTGGAAAAGCGCCCCATCGCCAACGCCCAGATCGCCAACCTGACGTCCAGTCAAAGCCCCGCCGCCCAACGCGCCGAGCTCGACCTCGTGCAGTCGCTCAACCAATCCAAGCTCCGCCGCGAGCAGCGCGATCCGCAGGTCGAGGGCCTGATTGAGTCCTTCGAGCTCGCCTACCGCATGCAGGGTGAGATGCCGGACGTCATGGATCTCGAGAAGGAAACTGAGGCCACGCGCCAGCTCTACGGTATCGGCGACGCCACCACCGACGACTTCGGCCGCAAGTGCCTGCTCGCCCGCCGCATGGTCGAGGCCGGGGTGCGCTTCGTCGAGATCAACCACGGCGACTGGGATCACCACTTCAATCTTGGCACCGCCCTGCCCGCCAGTTGCGCGGCCGTGGACCGCCCCCTGCGCGGCCTGCTCACCGATTTGAAATCACGCGGCCTGCTTCAGGACACCCTCGTCATCTGGGGCGGCGAGTTCGGTCGCACCCCGCACGCCGAAGGCCAAGATGGTCGCGATCACAATGTGAAAGCCTTCACGATGTGGATGGCCGGCGGCGGCGTGAAAGCTGGCGCGCGTTACGGTGTCACCGACGACTACGGCTACGAAGCCATCGACGGCCAAGTCAGCATCCACGACTGGCACGCCACCATCCTCCACCTCCTCGGCCTCGACCACGAAGCCCTCACCTACCGCCATGCCGGCCGCGACTTCCGGCTGACCGATGTGCATGGCAGGGTGGTGAAGGAGATTCTGGCGTAGGGATGGAGCGGCGTGCTCATCTCGGCGGAGCGTGATGGCAGGTGTGCTACGCGATCCATTCATTGATCACCACGCCAACCGGAAAAAGTGGCGGTCTGCGGAGCCGATGGACACGTCCACGTAACTGGTGCCGCCATTCTGCAGAATCGTCAGCCCGGGAACATCCTGCCAGTCCGGCAGACTCTGCAAATCCCCCCGCGACTGCACCCGAGCACCTGTGACGGTGGGCCAGGACAATCGGACCGTCGTTTCGTTGAGCCGCACGATGCCGAGGTTCGGATAGGTTTCGTCTGAGTAAAGGGAACGGCGCATGTCGGGACCGACGGTTTGCACCACCACGGAGTCATATTCCTCGGGGAGCGGGATGTCCTTGAAGTAGTAATGGTTGTTGGGCGTGCTGCCGACGAAGACCAGCGTGCCATCCGTCAGTTTGACATAAACGTCGTAGGTGTAGCGGTCGCCCGGCGCGGGCGTCCACGCGACACGGCCATTGGCGAGGCCGTTCCAGCCCACCACGTCCAATTCCTGAATGCCCGAGGCTTGGAGAGGGAAAGGTTGTGAGTCGTTGTAGACCACGATTTGTCCCACCCGCATCTCGTAGTTCGCCACCGTGGTGGGGGAATCGAACCGCAAGGCGATCGTTCTCAACCGCGATCCCGCGTGGGCGCCCAGGTCGATCACGGCTTCGTTCCAGCCGTCGATCTCACAATTTCCCGCGTGGTAGTAGGTGTAGGTCGTCGGGCTGCCGACCACGGAAATGCCGACGTCCATGAGAGAATCGACATTCGACAAGCCCGCCCGCTTGAAGACGATCTTCAGCTTGGTGTCCGCGACCAGATACAGGTCGGTCAGGTAAAGCCAGATCGTGTTGGGTGCGATGAGCGCGCCGGAAACTCGAAGGCAACTGCCACCCTGGAAACTGTCTCCCGTCCAGAGTTCGGGAGTGAGCTTGGTGCCCGCACTGTCCACGATCCAGCGCCACGTGGGAAGAATGGCCTGCACCGCACGGTTCCACCATTGACCGGCGCGGACCAACTCGCCCTCGACGTAGTAGTTCGCACCCTGACCGATGTTGAAATCCGTGGCGAAGGGCAGCGAATCAATCACCGAACGCTCGGCGATGTTGTGCGCGACGCCCCGCCAGTTTCCGGTGCCCACCGTGGCCGAGGTGTCGCGCGGATCGCCGCTGGCACCGGTCCAGAAAAGGTCCTGCTCCGGGATCTGGGTGGCATGGGCCTTGGGGATGTAGAGCCCGGCGGAGGTGATGTGATTCTGTCCGTCCGGAAAGATCTTCGCCATGCTGATCCGCGCGGAGGTGGAAGTCATGAAGTCCTCGGCCTGAGTCTCAAGCCCGGTGAAGATCTTGTAGGGATCCAGTGCGAGCTGAGTGGCGCGTGTTCGCGAGTTGGTCGGGAGTGTCGAGCTGGGGTCGTACGAGAAATCGACAAACATCGAGTTCGCGATCAGCGATCCCGCGCTGTCTTGCTGTCCGTTCGCGTAGTTGTGCCGGAGGTACCAATCGTTGGCGGTGTTGAGCTGGTCTTGCCACGCGATCTGCCCGGTCTCGACCATCGAGTCGTACCAGTTGATGGTCAGATTGCTGTTGTCGCGGATGTAACGGATCAGGTCGCGCATCGCGGCGGCATCGGTGGCGTTGCCTCCCTCCGTCTCCTGATTGATGAACCAACCGTCGAAACCGTAGTATTCAGCGGTCTCAATGAGTTTGTCGGCGGCGGGGTAACTGTCGCCCACCTTTTGCAGGAAGGTCTGAACCCAACTGTAGTTCCCTCCATAAACGATCGGCGGAAAGAAGACGGTGCCGAGGATCGGGACGCCGTTGCGATGAGCGTTGTCGATCATCTCGCCGGTTGGGGGGACGAAGTTGATGGCCCCGATGCCACCCCAGTAAACGCTTTGCTCCAAATACTGCCAGTAGGTGAAGGTGTAGAGGTTGCCACCTCCGCCCTGGGGCCTGTCGCCCGCATGGGTGTCGAGTGCCATGATGCCGCCCTGTCCTCCGCGCGCGTTGGCGTTGGCCTTGACGGCGGCGGGAACCGTGAAGCGATTCTGCAGAGGGACGGTGCTGACGTTGAACGGCGCGTCGGGGTCGGTCGCGGGACTCCAGGCCAGAAGCTCGTTGATGGTCCACGCGGGCTTTTGCGGAACCGACGGGATGGTCGGCGGGATGCCGACCCACTTGAGCGTCATGGCATCGCGGGCGCTGGCGAATTCGGAAGCGGTAAGCTTCCGCGCGAACAGTTTCACCTCGCCGACCGAGCCATCGATGAAACGAGTGCCGTTGTCCGAACCGCCCAGGGTGAGATCGCCTCCGGCAAAATCACCCGCCGTCACATTGAAGGTGACCTCCGAGGCGTTGAGGGAATCCCACAGCGTCACGACACCGGTGGATGCGTCGTAGTTGAGCGCGAGAACGACGGAGACACCGCTGCTGACGGTCCGCGCCCCGCCTTGGCGCAAGTAGATCGTGCCCCCCATGTAAGCCTGAATGACCCCATTGATGCTGTAGCGGAGTCCAAACCCACCCGAAGGCGCGGCGGAGGTGGTGACCAGCAGATCGTTCCACTCCTGGGATCGAAGTTCATCGACACGGACAGACAGCAAGGTGGAGAAGCCGCTGTTCGCCGCCGCCGCACCATTGAAATCAAACAACTGTTCCGCCACCGTCGCCGGCAGAAGCCGGAGATAGTTCCGGTCGGCTCCAAAATTCACGCCGGGTCGCCCTGACGTGAAGAGCTTGGCGCTTGGAAAGGTGACCGTTCCAAAGGCGGGAACCGCGTTGCGGCTGTTGCCAGACTGGTCGTTCCATTGGGTGACCGGGTTGCCGACGACACTGCCTGAGTTGGCGGCATCCAGATGTTGGAAAAGTGGGGGTGGTGGTGGGTTCACCCAGTCCTCGGTCGCATCTGAAATGGCGATGTTGAGAGCCTGGGATGTCAGCGTGTGGTTGTAGATCTTCACCTCACCCACCGCACCGATGAAGAACCGGCTTCCGTAACCCAGCTCCCCCAGCCGGAAGGTTCCGTCACCCCCGATGCTGAAATCCCCCGCAGCCTTCGTCCAAGTCGCCGTGGTTTGATTGAGAGAATCCCACAACTGCACCTCGCCGGTGACGGCGTTGTAGTTGAAGATCAGCACGAGGGAGTCACCCGTCTTGACCTTAACGTCGCTGGCTGGTCGCTGAAAAACCGTTTCACCCATGAAGGCCTGAATGACACCGCCGAGAGACCAGCGAAGGGCGAATCCTCCGTTCGTCGATCCGCTCGTCACGCCGATCAGATCATTCCAGTCATCAGTCTTCAGCGTGCCCACCCGAACCGACACCATCACCGCAAACCCCGAGTTGCCCGACGCGGACGAGGTGAAGTCCAGCAAAGCGTCCGTGTCCGCAACGTTGAGGAGCTGAAGGCTGGTGCTGGTTGGGCCAAACTCGACTCCAGCCTTGCCGGACGCAAAGAGGGAGGAGGACGGATAAGAGGCCGTTCCGACTTTGGGAACAGCGTTTCTTCCGGCACCCGCTTGGTCAGCCCACGAGACGACGGCACCACCGGCTCCTGTCGTGACGTTTGACCCGTCCGTGACCTTGAGGTGCTGGATCAGCGCTGCCTGCGCGGGCGAAGCAAGCGCAAGGAGAGACGCGATCCCGAGACTACGGAGAATGGTGGGGCGGTTCACAGGTTGGGAAACGAAGTCGGTTGATCCGGGCGGAACAATCCAAGCAGTGTAACGGTCGAGGCACAACCAAGCCAGCCTTCCGTTTTCTTTTTGTGGCCTGACGCGGCTCCGCAAGACTGAACCCCGATCGGTGCGGTTGGTTACCAAGTCAGAGTGATGAGGCGAATCGATCTGGCGGCAGGGCGGTGCCGTGGGTGCAGAGGTCTTCGGCGGTCAAGGAGGGAGGGCACGTCATGCGGTTCTATCCCCAAAGGCGATCGACGGAAACCTCACTCAGAGAGGCTTAGTTTCCAGCCTGTTCCCTTGCGAGAGATTGGGACTCGGGGGAGAGCTTGTCCAGCGGGTAGGGCACGGTGCGACCGTCGGTCAGGATCAGAATCACGTTCGGACCCTCCAGTCCGCCGAAGCGTGCTTCGAGGGAAACTCCATCGGTGTTGGTCCAGGACAGGGGAGAGGCATTGTCAACTGTCGGGCCCGGAGTTTCGCCTCCGAGGCGTTGTTTCAACTGTGCCGCATGCAGATCCGGCGGTTCCACGTTGCCGGGGCGGATTGACTCGATCCATTGACCCTCGGGGTCCGGCTTGCCCCTGCTGCGGATTTTGACGCCGATGAAGTTGGCCCTTGATGGCCCGAAGCCTTCGGGGAGGTCGATGCTGCTGCGGGTTTGCAGGTTCCAGTAGGTGTTTCCTGCGCCGGCATGGCGACCAATGGCGTCGTGTCCGCCGGAGAGGAACACGCGATCACCTTTGCCGAGATCGAGATTGGAAAACAGGTTCTCGTAGGGCGCGAGCTTGTGGTGATCTAGCGACATGTCCGGTCCCGCGCCGTTGGAAAAGACGGACCCCACTGAACCGCCGGTGACGGTGAGGTCGTGGATGAACTTGGTCTTGAACTCGAACTCCGTGCAGAGGCAGTCGAGGCTGTTCACGGTGATGCCGTGATGCCCGGACGAATCGTGAGGATTGTTGGCCCGCCGTTTCGACTCGAGCACCACGCCGGTCACGGTGCAGAAAACGGAGCCTCCCATGGCGATCCCCGAATCGGCATTGCGGATGACCACGTTCCGAATCCAGCTGTGAGCGGCACCGTTGATTTGCAGGGCATTGAAGCCCAACTCGGTGAAGTGCCCAAGATAGGGATCGTCGGGAAACTCAAACGCCAGGTGCTCGATGCCGACTTCCTTCAGTCGCGGCTGAAAGGTGCGCACCTCGGGATTCCATTCCATTCGCAACTCGATGCGCAGCGGCCTTTCCAGTGTGATCGCTGCACCGTCCACCGCCTTCACGCGGCTCACATGCCGGAAGCCCCGGTCGACGCCTGCTTTGGAAAGGTCCGTCGGATCGTCGCGATAGAGATACTTCAGGAGCGTCTGCCCGCTGGTGTCGTTGGCTAGGACGACGATCTCGTCACTGGCCTTGAAGGAATGGTCCGGGGCGAGTTGGATCACGGTGTCACCACGCGCCGCAGGTGCCATGACAGGTTGGGCGTCATTGGCATAGTAGCCCGATGATCCGGCCACGTTGATGAAGCCACCGGAGTAGGCGTAGGCGGTGCCGCCGGTGTCCGGATACTGGACTGGAAGAGGGTGGATCTCCTGCAGCGGCACGGGCATGACGAACACCGTTTTGTCCGGACCCTCACCCTGCAGCACGGTGCCGGAATCCCCGATCGTGACCACGTCGCCCAGCAGGTAGCGCCCCTCGGGCAGGGCGATGGTCTTGCCGGGATTCGTGTCGATGGCCTTCTGGATGGCCGCCGTATCGTCAGTCGTACCGTCCCCGGTGGCACCGAAATCCTTGACGGAAACGTCCGGCGTCCTTTCAGGCAGCGGTTTTTCGCCACGCTGATAACCCGCGTAGGAAAAGTCGGGGAGCGGTCCTCCGGCAGCCTGCCAGGTCTCGCCCGTCAAACCGTAGATCTTTGAAGGCTCTCCGTTCAACAGGGGAACGAAGGCGAGAGCCGCCACACAGACGATCGGCAACGCCCGGCGCTTCTGCTCGGATGAGGAAGTTTTCGGGGAGACAGAGGTGCTCATGCGGTGGAATGCTGAGGCAAGCAGCCTGGAATTGCAACCCTGCCCGGCGCCTCAGGAACGCGAGGCGGACAGGCCTGCGAGCGTGGCGGAGTCGGAGTCGAGGACGGTGGCCTTGGTGTCGAGGGTTTGGAGGGCGGTTTGGTAGGGGCGGGTGAGGGACTCGGCTCCGATGAGGATGACGTGGTGGGTGGGACGGATCGCAGAGAGTTCGTGGCCGATCAGGAGGCCGGAGAGTCGGGAGCGGGCGGCGGTGCTGTCGAGTCCGTTGAGGAGGGACTCGGCGCGGAGGCGGAAGGTGTGGGAGAGGAGGTTGGCGGGGGAGTCGATGGAGGAGTGGAGGCCTTCGAGGTAGGCGGCTTCGTCCCAGCCTTCGGTGGCGAGGGTGAGGCGGAGGACGGAGTGTTGAGTGAGGAGGGCGAAGGCTTCGCCGGTCATGAAGGTTTGGAAGGACTGGATCCTGCCGTCGGTGATGGTGACCCATTTGGTGTGAGTGCCGGGGAGGCAGACGAGGCCTTCGAAGTCGGGCTGGAGCGCGAGCAGTCCGGCGATTTGGGTTTCCTCGCCACGCATGACGTCGGCGGGATGGCTCTGCATGACTCCGGCGTGAATGGAAACGGAGATCTGCGAGCTGCGGGTGGCTGCGCGATGGGTGGGGGTGCTGGGGGAGCAGGGAGCGGAAACGTAGGGGGCCTCGATCCAGCCTTGCTTGGCACCGACCATGCCGCAGGCGGAGACGGGGAGGGTTCCGCCGTGGCGGAGCCAGGGATGGATGAGGTCGAGGAGGGCGGTTTCGAAGTCGCCGCCGCTGGTGGTGACGGCTTGCATGCCGCAGTTCGACTCGGCGCGGTCGATGACGCGATGGTCGGCTGACATGGCCCAGCAGCGGAGGTTGGAGGTGCCCCAGTCGGCGGCGATCCAGGCGATGGACTCGGTGCTCATGCGCGTGTGGCGTGGACGATCTGCATGGCCTCGCGGGCGCGGCGGGTGATGCCGGACCAATCGCCATCTCGAATGCCGTCTGCGGGCGCGATCCAGGAGCCGCCGAGAGCGAGAACAGTGGGTTCGGCGAGGTAGCTGGCGGCGTTGGTTGGGGAGACGCCGCCGAGGGGGATGTAGCGGAGTCCGAGGTGCGCGTAGGGCGCGGCCATGGTCTTCAGGTAGCGGAGACCACCGAGGGGTTCGGAGGGAAAAAATTTGAGGCAGCGGCAGTCGAGTTCCAGAGCGGCTTCGATGTCGCTGGGGGTGCAGATGCCCGGAGCGAAGGGTAGGTCTGCGGCTTGAGCGGCTTCCACGACTCGGCGATTCATCCCCGGTGCTACAGCGAAGGCAGCGCCAGCGGCTTTGACTTGGGTGACCTGCTGCGGCGTCAGGACGGTTCCGGCACCGACGAGCAACTCAGGCACTTCGGCGCAGAGTTTTTCAAGGATGGTGATGGCGGCTTTGGTGCGGAGGGTGAGTTCGATCGCGGTCACGCCGCCTTCGAGCAAGGCGCGGGCGAGGGGGAGGGCGGCATCGATGGACTCGACGGTGACGACGGCGATGACTCCGGTTCGGTGGAGGCGGGGTTGGGGTGGCAGACTGGAAAGTCTACCCTACTCGTGGGTGAGGCGGCGGATGAGGGTTTTGAGAAGAAGGGCGAGGAGGAGGAGCGTTGCGCCGAAGGTGAAGAGGATGGAGCGCTCAGAGCTGACGGTGAAAGCGAGAATGCCAATCCAGGCGCCGAGGATCAGCAGACTGAACATGACCATGCGGGCGGCGAAGGGATCGAAGGGGAGGGCTTGGTGTTTTGCGGAAGCGTGGGCCTCGGCGTGATGTTGCGCGACGCGGACAGATCCGACATCGACGCCGTGTTTTCGCCACTCGAAGGCGATCAGCATGGTGATGGGCAGGAGGACGCCGATGATGACTTCGATATTCTGTGTGTGATCGGAGAGAAAGGAGGCGAGAGGCCAGAGGGGTGTGCTTTCGGTGATCCAGGGGTTCGCGGCGATGCCGAAGCGCAGGGACAAGCCGACGAAGAAGCTGGTGAGGGCGACGATGATCATGTCGCGAATGCCGATCTTGCGGCTGAAGAGTCCCCAAAGCGTCGGGGCAAAGAGGGGGACGACGAGGAGGGAATTGATCGAAATGATGAGCTTCTCCGCGCCGCCCAGTCGTGGCACAAGAATGGCGGCGATGACGAGCAGCGCACCGAGGAGGGCGGTGAAGATGCGACCCGTTTTGACGAGGGTGGACTCGCTGGCCTTGGGATTGAAGAAGGGGCGGTAGAAATCGTTCGTGAGGACGCCGGCAAAGACGTTGAGCTGGGAGCTGACCATGCTGGCGGTGGCTGAAAACATGGCGGCGAACATCAGCCCCAGCATGCCGGGCGGCAGGACGGACTGCGATGCGAGGATGTAGGCCTGCTCTTTGTCCACGCCCTCGACCTGGCCGCGATAGAGGAGCGGCGGCAGCATCCAGAAGAGCGGCGTGATGAGATACATGATGCCGAAGAGGTAAGCGGATTTTTTTGCATCGCGCGGGCTGCGGACGGCCAGGTAGCGCTGCACGAAGGCCCACTCGGCACCGATGATGAAGAAGTTGATCGTGACCCAACCGGCGAGGAAGAACCAGCCATACTTGGCGGTGACGGGATCGAAGAAATGCGCAGGGACTCGCTCGGTGAAGCCGTCGAAGTCCATGCCAGAGATCATCAGCACGGCGACCATGAGCACCACCACGGTGAGCACGATGAACTGCAGCACATCGGTCATCAGCACGGCCCAGAGGCCGCCCTGCATGGTGTAGAGTACGACGATGCTGCCGAAGAGAATGATGGCGACGGTGAGGTCGAGAGGCACCAGGGCGACGAGCAGGACGGCCAGGGCGTAGAGCGAGACGGAGACGCCGAGGATGCGCTTGATGAGCATCGTCCAGGTGAAGAAATGAAGCCCGGTTTTTCCGAAGCGGAGTTGGACGAACTCGGCGGGTGTGGACACGCTGAGGGCGTTCCATTTTCCGGCGACGAGATAACCGGCGAGCAGGGCGGCAATGCCGTAGCAGGTGTTGATGGCGACGGCGACGAATCCGTGCTCGTAGGCGATGCCGCCCCACACGACGAAGGTGCCGGCGGAAAACATCGTCATGAAACCGCTCAAGCCCGAGGCCCACCAGGGCGAGCTGCGTCCGGCGGAGAACATCTCCTGGTGGTTGGAGGTGCGGCGCGCGGAGAGCGTGCTGATGACGAAGAGCCCGACGACATAGAGCAGCAGCGTGATGTAGTCGGGCGCGGTCATGGCAGCATTCGCGTCATTCGGGCGAGCATGGCGTCTGAGGGTTCGACACCGAGGCCGGGGCCGCTGGGCAGCGAGTAGGCGCCGGCTTCGCAGCGCAGGGCATCGCCTGTGAAGTGGCGGAAGGGGCCGAAGATCGAATGCTGAAACTCGTGGGATTCGATACCGGTGAGGACGGCGCTGGCGTGAAGGCTGGCGGCGAGGAAAAGGCCGGAGCCGATGGTGGCATGCGGGATGACCGAGAGATGGTGGGTCTCGGCGAGACGGGCGATGCGGAGAAACTGCGTGATGCCGGTGTGGCCCATCTCCGGCTGGACGATGTGGCAGGCCTGACGCTCGATGCGGAGCTGGGCGTCGTAGTGGGTGCGCCATTCCTCACCGACGGCGATGCGTGATGTCGTGCGTTCGACCACGCGGCGGAGGGTGCCGATTTCCTCGGTGGGCACAGGCGCTTCGAGAAACCAGGGGTCGAAGGGCTGGAGGTCGGCAGCGAGTTGGACGGCAGTGTCTTCGGTGAGGGACCAGTGGAGGTCCACGGCGATGCGGGCCTCGTCACCCAGGGTGAGGCGGAGGGCGCGGAGTTCGGCGAGGGCACCATCGTCGGCGACGGGGAGGGCGAACTTGACGGCATCAAAGCCGAGGCTTTGCCATTCTTTGGCGAGTTCCAAACGTTCGGCAAGGGAGGGTTTCGGAAGGCCGGAGACGTAGGCGGGAATGACCGTGCGCAGCGGTGAGCCGAGGATCTGGTGGAGAGGCAGGTTTCGGATTTTTCCGACGATGTCCCAAAGGGCGATGTCGATGGCGGCGAGGGCATCGAGGTAAAAGCCGCCCGTGTAACCGCGCACGCGCATGAGGTCGTAGAGGTCATCGTGAATGGCTTCCACCTCGTTCGGATCACGGCCGACGACGAAGCCCGTGAGGAGATCGGAGATGATGGCGGCGGTGGCGAGCGGGGCAACGAGCCCGTAGGTTTCACCCCAGCCGATCACGCCGTCGCGAGTCACGATCTTGACGACCAGGGATCGGTTCTTCCGTGGATACACGGTGCGGTTTCCTTTGCGCACAAAGTAGCCCGCCTCGTTGACGACCTCGCCCTCGCGCAAGGCGCCGAGGTACGGCTGATCCTGGCTGAGATCGACGAGGTGGATCTGAATCTCGGAGACCCGGTCCTGCGAGCCGGGCATGCTCATGCGAAGGCGGTCTGGAGGTCCTCGAGCATCTGGTCGATGTCGTTTTTGGCGAACTCATCCAGCTCGACAATCGGTGCGCGCACATGCTGGGCGTCGGCGATTTGGCGGCGGCTCAAAACATACTTCGTGAAGCGCATGCGATAGATGGCCTGCGAGACGAGCAGCGGCAGGCTGAGGCGATACAATTCCCGCGCACCTTCGTGATCCTCGGCCTCATGGGCATTCCAGATGGCGACGTGGAGGTCGGCGAACTCAACGGCGGGCATGGCCCCGCGTGCACCGCGCGCGAGTTCGTCGATGATGTAGCGTGCGCCGCCGCCGCCGAAGACGGCCTTCAAATGCGGGATGTCGGCGGCCAGCAGGGCGGTGATGGCTGGACCAGAGGGAAGCGTCTCTTCTTTGATGTAGGTGATGGAGGGATTCCCGGCGGCGAGCGCGGTGATGGCGGCGTCGTCGAGTCCGGCTCCGATGGGTGTCGGTGCGTTTTGGAGAATGATCTCGGCCTGGGGCAATGCCTTGGCGATCTCGGCGAAGAAGGCGCGGTGTGCATCGAGGTCTTTGCCGAGTCCATTGGGTGCCATGATCATCAAATGATGGATGCCACTGGCGGCGGCCTGCTGCCCTGCGACGATCACATCCTCCGCCGTGGCGGCGCTGGCACCACCGACGATGGGGATGCGGCCATCCACCTCCTCCGCGACGAGGGCGATGAGGGTGCCGCGTTCCTCGGGCGTGAGGAAATTGTACTCACTGGCCACGCCGGGAAAGACGATGCCATGTGAGCCGACATTGAGGGCGAACTGGACGACCTGGCGTTGCGCATCGAGATCGAGCGCGTTGTCGTCGGTGAAGAGGGTGGGGATGACGGGGAAGATTCCTTGGAGCATCGGGAGGGGGATCAATCAGGTTTGAGGTAACCCACACCGAGGTCGGCGGGGAGAGGGGTGACTTGGTTTTCAGCGCCCCATTGTTCCCAAGCGGCGTTCATGGCTTTGACCTTGTCGGGATACTGGGCGGAGAGATCGTTCAGCTCGGTGCGGTCATCGCCGAAGTGGTAGAGTTCCCAGGGCTTGTCGTCAAAGGCGACGAGTTTCCACTCGCCGGAGCGGACGGCGCGGTTGCCCTGGTGCTCGAAGAAGAGGGTGCGCTCATCGCCTCCTTCGGTTTGGAGTTGGGCGATGAGATCGACGCCGGGCATCGGATGCTTGCCGGTGTAGGTGCCTCCTGCGGCGGTGAGCGCGGTGGGCATCAAATCGATGATGTGGGCGGGGTGAGGGTTGATGGTGCCGGGTTCGACCTTCAGTCCAGCGGGCCAGTGGACGATGCCGGGCGAGGCGATGCCGCCTTCGTGGTTGAAGTGCTTGTACATCCGCCAGGGCGTGTTACTGGCATTGGCCCAGCCGGAGCCGACGCTGTGAAAGGTGTCAGGGCCGCCCATCGCGTCGAGTTGGTCGGCGGTGTGGAGGATGTTTTGATTGCTCGATACGATGTCGAAGCCCATGGGGTCCCACTCGAAGCAGGCACCGTTGTCGGAGGTGAAAACGATGAGGGTGTTGTCGAGCTCGCCCGCGCTGCGGAGGTCGTCGATCACGCGGCCGAGCTGCTGGTCCATGCGATCCACCATGGCGGCGAAGATGGCCATGCGCCGCGCGAGATCGAGGCGGCGTTCTTCGGGCAGGGTGTCCCAGGCGGGGTTGGTGCCGGTTTCGGTCTCGCCGTAGTTTTGCCAGGTGGAGCGTGGAGAGAGTTTGGTTTCTTCGGGCACGATCTTGAGCTTCTTCATTGTGGCGAGGCGTTCCTCGCGCAGCTTGTCCCAGCCCCCAAGGTAGCGATTTGCATACTTGGCGATCTCCTCCTTCGGTGCGTGGAGGGGGAAGTGCGGGGCGTTGTAGGCGAGGTAGAGAAACCAGGGCTGCTCCGGGGTCTGGCGGGCGAGGTGGATGAAATCGAGCGCGTGATCGGTGACGGCGTCGGTGGCGTAGAACTGGCCCTCGGGATACGTGCGTGCTTGGCGTCCTTCGGGGAGACGGACGAGGTGCTCAGGATCGAAGAAGCGTTTGGCACTGACGAGGGTGCCGTAGAATTCTTCAAAGCCGTGTTTCGTCGGGTCGGGCGTGCCGAGGTGCCACTTGCCTGCGATGAAGGAGCGATAGCCGGCGGGTTTCAGCACTTGGGCGATGGTTTGGGCGTCGTCGGAGATGACGCCGCGGTAGCCGGGGCGACCGAGATCATTCGTGGTCATGTGGCCGAGACCGACGCGGTGCGGATACTGGCCGGTGAGGATGGCGGCGCGGGAGGGGCAGCAGCGGCCCGTGTTGTAAAACTGCGTCAATCGCACACCCCCTGCGGCGAGGGAATCGAGCACGGGTGTGTCGATCTCGCCGCCGAAGCAGCCGAGGTCGCTGAACCCGAGGTCATCGGCGATGATGTAGAGGATGTTGGGTTTCTCGGCAGCGGGCAGGATGGTCGCGGCTGCGAGGAGAAGGAAGGAGGTAAGGGCGCAACGGAGCATCAGTGGAGTCTCCAGATTTTCACGTCATCAACAAAGGCCTTTTTTGCCACGGGGAGGCGGAGGAGTTCCTTGGTGGGGTGGGCGAAGCCTTCGGAGCGGAAGGTGGCGATGAGTTCGTCATTCAGGGTACAGAAAGGTTTCATCGCCGCGGGTCATGAGAGAGCGGGAGCCGACCTTGGACTATCGGGTGCGGAAGGTTTGGCTGTCGATGAGGGCGAGCACGAGGTCGCGGAAACCGTTTCCGTTTTGGTGATTCTTTTTCACGATGGCCTCGATCTCGCGGCGTTCGGCGAAGTTGGGGACGCGGCCGGTGGCGTAGGTCATGAGCTTCTCGGCCACGCACTCGGAGAAGAGGTCGATGTTTTTGAGGCATTTTTCATGTTTGCACAGCCACTGATAGAAA
>CAXBNA010000007.1:0-60274 GCA_963976915.1 uncultured Verrucomicrobiales bacterium
CTTGGGGCCGATGCCAGAGACGCGGTCGATGAGGAGGCGAAAAAGATCCCGCTCTTCATCGGTGATGAAGCCGAAGAGGAGATGCTCGCGCTCGGTGATGTGGTGATGCGTGAGGAGGCGGACTTCCTGCCCCTGCTGAGGGAGTCGGTCGAAGGTGGAGAGCGGAATCAGGACGTGGTAGCCGACGCCCTGGACATCGACGAGGGCAGTGTTGGGATAGGACTCCGCGAGGCGTCCACGGACAAAGGCGATCATGGAGGGATCAAGGCAGGCGAAGGGTTCTTTCGCAAGCGAATTGCGGAATGGGTGAAGAGAGACAAGGGTGGGTGATGCCTGTGTTGTTGCGAATCATTGTTGCCGGGATGATGGTGATCTCGTCGGGCTGGGCTTGGGCTCAGCAGTCGAAGGCGACGAGGGAGTTGCTGTTGCTGCTGCCAGAGCCCATCTCGTTGAGGACGGCGATTTCCCAGCCGATTGAGGGAGCGGTGAGGACGGTGCTGACGCCTGCGAGGCAGACGGATTTTCCCGGGGGAGCGGAGACCTACTCGTCGGATGAGTTTTCCAAACTTGGGTTCAGTCCGGCGACCTTCGTGGAACGAGCACGTGCTGCGGCGGACAAGCGATTGGCGAAGTTGCAACCGGAGTACATTCGGGCCGATGATGGGACGGTTCAATACGCGGTGTATCGAGATGACAGCGGCCTGATGGCAACCTTACTCAGTGCACCCTCGCTTGGCCGGATCTTCCAAAAGATCTTCGGGGACAAGATCTGGGTGGCGATACCGGATCGTTATGCCCTGTATGTGTTTCCTGCGAAGGAAGAGTCCTTGACGGAGTTTGTCCCCGATTTGGTGGACCGGTACAACAACAATCCGTATGCAGCGAGCCCGGAGCTGTTTGAGCTCAGCAAAGACGAGTCGGTGCCGAAGGTGATTGCGGCGTTCGGGTCTTGAGGAGCGATTTGGGTCTTTCGCAAGGGTAGAGAGTTCATCGGGCATGTCTTGGCCTCAGTGGATTACTCTTGCGCAAGGCGTGATCGCAGATGGGCACGAAAAACGCGGAGCTGGTTTCCCGGCTCCGCGTTTGACTGTATGACGATGGATGCGCGTTAGGCGATTTCGGGCAGCTCGAATCCGGCGGCGTACTCTTCCTTGGCGATCTTGTTGGCTTCTTCGGCAAACTCGCCAGTGAATTTCTCGCTGACAGGATCAAAGTCGAGCCAAGGGCCGACGGCGCACTGTTCGGCGGCGACATCGATTTGGTTGGCTTCGAGGTTGGCGACAAAGTTCTCGAAGGTTTCGAGACCGGCCTTGTCGGTGGCGAGGCGTTCGCGGATTTCAGCAGCCGGAGTAGCCTTGCCGAGTTGGTACGAGATGTTGGCGATGTGCGCGAGGGCGGCGGCGTGGTAGCCGTGCGAGACGTGGAGTTCGTCCTTGATAATTTTGCCAACGCGGACCGACTCGATGAAGTTCTTCATGTGGTCGGGACCGTCCTGGAAGTTTTCGAACTTCTCGATGGCCTTGCCGTCGTTGTCGTAGGCCTTGGATTCGGCAACAAAACCATTTTCACAGTGAATGACGTTTCCGATGCGCGGGGCGCTGGTCTTGCCGTTGATGCGATAGACTGGTTCGTAGCCCTTGGCCCAGTTCATGTCCTTCATTGGAAGACCGCGGTTGTCGAACAGAAGTGGAGCACCTTCGGCATAGTCGTAAAAGGCCATTTGGTTGTTGGCCGTTTGGCCATCGTCATCGTATCCCCAGCGTCCGCCGAGGCTCATGACGCGTTTTGGAAGCAGCTTGGGATTTCCGAGAGCCCAGCGTGCGACATCGAGTTGGTGGGGGCCTTGATTGCCGATGTCACCGTTGCCGTAAGGCCACTGCCAATGCCAGTCATAATGGAACTGCTCGCGCTGCACCGGCATGACCGGACGTGGTGCGGACCAGAGGGTGTAGTCAACATTGACGGATTGGGGTTTTCCGCCGCGGGTGAATTCGTGAGCAATGCGACCGTTGGCCCCGGGTGACACGGGTGAATCAACTTTGCCGATGCTCTGACGGGCTTTGAAGTTGATGCCACGTGAGAGCGTCACTTTGCCGATATTGCCGGCTCTAACGTACTCCATGGCCGCGGCCCATCCGAGATCCGAGCGACGTTGCATGCCGTGCTGAACGACGAGTCCCTTCCCTTCGGCGATGGCTGCAGCCTCGACGAGTTTGCGTCCTTCCCAGACGTTGTGGCAAACGGGCTTCTCGACGTAAACGTGTTTGCCGTTCGCGATGCCGGTCATGGCGATCAGGGTGTGGCTGTGATTTGGAGTCGCGATGGTGATGGCATCGATCTCTGGGTCCTCACAGCATTTGCGGAAGTCGGTATAGGCTTTGACCTTGATGTCCTTGCTGCCCAGTTCGGCAACCTTCTTGTCGAGCACATTCTGGTCCACATCGCAGAGAGCGACGAGACGAACTCCTTTGATTCCGAGCAGGCTCTTGATGTGACCCGCGCCGCGGGAGTTAAACCCGATGACGGCGACGCGAACGTCACCATTGGCACCGAGCGGAGCGGCCCAGGTGGGAAGCGCAGCCAAACTGGCTGCACCAAGTGTGCCGCGAAGAAACTGCCGACGGCTGGATGAAGGTTGGATTGAGTTCATAGATGGATCAATTGTCAGGGAGTCTGATACGGCGAAGTTTGACCGAACTTTCCGGTCATTGGAAAGGAAGATCTTGGGTCATTGAGATTCAGGCATGGATCTCCCTGCCTTTTGGGTTGGGGTATTCCAATTAGGAAAAAATCGCAAGACTAATCGTTGAAAAAATGGCGACCAGTCTGCCCTGCTTCGGTTTGATGATCGACCTCCCAATAGACATCTTCGAAAATGCTTTCTGGGGTCGGGTAGTCGCTGTTTTTCGCGAACTCGGCGGAAGCTTCTGCTTCTGCTTGAGCTTCCTTGTTGATGGCGGTCAGATCATCCTCGGTGGCGACACCTTCCTCAAGGAGGATGCGTTTCCAAATTTGAATTGGGTCATGTTCTTTCTGGAAGCGCTCGACTTCTTCTTTGGTCCGGTACTTCATCTTGTTGGCATCTGCCACAGAGTGGCCTTCCCAACGATAGGTAGCGATTTCCAGAACAGTCGGCCGCGACTCATTGTGAGCACGATCAATGGCGAGTTTGGTACGGGCACGAACTTCGTAGATGTTCTCGCCGTTGAAGACTTCCCAATCCATACCATACGCTTCGGCACGCTGAGCGAGTGAAGATGGGTAGGCGGAGGAACGCGACTGGCTGGTGCCCATGGAGTAGCCATTGTTTTCGATCACATAGATCACAGGGAGATTCCAGAGCGATGCCAAATTCAGGGATTCATGAAACGCCCCTTGGTTCACGGCACCGTCCCCAAGGAAACAGAGCGCAGCGCCTTTGAGCTCCCGATATTTCAAGCCGTATGCGAGCCCAAGGCCCAGTGGAGTCTGGCCGGCAACGATCCCATGGCCACCCCAGTAGTTGCGACTTGGATCGAAGTAGTGCATCGAGCCCCCCTTCCCCTTGGAGCATCCCATGGCTTTTCCAAAGAGTTCCGCCATGCATTCGTTCATGGACATGCCAACGGCCAAGGCGTGACCGTGATCGCGGTAGGCTGTGATGACATGATCGTGTTCCCCCAAAAGAGAGATGGTTCCGACAGCGACTGACTCTTGGCCAATGTACAGGTGAAGGAATCCCGCCATGCGTCCAGCTTGATAATGCTGCATCGAGATCGTCTCGAATCGGCGGATCCGGACCATCTCCCGGTAAAAGTGCAACTTCTGCTCAGCGGTGAGATCCGCGTTGATGGGCGCCTTGGCCGAGTCATTGTGAAGAGCGGGAGGTGGGGCGGTATCGCTGGACATAAGGTCTTGGGTAGTCGTTGAAGGTAGCGACTCTGGGTCTGGGTGCAACCCTAGAGACCTCTGGGTTTTGTCCAATTGTTCCATGTGGAACATTGTCGGGGCGGACGCGGGTGGTTTGATTCGTGCCGATCTGTGCTAGGGTTGGGTCGTTTTCACACCAACCCATCGCTGCTCTAGATGTCATCACTTTACACTTATCCCAAACGCTACGACGTGGTGGTGTGCGGTGCCGGACATGCGGGTGTGGAGGCGGCCATGGCCGCCGCAAGGCTTGGGGCACAGGTTGCGATCCTCACTCAGAATCTGGATACGATTGCCCAGATGTCCTGCAACCCAGCGATTGGGGGATTGGCGAAGGGTCATCTGGTCCGCGAAATTGATGCTTTGGGCGGAGTGATGGCACTGAACACGGATGCCACGGGGATTCAATTTCGAATGCTCAATGCGACGAAGGGCCCCAGCGTCCAAGCCCCCCGCGCCCAGTGTGACAAGAAGGCCTACCAATTTCGAATGAAATGGCTGATCGAGTCCCAGCCAAACCTCGACCTTCATCAAGGCAACGTGGCGGAAATCCTTGTTGAAGACGATTGTGTGGTGGGTCTTCGGACCAGTCTGGGAATGGTCTTCGAGACCCGATCTGTCGTGGTTTCCTCTGGTACGTTTATGAGGGGGCTACTTCATGTAGGTCTACAGAACCAGCAGGGGGGACGAATGGGCGATGGAATTTCGACATTGTCGGATAGTTTGCGCGCGCTTGGGTTTGAGATCCGGAGATTTAAGACGGGCACACCCTGTCGGGTGAACGGGCGCTCGATCAATTTTGGGGTTATGGAGCCCCAACCAGGGGACCTCCCTCCCCCGCGATTTAGCTATCTCAGTGGGGTGCTGAAGGAGGAATCGGCCCTCTTCACCCTGAATCATTGGTGCCCCGATATGTTCCACGTGGAACAAATACCGTGCTGGACGACCTACACGAACACTCGGACACACGATGTGATTCGCGACAATTTGGACAAATCTCCAATGTATTCTGGGCGGATTGAGGGCACAGGGCCGCGCTATTGCCCTTCGATTGAAGACAAGGTCGTCAAGTTTGCGGAGAAAGATCGTCACCAGGTCTTCTTGGAACCCGAAGGACTTCACACTCGTGAGTACTACGTGAATGGGGTCTCGACTTCCCTTCCCTATGAGGTTCAGTATGACTTCATCCGGTCAATTGTGGGTCTTGAGAACGCGGAGATCATTCGCCCAGGATACGCGGTGGAGTACGACTATTGCCCTCCCACTCAGCTTCACCCCACCCTGGAGACGAAACGAGTTTCAGGACTATACTTCGCTGGTCAGATCAATGGCACCTCAGGCTACGAGGAGGCGGCGGGTCAGGGTCTCGTAGCCGGGGCAAATGCGGCTCTCAAAATGGCGGGCAGACCGAGCTTTCATCTCCAACGCTCTGAAGGCTACCTCGGAGTGATGATCGACGACCTCGTTACCAAGGGCACCGTTGAGCCCTACCGGCTCTTCACCTCCCGTGCTGAGTACCGACTCCTTTTGCGCCAAGACAACTGTGATCTCCGACTCACCCCCAAGGCAGCCGAGATCGGGTTGGTCGATGCATTTCGCCTTAGCCATACCGTCCAAAAGGCGGCGGCGCTCGAATCGGCGAAGGCCTTCGTGGGTGCGGAGAATGTGGATGGCATGCGCATTGAGAAATGGATTCGGCGTCCGGAGAATTACTTTTCTGCGCTGCCTAGTGAGGTCCAATCCAAGTTTCCGAATGAAATCTGGAGTCTCTTGGAGAATGATCTCAAGTACCAGGGCTACATCAATCGCCAGGAATTGATGGTGGCGAAGACGGCGAAGATGGAGGAGAGCCGTATTCCTGAGCATGTGAACTACCTCCAGCTTCAAGGCTTGAAACGAGAAGCGCAGTTGAAACTGCAGGAGATTCGACCATCGACCCTCGGGCAAGCGGCGAGAATTCAGGGCGTCACACCTGCGGACATCGGCTTGTTGGCTGTGGCCCTCCGCAAGGGTTTTCCCTCACAACCGAAGCAAAACGGACAAATTGGTGCGCACGAGCCATCCCCTTCCCCTAGCTCCGCGATCAAATGAAACTGCCACGTTGGTTGCTAAGTGTCTTTGGCGGTGTCCTTGTGGGGGGAACCCTGCCGAAACTAGGTGCAGAGACCTTTGATTTCGAAGGAGGTCATTTTCACCTCTACCGAGTCGATCCAAGCCGAATTCATGTGCTTGATCTGATTTGGAAAGATGAGCATGGACAGCCTCTCCAAAACTTCGAAGGCCTCAGAACCTATCTGAAAGCCCGAGCTCAAAAGCTCGTCTTCGCGACGAATGCGGGAATCTATGAGCGCGGACCCACACCCTGCGGTCTTACCATTTGTAGTTCAGTAGTCGAAGTTCCGCTCTCCTTGAAAAAGGGCGAAGGCAATTTCTATCTCAAACCCAACGGCGTCTTCTATGTGGATGAAAACCAGCGAGCGGGAGTCGTGGTGGCCGAGGAATATGAGGGACTGAGCATTCGCGCTCGGATTGCAACTCAAAGCGGCCCGATCTTGCTGAGAAAGGGTGCCATCCATCCCGCTTTCCGGAATCCCTCGCCGAATCTGCGTCAGCGAAGTGGCGTTGGAGTTCGGAAGAGCGACGGACAAGTCATCTTCGTGATGAGTGATCGTGATGACCGGGAGCATGGTCGTGTCACGTTTCATCATCTTGCCCGCACCTTTCTTGAGTTGGGCTGCGAAGATGCTCTCTATCTAGACGGCGACATCTCCCAGATGACGATCAATCCTGGGGACGGGTCGTTTACGCCCAATACCTTCGCTGCGATGTTTTACGTCGCTGAACCGGACTGACTCCAAGTGAACTTTGCGTGATTCAGGCGAGCGGGTTCGGCAACAAACAAAGCTTGGCCAGATGAGCGTGATTTGGTAGCCTCAGAGCGACCAACCAACCTCGCCTCTATGAATCGAACTCTAGTGATCCGCCTGTGCATCATCGGCATTGCCTCTCTCTTGGTGATGGCAATATGGGAAAGCCTTAAAGAATCCAACGATGGTGTCCGATTTATCTTCATTGTGCTTGTTGGGGTCATTGGCGGCATTTTCGTGGTGAAGTACTTCATTCCTTGGATCGGAGATGCGGTGGGAACCTCCTTCTATTCTTCCGGTGAAGAGGTGACGACAGATGCGGCGGTAAGAGCAGCAGCATGCATTGGTCAGGGCGACTATGAAGGTGCCATCGAGGAGTACCAAGGGATGCTCCGGGAGAAGCCTGACGATCCATATCCCCTGTCAGAAATCGCCAAAATTTATTCCGAGAAACTCCATGATCCGGACAAAGCGCTGCTCTTCCTTGAGGGGCACCTCGAGGGGAAGGAATGGCCGGTCGATGATGCGGCCTTCATCATGTTCCGTTTGGTCGATGTCCATGCGGATGTGAAGCATGACTACCAGATGGCCCATGACCTTCTGCAGGAAGTCATCGCCAACTTTCCCAACACGCGGCACAGCGCAAACGCCCATCACAGACTTCATGAGGTCGAGCAGGCGGAGTATCAAAAAATCATGGCCGATAAAGAAAAGGAGGCGGCTCAACAAGCCGCCGAATCCATGTAGTTGGTGCCCCATATACGAGGGCGAAAGCGGAGGCCTCACTGGCCAAACCCATTCGAGGCTCATGTCTTCCGGGGGCAGGTTGAATGTCTGAGTTGGAGTCAGCCCCCGCCCTCTCGTCCGTTGGGCGAGGCCTTGGGCTCTATCCGTTGGCATTCGCGGCGATTGGAGCGGGTTTAGGCATTGGTTTGGCCGATCAACTGCCCAACGTTCATGCATCGTTGCTGCTCGAATCCGCAGGTCTGATGGTTCTTATTGCAGCGTTCGTTTGGAGGCGAACGGCATTGGGTCTTTTCGGGACTGTGGTCTTCTTTGCCGGACTGCACCAGAGCCATCTTGCTCAGACTCGTGATCACGGGCTACGGCACCAATTGAGTCAGTGGCAGTCCCCCGTGGCAGCGAATGTGGCAGGACGGTTGCTTCTTGACCGGTCGGACAAAGTTGGCGATTTGCCGTCGACGGCTACGCTATGGGCCGAGCGCATTGACATTAGGCATCATGACGTTGCTGGATCTGTCACTCCGTCACGGCTGCGAGTGATTTTACCGGCAGGAATGGAGATCAAGCCGGGCAAGGTCCAATGTTCAGGACGGCTTTTCCTCCCTTCCTTGCCGACGCTTCCGGGTGGCTTTGATCGGAACGAACAATTGTGGAGGGATGGTTGTGTGGCGGTGTTGCGAATGGAGCAAGTGGAAGAACTGAACCCTGCGGGATGGATGGATGAGATACGCTCCAGCATGTCATCCACCGCAGATCAATGCCGAAAGTGGATCGCTGCTCAACTGACGTTCGACTTGGACGGTGCCCCGCATCAGTCGGCCATCATCCAGGGCATGGTTCTTGGAGATCCTGGGGAAGGTGGCGCGGTTGTTGAGAACACGTTTCGTGATTCTGGAACTCAGCATTTGTTTGCGGTCAGTGGACTTCACGTGGGGTTGATTGCGATGGTGGCGTGGGTGTTCTTGCGATGGATCCCGCTTCATCGCTCGACTCGCATCCTGATTCTGATCGGTGCGGTATTCACCTACGCCTTCGTCACGGGATGGCGACCTTCGGCGGCACGCGCCGCGTGCATGATTGCGCTGATGCTGTCTGCAGGCTTGCTCACTCGACGGTCGAATTTGCTCAACAGTCTGGGAGCCGCGTGGTTGGTTCTCCTGGTGTTGGATACGCACCAATTGTTTCGGCCTGGGTTCCAACTTTCTTTTGGCGTTCTTTTGGCGATTATCGTCACGGTTCCTTGGACTCTTCAAAAATTGAACCCGTGGCTCGAGCTCGATCCCTTTTTGCCCCGACAATTGGCGACCCAAAGGCAACTCTCCGTGCAACGATTTCGTCAAGGACTTGCCTCCACGGTCATTGTTTCGGTCGCCGCATGGCTCGGGAGTTTCCCGCTGATGCTGTGGCATTTCCAATCCGTGGCACCCATCGGGATGCTGGCGAATTGTCTTCTTGTTCCCCTCGCCTTTGGAGCGATTCTCACCTCATGTCTCAGCTTGTGTGCGGCCGGGCTCCATTTCGTTGGATTGCAGGTGATGCTCAACAACGCCAACTGGTGGTTTGCTTCTGTCATCTTGACACTCACCGGAATATTCTCGGATGCGCCCGGATCCCGATTTACACTGCCGCAACCGTCTGAGGTGGAGCTGGGAGAGCATCTCGCCGACGGGGTGTTCTTCGAGGTGCCGAATGGAGGATCTTCGATGTTGCTTCGAGTTTCAGATCGCCATTGGCTCTGGGACACGGGTGCTCGGGACGACTATGAATTTTCGATTCGACCTTACTTGGACAGACGTGGCGTCCATCGACTCGATGGCCTGATCCTCTCACACAACGATTCGCAGCATGTTGGAGGTGCTGCGCTGGCTTTGCGGGAACTGCGACCGGCCACATTGATCCACAGTCTTCATGAGCCTTGGTTTCTTGATTCGGGAAGTTCGGTTCTCCCTTCTGTATTTCGAGATCATACCATCCAGAGCCAATCCGTAGGTCGACATGATCGTCTCAATCTCGGTCGATTGGCTCGAACGGTGGCTGGCGAATCCTCGGCGTTTGCTGAGGTCTTGTATCCCGGGGCGGATGACTTGCATGACCGGGCAGATGATCGCTCGCTCGTTTGGCGGATCCAGATGGGACCTCTTCGGTTGCTCTGTTTGGCCGATGCCGGTTTCTCAACAGAAAAATCCCTTCTCGAATCCGAGATGGATCTCGAGTGCGATCTCTTGATTCACACTCAGCATGGCTCCGATCCGGGGGGCTTGCCAGAGTTCCTCCGCCGGGCGCGGCCAAAACTCATCCTGACAAGTCGCGAGCTGCGCCATCCTGAGGAAAAGCCACTTCCCCGTTGGCTCACTGCGTGCGAAGAAATGGGAGTCGAGAGTTGGAACACTCGGGAAAAAGGGTCCATTCAATGGCGTCTATTGTCGGACGGTGAGGTGGAGATCATCGCCCTTCGAAGCGGTGATCGTCGTCGGTTGTCCTTCGACACACCCTGAAAACGCTCCAACTTGAGCATGAAAAATGCTCACAGGAGGTAGGGTCGCATGACTTGCACCACCGAGACGCGGGGATATGATGACAGCCCGTCTCGTCTGGTGATGTCACGGGATCTGTATCGACTGTTCCCATCTTCCCCAATGGAAAACCCCTTTCAGGAAACCCTCCTTCACCGCAATCGTGCGGAGCCTTGCTCTCTCGTCATTTTCGGAGCCACGGGCGATTTGACCCACCGAAAGCTGATCCCCGCGCTCTACAATGTCGCGGCCAGTGGCGATTTGCCCCCTCAATTCAAGGTGGTCGGATTTGCTCGCCGGGACAAACCGGATGCCGTGTTCCGGTCCGAACTTGAAGCAGCCAACAAGAAGCACTCCCGCCAAGGCCACAGCGACGAACTCTGGAGTAGCTTCGGACAGTCCATTCACTATCACCGAAGCGAGTTTCAGGACACGGAAGGGTACAAGAGCCTCAAAGCCAAACTCGATCAATTCGACGAAGAACGGGGCACGACTGCCAATCGTCTCTTTTACCTCGCTTCGGCTCCGGAGTTCTTTGACCAGATCATGGAGCAACTTGGAGCGGCGGGTCTGAACGAACCCGCTCCTGGGAAATGGGCGCGGGTGGTTTGCGAAAAGCCGTTTGGAAAAGACCTCAAGAGTGCGCACCACCTGAACGAAGTGGTCAACAGCACCTTCGAGGAGAAAGACACCTACCGGATCGATCACTACCTCGGAAAAGAGACCGCCCAGAACATGATGGTCCTTCGGTTTGCCAATTCATTGTTCGAGCCGAATTGGAACAGCCGCTACATCGACCACGTTCAAATCACCTGTGCCGAGAACCTCGGCATGGAAGGCGGCCGCGGTGGCTACTACGACACGGCGGGAGCCTTGCGAGACATGGTCCAAAACCATCTCTTTCAATTGCTGTCCCTCGTTGCCATGGAACCTCCGACAGATCTCAGCGCAGACTCCGTTCGTGATGAAAAGGTCAAGGTCATCCGGGCTCTTCGGCCCCTCGTTGGACCTGAGGCCGTTGGAAAAAATGTGATTCGAGCCCAGTACACTGCAGGTTCCGTCAACGGCGTCGCACGTGTTGGCTATCGGGAAGAAGACCGCGTCAACCCTGAGTCGAACACCGAATGCTACGTTGCGCTCCGCTTGTTCGTCGATACTTGGCGCTGGCAGGGCGTGCCTTTTTACATTCGCGTGGGCAAGCAGCTTCCCAAGAAAGCCACGGAGATTTCGGTGCATTTCAAGAAGCCGCCGCAAGTGCCGTTCAGCACGGCCGGACTGGCTCACAACGGTGAGAACACCCTCGTGATTCGCATTCAGCCAGATGAGGGCATGTCCCTGCGCATCTTGTGCAAGAAGCCGGGTCAGGCGTTGAACATGCAGCCCGTCAAGATGGACTTTCACTACAGTTCATCGTTCGGCAAAGCCAGTCCCGAGGCCTATGAACGCCTCCTCCTGGATGCCATGGCCGGAGATGCCACCCTCTTTGCAAGACGGGACGAAGTGGAAAACGCTTGGAAGTTCATCGATGAACTTGAGCACGCCTGGCATGAGAATCCGAACCCGCCACCCATGTGCGAGTACCCTGCGGGGTCCTGGGGCCCGAAAGAAGCCGATCAACTTCTTCAGGAAGACGGTCGGGAATGGAGACTCCTCTAATGGACGACTCAGCGCTGACCATGCCATCTCTCACGCCAGCACCAGAGGCGCTTGCACGCCTGGGATCCGAGGTCGAACTCGGAAAAATCGACAGCGAGCTGAACAAGCTTTGGGATCAGGATGAAGGAAAGACCCGGGCTTCACTCCTGAACTTTGCCATCTACAGTGAAGACGCGAGTTCCATTGAGCCGAATGTGGATCGACTGGATCGTATTATCGCGTTGAACGCCTGCCGTGCGCTTCTGATTATCCGTGTTCCTGGGGAGACTCCGAGGGCGCGGGCTTGGATCAATGCGCTCTGCCATCCCTATCAGGGTCGGCAGGCGGTTTGCAGCGAGCAGATTTCGTTTGTTTTGGAAGACGGTGACGCCACCCAATTGCAGAACATCGTGTTCGCTCATCTGGACGCGGATCTCCCATTGGTGGTGTGGTGGCAAGGGCCGCTCTCTCAGAATTTTGAAGAACGCTTCTTCAGTCGCATCGATACCCTCATCATCGACAGCAGTACTTGGTCCGATCCGGTGTCTGAGTTTGATGAACTGGCAACGGCGCTTGCCACAGTGACGGCGGACTTTGACGTGCGGGATTTGAACTGGACCCGGTCGCACTTCATGCGTGTGGCGTTGGCCAGTTGCTTCCAAGACGAGCTCGCGCAAAGAAAACTTCCCAAGTTAACCGACGTCGAGATCACTCATGGGTCGGGACAACGCAGCGCCGCCTTGCTTCTCGCGGGTTGGATTGGCAAGCGATTGGGTGCGGTGCTTGAAGATGGAGAGAGAGATCTCACCTTTCATCGCAAAGATGGCCTGCCGATCTCGATGGTCTTGAATGAGGGTCCCGAAGGCCACGCGCTGCAGGGCTTGGCACTTCGTGGGGAAGAGCTTTGTGTCGAGATTACCCGGGGAGCGGACTCGGAATTTGTTCGGGTTTCGGCCTGCTGCGGGGAACACTCCCATGAAGAGTTGATGCCGGCTGATGTCGACGCGGATGCGGACCTCGTTGCCGACCAACTGAGTCGTGCGGGAGGCACCACATTGTACGCGGACATGATCCCCATCATGCGGCAACTCTTGACACGTTAGGTGATGTCAAGAGCTGTCAAGTGGGCGGCGGGTTGAATTCGATCAGCTGTCTGACTCCGAAGCGTCATCCGCTGAACTATCAGCTGCCTTGGCTTTCTTCTTGGGAGCGGCAGCAGCGTCCTCCGCAGGAGGCTCTTCACCGTTGAGCTTGGCTTTTACAGCCACCTCGATCTCCGCTGCCAGTGTTTCGTCATTCCGAAGCGCTTCCTTGGCCGCATCACGGCCTTGTGCAAGTTGGCTGCCTTTGTAGCTGATCCACGAACCGCGTTTTTGCAGGATCTCGTGTTCGAGAGCCAGATCCAAGAGGGAGCCGATGTTCGAGATGCCCTCGTTGTACATGATGTCGAACTCCGCCTCGGTGTACGGTGCAGCCATCTTGTTCTTCACCACTTTGAGACGGGTGCGGTTGCCGGTGACCGTGCCATCGCTTGTCTTGATCGCACCGATACGGCGAATGTCGATTCGCATGCTCGAATAGAATTTCAGCGCACGCCCCCCGGGAGTCGTTTCGGGATTCCCAAACATCACCCCGATTTTCTCCCGGACCTGGTTGGTGAAGACGCAGCAGGTTCGCGCCTTCGAAATCACAGCGGTCAGCTTTCGGAGGGCTGCGCTCATGAGCCGGGCCTGTGCGCCGACGGTGGAATCCCCGATCTCCCCTTCCAATTCCTGGCGAGTGACGAGCGCTGCGACCGAGTCGACCACCACCACGTCCAAGGCGTTGGACCTCACCAGCGTCTCACAGATCCGGAGGGCCTCTTCTCCAGAACTCGGCTGTGAGACCAACAGGTCGTCGATGTTGACCCCGAGGCGTTTGGCATAGCTGGGATCGAGCGCGTGCTCGACGTCAATGAATGCGGCCAGTCCACCTGCCTTTTGTGCTTGGGCAATCACCGTCAGAGTCAGAGTCGTTTTACCAGAAGACTCATGTCCGTAGACCTCGACAACCCGACCGCGGGGAAAACCGTTGACACCCAGAGCTTGATCAATCAGAAGGTTTCCCGTGGGGATCACGCTGACATCGACCTTGTCGTCGCCACCCATGCGCAGGATCGCTCCTTCGCCGTAATCCTTTTGAATTTGCTGAATCGCCAAGTCGAGGTTGCGAGCGCGGGCGTCGGCGAGCTTGCTGTCGCCAGCGGAGGATTTGGAGGATGCTTTGGCCATGGTTGGTTCGGAGTAGGTGTTTGCGTTCGAAGTGTCAAAAATGTTCGCCCGAACACTAAGCGTGTTTCGATTGTCAGGTAAAGCACTTTTGAGCAAGTCCTTAAAATAGTGGCGCTGGGGAGAGTGGGTTTTCGCAATGCCGTCGGACGGAATTGCGCCATCGATTCGGAGAATTGGGGGAGAACTATCGATTTTGAGGAAAAATAGAGCCATTCGACAAAACACGCATGTTGACATGTCTACAGCAAGGCCCGAGAGGAGAACCCACATGAACATCCGAATCCAAATCCAGTCCCCCGGCTTCCACCTGAACTCCGTTCTTGAACCCGAAGCCCTGCCGCATCTCATCGAGCTCGTCCAAAGGCATCGCATCACGGATCCGGCCAAGCTTGCCAAGATGGGACGTCGCGTTCAAAACCCAGGACCGGCCACGGTGACGGCGGGGGCGACTCCAGACAGCCCACCTACAGAGTCCGCGCCCACGCTCCGTCCTCGATCCCTGAAGGTCCGTACTCGCGTTTCCAAGGTGCCGGTCCAGCGTGTGCTCAATGCCACGGCGGGACTCACCTTTCCCGAGCGCATCGTCGCCCTCGTAGGTTGGCTCCAAGCCAAAGACGAGGGTCAGACCGTGCGTCCCAGAGACATCAAACAACTTCTTGTTGGTGCCCGCCAAGACCCTCCGGCAAATCCAGGGCGCGACTTCCGACTCGCCTGGGATCAGGGCTGGCTCGTCCGCCTTCAGCCCCGGGAGTTTGTCCTGAGCAATGAAGGCTGGGCCAAGCTCGCAGAAATGCTCAACGAGAGCATTCCCCCCCAAACGCCGTCGTCCGAGACGAACAACGTCGATTGATGGAAGTGAGGTTGAGGCAGCAAGCGCTTAATTCCCGATGGATAGCGACGCCGATGCGAGAAGAGAATCCCCCTGAGATCGGTAGGTTTGAAAAAACCCGCTGCCGGTGCTGTTTCCACCATTGGCCGAACCCGAGCTCAACAAAGGGGTCAATTGCCGCCAGACCTGAGTCGCTTGGCTGACCGACTGGCGGACATTGGACTTGTCTTGCCCTGCCTGTCCGTTGTCCTGCGCCTGCTTCACCCACTGGGAGAAGTCCCCAGCATGCTGAACGGCCAGCTGGTGATCGTTCTCTGTCGCAAAGTCACTGCGACGACTTTTGACCAATCCGTGAAGATTCACCGCGAATTGATGGAGATTCGAGAGGGCGGTCACAGCGGCCGCAGAAATCGGCACGATGACGGTATTACGGACAACACCCTGATTGATGGAGTTTTGGGTAGTTCCGGTGTTCCCAAACCCTCCTCCCAGCGACGTTGAGTCAACATTGTAGTTCTGAACCGGCTGACGGCTCACCTGAAGGTTGCCCACCACAGTGCCGTTGGCCCGTTCGACCTGAAGAACATAGCCGG
This sequence comes from uncultured Verrucomicrobiales bacterium, assembly GCA_963976915.1. Taxonomy (GTDB): domain Bacteria; phylum Verrucomicrobiota; class Verrucomicrobiia; order Verrucomicrobiales; family Verrucomicrobiaceae; genus CAXBNA01. Next base: position 15,361 of record CAXBNA010000007.1, read on the forward strand.
GCCTTGGATTTTCCTGGTGGGAGCCCCTCGCCTGAATGGGAGCAATGACCTGACGAAGCCCCTGCTGATCCAGCCACACCAACTTCAGGAGTTCGTTGGTGTCATTCCTGAGATTTAGTTGCACCCGGTAAGACTCTTGATTGACCGAGAAGCGTGGGAGATTCGGATTGGAATACAGTCTTTGATATTGCGATCCGGTCCTGTTCGTGACCGCCGTCGTTCCTGATGTAATCGTTCGATTGGGAGTGTACCCAGACGAATTCACGCTGTAGTACTGAACCGGCTGATACCCAACTTGGAAATTCGCCACAATCACTCCGCTCGACCTGTCGATGCGGAACACATGTCCTGGATAGGATTGAAGAGGGACTTCGGTTCGTGCCGGAATGGAATGTTGCAAGTGAACATTCCCCTGCTGGTCCACCCACACGACATGGAGTTCTTCATTGGCATCGTTGCGGATATTCACCGTGACCAAATTGGAGCCCAAATCTTGGGATACCGCCTGATCGAGATTGAGGTTGTACGTGAGTGGCTGATACAGCTGTGAGAAAGCTGATGACAGACAAAGTATGAACAGGATAGCCGTGGTGAGGGGCGCGTGAAGTGAAGTTCTCATGCGTGATGTTGTGAACGGTGACCGAGAACGATTCAGACACACTTTCGACCTTGAGTCGAGAAAACCTTTGCCTATCGTAAAAGTCAATTCACTCCTTGGCCTCCAGTTCCTTCGGAATGCTGTCCCAAGTCTTGTCCTTGAGCGTCGTGATGGGAGACACGTATTCGTGGACCACGTTCCCGGCAGAATCTTTGATCCGGACCATCAGCCCGCGGAGCGAATCCTTGTGCCGGTCTCCGCTGTAGCCGTAATCGTAGTCGACCGAATCAAGCCGGACCGGGTTGGTCACGAAGGTCTCCCTCTGATTGTAGCGGAGCGGACCCTTGACCTTGGCTTGGCCAGTGTGGAACCGCAGCCCAACCAGCGACAAATCGCTCTCGACGAACCCTCCATCCGCTTCATTCACTGTGAACGTGCGATACTCGACGTCCAAATCGCCCACTGTGTCGCGGGAGCGATTTTCCACTACGACTTCATAGCTCCATAGTTCACTCTTCACCACCTTGTACCCCAGATTTTGACGGGTTCCCGAGATCTTCTTGGAAGACGATTGCACCTCGAAATTGTAGTCCAGTTTGACGGGATTCTTCTTCACGAACTCCTGAATGTAGGTTTGATCTTCCAAGCTAAACGTGGCGACGGGAACGTTGAACACCTGACCGTCGCTCAGTTTCAATTCAATCGTGCCATTCCCATCGTGCGACAGAAGTTCAGCGGAGATCTGACGGCCCTGCACGTCGGTGAAGGTCCTGACCTGACCAGCCCATCCAACGTTCGAACAGAAACCCAGAAAAAGTGCGGTCAAACAGAACGATCTCCAGCGAAGCGGTTTCATAAGTCTAAATACTCTAAGATGGAACTGGAACGAACCTCCGCCCAAGCCCCTCAGGGTCAAGGACTATCTCCACACCGTAGTAGTATCAAAACTCAGACCAACGTTGGGTAGACATCCTCCCTCTCCCCGGTGGCAGGAACGATACAACGCCGGGTTACCGACAGATGAGGACCCCGTCTCGCGGAATTCCGGTCATCTCGGACGGTGACATCGAGTCATGACTCCCCTCCCAACAACCGCACTGGCGTGACTTCCACCGACTGATCCCCTTCTTCCACCCAGATGGTGCCTTCCTGGATCGTGATGTTCAGATTCATGGAGCGATCCGCCAATTCCGAGAGAGCCCGGCTCTGATCGGGCGGAATTTGCCAAACGTTCAAATTACTCATTCGCGACATCCGCCCTGACATCCCTGCCCACCAAGCTTCCGCAGTCGCGCTAAAGCAGTAGACGGAGACTCGCCTGGACCGGCTGCACACGCGGGTGATCCGCTTTTCTTCCGGCTGTCCCACCTCGATCAAATGGACCATCAGTCCGGTGAGATCTTTCTGATAGAGCGCTGGTTCATCCGCCTCCCAGAGGTCCTTTCCAAATTCCAACGTCCCGCCATCGCTTGTGTCCGGTGCGTTGAGCACGAATGCCAAAAGCCGAATCATCATGCGCTCGTCGGTCTCCGACGGGTGCCTGGCAATCGTGAGCGAATGATCGCCGTAACGATTGAGGTCGAGGTCGGAGAACGAAATGTTCGCACGGTGGATGGTTGCCTTGAGGGCCATGCGCTGGTGATACTGCGTTGCAGATCATCTGTCGAGCGCGGCGTTGCGCGACTTGACGGGAGGGGCGTCGTCCTGATGGACAACTTTAACGATCAGGCGGGGTTGAATCGCTCTCAATGAAGTCGATTCCCCTCTACGCGCTCCTATGCCTCCCAGGCCTCGCCTTCTCCGCCGAGACATCCGGCATCAACGTCGAGCGCTTGATGTCGAAGGATCTCAATGAAGACGGGCGGCTTTCGAAGGAAGAGCTGGGAGCGAGATTCTGGCAGCGAGCTGCTTCGCAGGATGCCAATGCCGACGGCATGCTGGATGCGAAGGAACTTGAGGCCCTCGTCGGCAAGGGTCGGCGCGGTGACACGCGGCAAGCTCGTCCCGGCGGATCCAACGCAGCGTTTGTGGTGAAGGAACTTCAGGCGTCGAACGGTCAGATTCTGCGCTACAGCCTGTTCGTGCCAGTGGAGGCCGCAGCCCCGCTGCCGCTCGCGCTCTGCCTCCACGGGGCGGGCGGAAATACAGATGCTGCGAATCTGCTCGCCTCGCCCGCGATGCAGGCAAAGCATCCCTGCATTGTCATGGCCCCCGCCTGCGACGGAAAATTCTCGCGCTGGGCGTTGAGCGAATTTCGCGGTGCCAAAGACGGTCGCTCGGTCATGCCTGAGCTCATGGAGGCGCTCAACGCCGTGATGGCTGAGACGCGAGCCGACCACCGCCGGATCTATGTCACTGGTCAATCCATGGGCGGCGTGGGCACTTGGGGGATCGTCGCGGCTCATCCCGACTGCTTTGCTGCGGCAGTCCCCGTGTGCGGTATCTGGCAGACCGAAGATGCGTCGAAGATGAACGGAGTCCCGATCTGGGCCTTCCACGGGGACCAAGACGAGGCCGTTCCCGTGAGTGGTTCCCGCGACATGATCCGTGCACTGAAAGCCGCTGGAGTGACACCCGAACCGAAGTACACTGAGTTCCTTGGAGTCGGTCACGGCAGCTGGGGCCCCGCGTATGAAATGGCGGCGCTGTGGGACTGGATGTTCGCACAGAAGAGGCAAGCCCCCTGAAGCAGTCTCAAGGGATGATCGCTTGTGTGAGAAAATTTGGGGAATCGGTGCGTATGACTCCGCCTGATGCCCTCTCTGTGCCGATTTGCTTTGGTGGTGTGCGCCGCCGTCCTCACCGTCCCTTCCGTTCCATCGGGATACGCGGCGGAGGCGGTGCGCCCGGTCAGTTTCGTCAACGATATCGTGCCGATTCTCACCAAGGCGACCTGCAATTCTGGCTCCTGCCACGCCAAGGCGGACGTTGGACAGCGCGGGTTCCGCCTGTCGCTGCTGGGATTTGAGCCGCAGGAGGACTACGAGCACATCGTCAAGGAAGGCAAGGGACGCCGCGTGTTTCCACCGGCCCCGGAGCAAAGCTTGTTTGTGCTGAAAGCCGCCAACATCGTCCCTCACGGCGGCGGCAAGAAGCTCGACCCGGAATCGACCGAGTATCAGACTCTCGTGCGCTGGATCAGTGAGGGCATGGCTTTCGAGCCGCCGGAGGATCCCACCCTGACCGCGATCGATGTCCAGCCGCGCCGCGTGTCCATGAAGGCCGGGACCTCACGGCAGCTCAAGGTGACGGCCCGATACTCCGATGGCAGCACCCGCGATGTTACGAGTCTGGCCCTTTATGAGGCCAACGACCCAAGCATGGCCGAGACCAGTGAGTCGGGTCGGGTCACCACGCTCGACATTCCCGGCAATGTCGCGGTGATGGTGCGTTACTCTGGCCTTGTATCGGTCTCTAGCGTCTCGATCCCCCTTGGGGCGCCTGTCGGTGCCCTGCCGCCGGAGAAAAACTTCATCGACCGCCATGTCTTCGCCAATCTCAAGCGGATCGGTGTGCCGCCTTCGCCCGTGTGCGACGACACCACCTTCCTTCGCCGCGCCTCGCTCGACATTGGGGGGCGGCTTCCGACTCTGGAAGAGACGCAGGCCTTCCTCGCCAATAAGGATCTCCAAAAACGCGATCAAGCCATCGACGCCCTGCTCGATAGCCCGGACTACGCGGATTACTTCGCCAACAAGTGGACGGCGCTCCTGAAAAACAAGCGCGATAGCGATGCCGACATTACCGCGAACTTCGCTTTCCACTCGTGGATGCGCGACAGCCTGCTGGCCAACACCTCCTACGACGAGATCGTGCGCCAGATCCTCGGGGCCACCGGGACCATCGTTTCGAATCCACCAGTCGCTTGGTACAAGCGCGTCAAAGAGCCCAACCAACAACTCGAAGACGTGGCGCAGCTTTTTCTCGGCGTGCGCATGCAGTGTGCGCAGTGCCATCACCACCCCTTTGAGCGCTGGAGCCAGCACGACTACTACAGCCTCTCCGCCTTCTTCAGCCAGGTCGGGCGAAAGCCGACCGCCATTGCGGGGGAGGACCTTATTTTCCACAAGCGTGGGATTGCGGAAACGGAGAACAAGAAAACCCGTGAGCCGGTGCGCCCCGCCGCACTTGGAGGCCCCACACTGGACATCTCGCCCGACGATGATCCGCGTCTGCAACTGGCGGATTGGATGAGCGAGACATCCAATCCCTTCTTCGCCACCGCGTTGGTGAACCGCTACTGGAAGCACTTTTTCAAACGCGGTCTCATCGAGCCTGAGGACGACATCCGCGACAGCAATCCAGCGACGAATCCTGAACTGCTCGCGGATCTGGCGAAGCATTTCATCGACAGCGGTTTCGATTTGAAGGGCCTTGTCCGGACCATCGTGCAGAGCCAGACCTACCAGCTCAGCGCGATCCCGAACGAGCACAATGTCGTGGATCAGCAGAACTTCTCCCACTTCTACCCCAAGCGCATGACGGCAGAGGTGCTGCTGGATGCCATCGATTCTTTCACGGCCTCCAAGTCCGACTTCGCCAATCTCCCCCCCGGCACGCGCGCCATTTCCCTGCCGGACAACAGCTACAACAAGGCCTCACCCTTCTTGAAAGTTTTTGGTCGTCCCGAAGCGGAGAGTGTCTGCGAGTGCGAGCGTGTTCAGTCCCCCAGCCTTGCGCAGAGTCTGCATCTGATGAATGCCGCCGATGTGAAAGCCAAGCTCACGGCCAAGGGCGGTCGTGCCGAACAGCTCAGCCAAGCGGAACTGCCTGAGGCGGATCGCATTCGTCAGCTCTACCACCTCGCGTTCTCTCGCGAGCCCGATGCGGACGAACTCCGCATCGCCCTAGCTCATCTCGACAAACCCCGCACCGATGCCGAAGGCCAACCGCTCGACACCCCGGTGTCCCGTCGCCAAGGGTTTGAAGACCTCCTCTGGGCGCTGATCAACACGAAGGAGTTTTTGTACAATCACTGAGGATTCTCACGGAGAGCGATCACGGTTGAGTGGCAGGTGAATTGGATCGGTACTCGGATGGAGCTTGCCGTGATGTTGCCCGGCTTTCATAGTCAGCGGAACCCGTCCCTGCAATCCCCGATTGATGAGCTCCCGGCCCGCCCTTTTCATCCTGCTCCTGGTGGCGATCACGGGTTGGGACTGCTGGGCACGAGACGTGCCGGGGACAGATCCAGCGAGGGCGGGTTTTTTGGTGGCCTCCGATCCTCGGCTGAATCAGGCGGGGACGCGGAAGGGACTGGACGCGCCACAGGAATGATTTTTCTTTCCCCATGACTCCGCATCCCTCGACTCGATCCATGTCCGCTATCGCGGCGCTGGCTGCAGTGGATCATGCGGTGGTGGAGCAGGTCTTTGATCAGGCACCTGATGTGGTGTTCTTCATCAAGGATGTGCACGGGCGCTACGTGGTGGTGAACCAGACCTTGGTGGAGCGCAATGGTTTGCGCAGCAAGGCGCAGCTCCTGGGGTGCCGTGCGGTGGATGTGAATCCGGGCGAGCTGGGGCAGATTCCGACCGCGCAAGATCGGCAGGTCTTGGCCAGCGGTCGGCCGATTCTCGATTTGTTGGAACTGCACTGGTATGCGCCACAGCGCCCGGGATGGTGCCTGACGACGAAGTTGCCCCTTCGCGATGGGAAAGGCGGCATTGTGGGAATCATCGGCATCTCGCGGGATGTGCGCGCGCCGGTGGATCCGCATGACATTCCGGCGGGGGTGGCCCGTGCCATTCGATTCCTCGAAGCGAAGTTCGACGAGCCCGTTTCCCCGTCCAGTCTGGCGGAGATCGCCAAGCTGCCCGCAGCGCGTTTTGCGCGACTCATCAAGCGTGTCTACGGCCTCACGCCGAGCCAGTTGATCACGAAGACCCGATTGGCAGCCGCATCGAGACTGCTGCGTGAAACCGCTCTCAGTGTGGCGGAGGTGGCATTGGAATCCGGGTTCACCGATCACAGTGCGTTCTCGCGAGCCTTCCGGGCGGCGATTGGGGTGACGCCGAGCGAGTTCCGGGCCGGAAGTGGAGGGGCTTAGCGCGAGAACAGAGGCTTGCGATCTGCCGGACCGAACACCGAGCTGCCGCTGCGGTCATTCGCGCCTGAGGAAGGGGAGTTGGATCCGGAATCGTCCTCCTTCTCGGCCGAGTCCCGATAAAACAGGACGCCATTGCGTTTGAGATTGTAGACAAGGTCTTTGAAGTCGGCCTTGAGTTCTTCGTCTTCCATCAGGGCTCCGAGGAGACCCTCGCCATCGCGGAGGTAGTTCATGGTCGTGGAGAAGCTCTCGGCACCGCCTTTGATCGCGATGAGGGCCTCGTCGGCATTGGTCATGACCGAGTCGAGCTTCTCGAGGGCGGGGTCGAGTTTTTCGAGGCTTGTGTCGAGTTTCTCAATGGTTCCTTCGGCGGTTTTGGCGGCTTTTTTGAAGCTCTCGGTGGCTTCCCCGAGATTCTTCAATGAAGCCCCGAGGGCCTTGGCATTTTCCTCGCCGAGCACATGGTCGTCGAGGCGCGCCATCGTGTTGTTGAGGTGCTCGATGCTCTCTTTGAAATCACCGAGCGTTTCTTCGGACATGGCGGTTTCGTTAAGTTTTTTCAAGGAGTCGCGCAGGGGCTTGAGCGCATCGCGGACATCGTCGAGGACGACATCGACCTTCTTTCCAACCTGCTGTGCGGTGTCCTGCAATTCACCGAGGCCAGTGCCTTTTTTCCCCTGAATGACCTCGGGAAAGTCGTGGGCGATGAACTCGGTGGTGGGCTTGCCACTCGGCGTGATTTCGATCAGCGCATCCCCCATCAGTCCTGCGGAACCCACGGCAATCTGCGCGTCCGCCGGGATTTTGACATCCCCGTAGATTTCGAGCGTGATGACAACGCCATCGAAAGTGTCATTGAGCTCGGGAGTCTGCTTCACCCGGCCGATCTTGGAACCGCCCAGCATGACTGGAGATCCCGTCTTGATGCCGTTCGCGTTGGGGAAGGCCACCTGCAGGGAGAACGTGTCCTTGAATGCTTCGTTGACTCGTCCGAACTGCAGGATCAGTCCACCCAGAAGCAGCAACCCGATCAAAAGGAAGAGGCCGACGAGGAGTTCTGTCTTGCGGTCGTTGTTCATGGTTGGAGGGAGAGCCGACCCGTACGGCGGGCCGGTAGTTTACACGGTCATGCCGGAACGGCCAGCGATGAAGTCCTCGATCTGAGGGTCCTTGGAGCCACGAAGCTCGTCGACCGTGCCTTCGAAGTAGATGACGCCCTCTTTCAGCATCATGACGCGGTCAGCGATCTTGAACACGCTGCCGATGTCGTGGGTGATGACGATGGAGGTGACTTGGAAGCGTTTTTGAAGACGGAGAATCATCTTGTCAATGATGTCGGTCACGATGGGATCGAGGCCGGCGGTGGGCTCGTCGTAGAGGATGCACTCCGGGCGGCCGATGATCGCGCGGGCGATGCCGACGCGTTTGCGCATGCCTCCTGAAAGGCTCACGGGCATCTTTTCTTTGTGCTCTTCAAGCTCCACCAAATCGAGCGCTTCGTGCACACGTTGGTCGATCTCGTTCTTGTCGCGCACGCCTGCCTCGTAGAGGGGGAAAGCGACGTTTTCGGCCACGGTCATGCTGTCGAAGAGGGCGGCGTTCTGGAAGAGGTAGCCCATGCGCCGACGTGAGGCTGCGAGTTGGCGCTCCTTCATGTGGCCCAACTCCACGCCTTCAAAGGTGACCGACCCCTCGTCGGGAGCGAGCAGGCCGATGATGTGCTTGAGCAGCACGCTCTTGCCCTCGCCGCTGGGACCGATGAGCACCAGGGTCTCCCCGCGGCGGATCGTGAGGTCGATGCCCCGCAGCACGTGCTGGGAGCCAAAGCTCTTCTTCACCCCCGTGAGGCGGATGAAATCTGGAGGAGATTCCGAGGCCGCCATGGGTCAGTTCATCGGCATTCCGACGGGGAAGAAGTAGTTCAGGAGCATCGTGAGGAAAAAATTCACGATCAGGATGCCGAGGGAGGAATAGACGACCGCACGGGTGGTGCCCACACCGACCCCGACTGCGCCGTTGGAAGCACAGAGCCCCTGATGGCAGGACATCAGCACGATGATGATGCCAAAGACAAGGCCTTTGATCATGCCGAAGGACACGTCTTGAAGGTTGGTGTGCTCGACGACGTGGTTCCAGAACCAAGCACCGGGGATGCCAAAACCCACGACAGAGGTCAGGTAGGAGGCACCGAGGCCGAATGCGATCGACTCCGCGATCAAGAGGGGCATGGAAATCATCATCGCCAGGAAGCGCGGCATGACGAGGTAGTCCACCGGATGGGCTCCCATCACACGGAGAGCGTCGATTTGCTCAGTCACCTTCATCGTGCCGATCTCCGCCGCCATCGCCGCGCCGACCCGTCCGGTGACCATGAGGCCGGCCAGGACGGGACCCAGCTCGCGGCACATGGCGATGCTGACGATGCCGCCGATGGTGGACTCAATTCCGAAGTCCTTGAATTTGAAGTAGGACTGGGCGGTAAACACGGCTCCCGTGAATGCTCCAGTCACTACCACCACCGCCTGCGATCCGTAGCCGATGTTGACGAGCTGCTCCGCCATCAAGCGGACGCGAAGCTTGCTGCGGGTGAGGCTTTGCGCGAGCTCTCCCATCAGAACACCCAGTTGGCCGAGGTACTGGACAAACTCCAGCGTCATCCGGCCGGGCAGCGTCAGTAGGTCGGAGCGCGTTTCGTCGTTCACGCGCGGACCATGGCACGGCCTGGTCCCGATGGCAATGGGCGCAGTGGAGGTTGTCGCTCCTGCGGCAGCGGTTTCTGTGGCGTTGTCTCACCCTAGCCTGCTAGACTCCTCGTTATGGATTTGGACACCGCCATCGTGGAAGTCGTGCGCCGAGCGCCATCAGCGCTCTCGGCGACGCAATTGGCCCGGGGAGTGCGGCTCGAAACAGGGCGGACGGTGAAGAAGCCGGCGCTGGAATCGGCGTTGAACGAAGTGGTCGCCTCCGGTCGGGTTCGGGAGATCCGTGGACTCACAAAAGGAAAGAAGCCTGCTCCGAGCTACACCGTCTTGACCGATGAGGATCTAGCGGCGGCCTTACTCGAGCCCCGCCTTGGAACGGGAACGAAGCCGGTGAAGGTCGCCGGACTTCGGTCCAAGCTGCCCGCATTTCTGTCGGGGCACTTTGATGCCGCGCTGCGGATACTTTTGAATCGCGGCATGGCTTACGAGTTGCCGCATAAGCCGGGATTTTTGCTCGCCCGAAAACCGCTCCCGTCGGATGTGGTCGAGGGAGCCAAGGCCAAGGCTTTGCGAACCTTGCTGGCGCAGGCCAGTCAGCTTCGATCGACACCTTTGACTTTGGACGATTTTTTGGTTTGGCTGGATGGGGAAGAGCCTGTTTTGCCATCCGTTGCGGACGCTGGGGTGGTGGTGGAACTGACGCCGGATTTGCTGAAGGAGTGGTACGACGCGGACGCAATCGGGTCGGCATCGAGGATGATCCCAATCCCGAAAACGTGGCAACGATATCAACGTTGGGCGGCGGCGCGTGGCCTGATGGCTGATATTCAGCAGTTGCGAAGGATCATGGACTTTCTTTACAAGGAGGGTCAACTTTGGCTAGAACCCTGTGATCGTCCGCAGGAATTGGCTGAGTCTGAACAGGCTCTGTTGATTCCCTTGTCGCTTGGTCCGCCTGGATACTTCTGGGGCTGGTCCGGGTGAGGCGACGATTCAGACGCCTCTCCCGATATCATGGCCACTCTCGCAGCATACCAGGATCTGAATCCCTTCATCAGCACCAGCATTGGTGAAACAGACCTTTGGAAAAACGGCTCTTGGACGGACGTCCCGGGCATCCACGCCGCACAGTTTGAGAGCCTGACGGATGCGGTCAAGACTGCACGGCGGCACAAGCGCACCCAGGTCCGCTTTGTTCGTGGTGCGGGTGGTTCGGGAAAATCTCACCTCTTCACGCGGTTGCGTCGTGAATTGGCAGACACCATTTTTTACGCGTATGCGGCCAATCCGCCCAGACAACCGGAAGCGCTGGAGAGCTTTTTTTTGAACCGGCTCGTGGGCAGCCTGCGGAACCCTGCGCGGGCCAAGGATGGAGCGGCCATGCCCTACAGTCAGCTCCGCCATCTCGCGTATGCGTTGCTTCGCCCTGTCGTGGAGCAGGAGGTGACGCTGGATCAACTGCACGAGGCGTGGAGCCGGATTCCACTTCCCGAGCAGAAGGACATGACGCATCAGGCGCTGCTCTTGCTGGAAGAAGAGCATCCTTTGGTGCCGCGGAGCATTTTGCGTTGCATCCTGAGCACCTTGCGCACCGACAAGGAGCATCTGGCCGCACAGTGGCTGAGTGGGGCGACGTACTTGACCGAAGGGGATCTCAAATACCTCGGTGTTCCCGAGTCGCTCAAACGCGAGGATGCGGGCGCGGTGATTCACTTGCTTGGGAAGCTGGCGGCACAGGCCGGGCTTCCGTTCGTCTTGGTCATGGATCAGCTCGACCTTTTTGCCAAGCCGGAGGAGCTGGACGAGTTTCAGCGATTGCTCTTCGGCTTGATCGATCAAAGCACCAATTGGGTGGTCTTCATTGGCCTGATCTCGGATCGATTTGTCACCTGGGACTCGGCGCTCACTCAGGCGCTTCGCGGTCGAATCGGGGTCGCCGACAGTCGGGCTCCTCTCGGGTTCCGATTGCCGGTCATCGATGTGCTGCCCATCGGTCCAGCAGACAAGCGGCTGCTGCTTGAAAAACGGCTCGGCTCGCCCGAACTCGTGGCTCAACGCGAGAAAGACGGCATTAAGTCCGCCCTGCATCCGATGACCGAGGACGATGTGAGCGGTCTCATGGATGGAGGGGCCATCTTCCCGAGGCATCTCTTGGCCACCGCCTCCGAGCGATACGATGAGCGGGCGTCGGGCAGCGTGATCTCCACTTCCGAACCGTCTGCCCCCGTGGCCCCCCCGGTTAAGGCTGAAACACCGGCGGTGAAGGCTCCAAGTCCGACGATACCTTCCAAGACGGAAACGAAACTCGAGGTCAAGCCCGTCGCCGAAACGAAGTCCCAACCGGAGTCGCCGTTTGCAGTGCCTTCCAAGGCTTCGCCTCCACCTCCCGCCCGCGAGAACCCTGAGGCAAATTCCCCGACCCCGGCTAAGCCGAAGCTTCCTGCACCTTCGGCACCTGCCGTCATTGCTGCGGCCACAGGTGTCGGGGCCATCGCCGCCTCAGCCATGCCCAAGGCGGCTCCACAAGCGACCACGCCAGCTCCACCCAAGGCCAATCCGCTTTCACCGCCCTCCGCGATGCCAGTGGCTGTCGGCCCGGTGAAACAGACCAAGACGCCTCTCAAAGAAAAACTGACCGAGTTGTTGGCCAAAGCCATCGGTGCCGCCAAGTCGACCGACTCAACGCCGACGGCCATCGAACTCGGCGAGCGCGTTCGAGACTTGGTGGACGTCTTGGCCGAGTCCAAGGTCGTGCATCGCCCCGGCGACCTGCGGGAAAGTTATGCCGGATTTGATGGGTCCGATCAGGTCTTCACCTGGGGTGGAGCCACCCTGCGTGTGATCGCGACCGACGCGATGCGGAACAGCTTCATCGCCACGCTCGAAAGACTCCAGGCTCAAAAAGGGCCACTGGTGCTTCTTCGCCACGCCGTCGCTGCGATCTCCGGTGTCCGCACCGTCGAGCTGGTGAACGACATCAAGCGACGTCACCAGTTTCATCACGTCCCCGCCTCAGAGGGCGATGTCTTGGCGGGTCTCGGAAGCGTGCTGGCCTCTCTGCGCGAGGGGAGTTACGAGACCTTGGCCACGGAGCCGCCAGCGACGGTGGAGAATGTGCATTCTGCGCTGCGCGAGTTGCCGGTGATTCAGAACCTCAAAGTGTGGGAGGTCATTCGTCGGGCGCGGGAAGAGAAACCATCACCAGCGAAGCCCCCTGCCGCCAAGACGGTCGACGAGAAACCCAAGGGGATGCTCGCCGCGCTCGCGGAACGCACGGCCAAGGTAGCAACTCCAGCAAAAACGGCGTTGCCACCACCCACGTTCGTGGCCATTCCCGACGGCGAGCCGCCACCAGCGGCCACGACGGACGACGTTCCCACCGCGACCCCAGCGGGGAAATTTCCCCCAGCTCCCAGTGCCCGCCGGGTTTCTGAACCCACCGTCAAGCAGGTGACACCACCGCCCATCCCGGTCGCCAGACGCATGCCCCCGCCGCTTCCGCCGAAAAGCGGGAAGAAGTAGGCTGGACCGAAGTGCGAGACGGAATGGCATTGGATGGCCTCAACCCGAGTCGGCCCTCCATGTCACTTCCGCTTCAAGAGCAGCAGCCGGAAGTCCATCACCTTGCTGCCGGGGATCTTGAGGGCTTTCAGCGTGAGTTCACCTTTTCCCTTCGTGAGGTGGAGGGTGCCGAGGGTGGCACGGTGCCAGTCCTGAACGTAGGACTCGGCTCGCGGCGAGCGATCATTCTCCGCTCCGATGAGGGGTGAGCCGTGGGCCTCGGTGAGGCTGGCTTGGAGATGGTCATCGTTGAAGCTGAGTTCGAGCTCGGAACCGATGTCGGCCTCAGGACAGGTGTAAAAAATTTCGACTTCGTAGTCGCCCGTCGCGGCGACTTCGGCGGTCCAGGTGATCTTGTCGTCGGTGCTGGTCCAGTTCGTGAAGAAGCTGTCGTTGGGGAACTTGTTCGAGCGCTCAATGCCACCATGGGCGATGCCGTCGCGGGCGGGGATTTGAGTGACCACCGCCTCTGGATGCGCAATGACGAAGGGCCGGGTATCCGTGCCGAGCTCCTCCTTCATTTCCTGCCGATAGGCGTTGAGCGCTTTCGTGAGTTTGGCCGTCTCCTCGGGTTGCTCCTTCGAGATGTCAGTATCCTGTCCCGGATCTTCGATCATGTCGAAGAGGGCACCTGCAGTGTCGAGCCGGTAGCGCGGCGTGCGGACGGAGGCCTTGCTGTTCCAACTCGAGAACATCCGGCGCTCAACGATGCCGGGATCGGGATCGCCGAGCAGAGCGGTCTTCAAACTGGTTCCATCAAGGAGCTTCTCAGGCTTTGGAGACAAAGGCACCCCGGCCATGTCGGCGAGTGTTGGAAGCAGGTCGATCGCGCCACCAAGAACGCCGATCTTCTTCCCGGACGAGATTTTCCCGGGCCAACGGATCAGCATGGGCGAGCGCACGCCGCCTTCATCGGTCGAGCCTTTGCGACCCTTCATGCCGCCGTTCCAACGGAAGCCGTTGGGGCCGTTGTCGGAGAAGTAGAGCACGATGGTGTCTTCGGCGAGTTGGAGCTCGTCGAGCTTCTTTAGGAGGCGGCCAACGTTCCAGTCGATGTTCTCGCACATGGCCAAGGCGGCGCGGACGTGAAGGTCTTCTTCCTTCTGAGGGTCGCGATTGTGCAGAGCGAGTTCCTTGTCCTTGAAGCGCGCCCAAAACTCATCCGGCACCTGCATGGGTGAGTGCGGTGTGTTGTAGGGCAGGTAGCAGAGGAAGGGCTTGTCGCGATTCGCTTCGATGAAGGCCATCGCCTTGTTGGTGAAGTCGTCGATACAGAAACCCTCGCCCTTCACCATGGTGCCGTTGTGGTCGAGCATGGGACTGAAGTAGGTGCCCCAGTGACCGGAGCAGAAGCCGTAGTACTCATCAAAGCCTCGGCCATTCGGATGATACGGATATTGCATGCCGTTGTGCCATTTCCCGAACGCCCCCGTGGCGTAGCCTGCAGCCTTGAACACATCGCCGATGGTCGTTTCGTCGAGATCGAGGCGTTCCCCGCCCGCCGAAGTCGAGTAAACGCCCCCGCGCTGGTGATACCGTCCGGTCAGGAACTCGGCGCGCGTCGGCGAGCACACGGGGCAAACGTAAAAGCGGTCGAACATCGCGCCATCGCGAGCCAACGAGTCGATGTTGGGCGTGGAAAGGTTCGTGTTGCCATGAACGCTGAGGTCGCCCCATCCCTGATCATCCGAGAGGAAGACGACGATGTTGGGCTGACGTGCCGAGGCGGAGGCAGCAAAAAGAAATACGGTGGCGACGAAGGACAGGAATGGACGAATCACGTCCTGTAAACGCACCGGGCATGACGACGTTTCAAGTTTGCGGGGAGGGTTTCGAATGGAAGTTCGATGGATCGCGTTCGTTTCTGGGAGTCATGAATCGTCTGTTTCTCCTTCTGACCGCCTTGTTCACACCGATCACGCTCGTTGCGGCGGAGGCTCCGCCCAACATCATCTACGTGATGCTCGACGATGCAGGCTACGGCGACTTCGGCGCGTTCGGGTCGGCACATGTGAAGACGCCCACCTTCGACCAACTGTGCGCCGAGGGGATGAAGTTCACGCAGCACTACTCGGGTTCGGCGGTTTGCGCACCGACTCGCTGCGTGCTGATGACGGGCTTGCACACCGGTCATGGTCGGCGGCGAGACAACACAGCCAAGGCGATGACGGAGGAACTCTCGGCGAAGAACGGTCGTCCGCTCGTGTTTCTCGAAGAAGGAGACGCGACGGTGGCCCGGTCCCTGAAGGCCGCGGGTTATGCGACGGGCGGCATTGGCAAGTGGGGTCTCGGCAATCCGGGTTCCGACGGCGTGCCGGAGAAACAGGGTTTTGACTCGTGGTTCGGCTACCTCGATCAGGTGCATGCGCACGATCACTTTCCGAAAGAGATTTGGGACAACGGCCAGATGGTGCCGCTGCCGGGGAATGCCGGAGGAGCGAAGGGCGAGTATGTTCCGTATCTGCAGGAGCAGCGCACGCTGGACTTCATTCGCGAGCACCAAGACGGGCCGTTTTTTCTCTACTTGGCCTACACGCCGCCGCACGGCGCGTACGTGATCCCGACGGATGATCCGGCCTACGCGATGTATGAAGGCATTCCCGGAGGCAACAAGATCCGGCACTACGCGGCGATGATCACGATGGCGGATCGGGCGGTCGGCAAGATGATGGCACTGCTGAAGGAGCTGAAGATCGATGACAACACCATCGTGTTCTACACCTCCGACAACGGACCGAATCCGGAATTTGTGAAGGCCATCGACAGCGCCGGGGGGTTGCGGGGCATCAAACGATACCTCTACGAAGGCGGCATCCGGGCAGCGATGGCGGTGCGCTGGCCGGGCAAAATTCCTTCCGGTGCGACGAGTGATTTCATCTGGGACATGCGGGATGTGTTTCCGACGCTTTGCGAGCTCGGGGGAGCGTCGGCGCCAGAAGGACTCGATGGGATGTCCGTGGTGCCCACCTTGATGGGCGGCCAGCAAGACGGACGCGCCATGCACTACTGGGAGATCCATTCGCCCTTCCAGCAGGCCGTGCGAATGGGCGACTGGAAAGGCTACCGTCTCGGCACGAAGGAGCCGTTGGAGTTGTATCACCTCGGTGATGATGCGGCCGAGACGGCGGATGTGTCCGCCGCCCATCCTGACGTCGTGAAGAAGCTGGAAGCATTCCTCGCGACGGCGCGGACGGATTCACCCTATTTCCCGGCGGTCGAGAAGGTGACGAAGAAAGGCAAAAAGGGGAAAAAGTGAGAACGGAATCGCTCTGTTCGTCGTTGTCAGGGGCGATGAACCAGAAGATCACACGACGGACAGGATTGAAGTGGGTGGCTGCCGGTGCGGCCATGGGGTTGAGTGCCCGGACTCAGTCGGGAACTGCCAGCGCCGCCTCTGCGACGATCGACGCTTGGTCGAAAGCGCATGACCGCGTGTTTCTCGGTGGCGAGTTTTGGGCGAATCCGATGGAGGACTGGAGGATCGTCGATGGTGGTGCGGAGTGTCTGAGTGCGGGTGGCAATCGCAGCGTGCACTCGGTGACTCACCAGATCACCGATCCGGCGAAGGGGTTCCAAATGTCGGTGCATATGAAGCGCGTGGAAGGCGCAGCCGGCGAGGGCACGGGTGGCTTCCGAATCGGGATCCGCAGCGAGCTCAATGAGCATCGCAGCAACTGCTTTGTCATGAAGGGTGTGGATGCGGGCGTGGTGAAAGGGGAGCTGAAGCTGGGGCCGAAATCGGTCGCGCTGAAGGCCGAGCCTGAGGGCGGTGTGACCTTTGAACTGACGGGCCTCGGCGAGGGCAAGCAGGTGGCGTTGACTTTGAAGGCCGTGGATGCGGTTGACGGTACGGTGTTGGCCGAGGTGACCTCGAAGCATGCTGCGGAGGACTTGCTCGGCAACGTCGCCGTGGTGAGCACCTATGGTGCGGCGAAGGCGGCCAAGAAAGGCAAGGCGAAGGCCAAGACCAAGGCGGAGGCTGGTGCGCGGTTCCGCTTCAGTCAGTGGACCATGAGTGGTGAAGGGTTCTCCGTGAAACCGGAGCAGCGGTTCGGGCCAATCCTTTGGTCGATGTACTCGCTGAGCGACTCGCGGACGAAGGAAGGCTTCGTGATGAAGATCAGCGCGTTGACTGGACCGATGGGCACCGACGACAACCAGATGGTGGAGCTTCATGTGCAGAAAGACGGTGCCTGGAAATCCCTCGGTGAGGCGAAGCTCGATCCCGATGCCTGGGTCGCCACCTTTCGGATCCCAAATTGGGACGAGAAGCGGGAGACGCCCTTCAAGCTGGTGTATCGCGAGAAGCACACTGACGGTACCGAAACGCCGGACGAGTGGACGGGAACGATCAAGGCCAATCCCGACGGGCGTCCCCTGCGGATGGCTGCGCTGACCTGTCAGAACGACTACGGCTTCCCGTATGCCCCCGTCGCTGAGAACGTGAAGAAGCTCGATCCCGATTTGGTCTTCTTCTCCGGCGACCAAATTTATGAGAACCACGGCGGCTTTGGCATCATTCGCGAGCCTGCCGAACCGGCGATCCTCAACTACCTCCGCAAGTTCTACCAACACGGTTGGGCTTTCCGGGAAGTGATGCGCAATACGCCAACGCTTTGTCTGCCGGATGATCACGATGTTTTCCAAGGGAACATTTGGGGCGAGGGCGGCAAGAAGATGGACGTCAGTGATGGGGGTGCATCTTCGAGGGGCGGCTACATCGAGCCGGCTCGAATGGTCAATGCCGTGCACAAGACCAACGTGGCGCATCACCCGGATGCGTTTGATCCCAATCCGGTGCTTCAGGACATCAGCGTTTACTACGGTGACATGGTGTATGGCGGTGTCAGCTTCGCGATCATCGCGGACCGGCAGTGGAAGAGTGGACCGGAGCATGTGGACACCGGCAGTGGCCGCGCGGATCATGTGATGGATCCAGATTTTGACTGTGCTGCACTGGACAAACCGGGCCTCGTCTTGTTGGGCGAGCGTCAGGAAGCCTTTCTCAAACAATGGGCCGAGGACTGGCGTGGGCACAGCTTGAAAGCGGTACTCAGCCAAACAGTGTTTGCGGGCGTCGCGACGCACCACGGCGGTTTCGATGGCTACCTCAAGGCGGACCTCGACTGTGGTGGATGGCCGCAAACGCAGCGAAATCGCGCCGTGGAAATCATGCGTCCCTCGATGGCACTGCACATCAATGGCGACCAGCATCTCACCACGCTCACGCAATATGGGGTGGAGAAACAGCGCGACAGCAACTGGTCCTTCTGCACTCCCGCGATCTCGGCTGGCTACCCACGCTGGTGGCGGCCCGATGAGTCGAACATGCCGCACGAAAACCGGCCCAAACACGGCCATGCCAACACCGGCGAGTTTCTCGATGGCCTCGGCAACAAGGCCTACGTGTACGCGGTGGGGAATCCCGTCGTCGGCAAGGCTCCGAATCGTTACGACAAGGCGCACGAAAAAGGCAGCGGCTTTGGCTTCATCACCTTCGACACGGAGAAGAAGACCTACTTCATCGAGTCTTTCCGTTTCCTCATCGACGCAACCGACGGCAAGCCGGAAAATCAGTTCCCCGGCTGGCCCGTGACGATTCAGCAGAAGGAGAATCGGGGCGAGAATGTGATCGGGTAGGGAGCGCTCAGCTCACGGGAGCTCGCGGATTCGGATCTTCCGGAACTGAATCGGCGAGCCTTCGCTTTCGAGGCATAGGTAGCCCTCGGCGGGGTCGATGGCGGTGCCGCCGGAGACCTCCTCGCCGTTCACCCAGAGGCGGACTTCACCGTTGATGGCGCGAACGTAGTAGTGATTCCATTCGCCGTGGCCATTCGCGAGTTTCTTGCGGGGAAAGCTGCGGCTGCCGTTGGGCGAGAGGGGCGGGAACGGCGTCATCTCCACACGCACGGCGAAAACATCGCCATTCGTGCCGAACCAGTCGGTGGGGTTGCCCTTGGCTTCCATCATCGCTGTGTAGCCGTGATCGAGCATTTGGATTTCGATGCCATCGGGAAGGCCGGGTTTTCCTTCCTTCGTCAATCGCTCAACCGACTCAGGTGTGACCCAAGCAAAGAGGCCTGAATTTCCCGCCGCCTTCTCGTGCATCCACTCGACCACGATCTCGAAGTTCTTCACCGGTTTGGTCGTGCGCAGAACACTGACCGGTTGACCGGTGCAGTGGAGAACGCCGTCCTTCCATGACCAGGTGTCCTCGGCGCTGTTGACATGGGTGAAGTCCTCCTCGGTGAGCGAGCGCCAGCCGGGGCCGGTATCGTCCATGAAAGCGCGGACCGGTTCCGCTGCGTGGAGAATCAGGGTGGTGAGAGCCGGAACGAGGAGCAAAAGCAGACGATTCATGAGATGGGTGTGCGGGGCAGCAGACATACAGTCAAACAACGGCTTTCCTTGCATGCGCCTGCGTCAGGGCTACAACCTGTGGCTCCCGAATCCTCATGTCAGCGCCCATCATTGTCCTCGTCGAACCCCAACTCGGGGTGAACATTGGCATGTGCGCACGGGCGATGCTGAATTGTGGGCTGGACCGGCTTCGCTTGGTCAATCCGCAGGAAGGCTGGCCCAACGAAAAAGCCCAAGCGACATCGGCGGACGCGCATCGCGTTCTGGACCAAGTCGAGGTATTTGACTCGGTGGAGGCAGCGGTGGCGGACTGCCAGCGGGTAATCGCGACGACGGCCCGGACGCGGGGCGTGCCGCTGCCCGTGTTGGATCCGGCAGGGGCAGTGGCGGAGATTCGGGGATCGAAGGAAGCCGAGAGCTCGGCCATCCTCTTTGGTCCCGAGGCCTCCGGGCTCGACAACGCGGCGCTCAAGCTTGCCGACCGCTTGCTGAGTTTCCCGACGAACCCGGAATTTGGCTCGCTGAATCTGGCCCAGGCGGTTCTGTTGTTCGGTTGGGAGTGGCGGCGGACCGACGTGGCGCTTGGCAGGCCGACGATGCACACTCCCGCGCCCAAGACCGAGCTGGACGCCTTCCTGAAGCGGTTGGAGACCGAGTTGGAGCGGGGTGGCTTTTTCAACTCTCCGGATCGCCGCGCGGATACGGTTTCTCAGCTTTCCGCCATTTTTAGCCGGGCGACGCCGAGCGAGACCGAACTGCGGATGCTCCATGGCGTGGTGACGGCGCTGAAAAAGTAGGTTGGGCCTTGTCCGGCGTACTTGTTGACCGCCCATCTCCGACCCCGTAGCGTCGGCGCATGAGTTCTCCGCAGGATCGCACGCAAACGATGGCCGTGTTTTGTGATTTCGAGAATCTGGCCATCGGAGTGCGCGAAGCGAAGTACGCGAAGTTCGACATCAACAAGGTGATCGAGCGGCTGTTGCTGAAAGGCAGCATCGTGGTGAAAAAAGCGTACTCGGACTGGGATCGCTACAAAGAGTACAAGCGCGTCATGCATGAGGCGGCATTCGACATGATCGAGATCCCGCATGTGCGTCAGTCGGGAAAGAACAGTGCCGACATCCGGATGGTCGTCGACGCCCTCGATCTGTGCTACACCCGCTCCCACATCGGATGCTTCGTCATCATCAGTGGCGACTCGGACTTCTCTCCCCTGGTCAGCAAGCTGCGCGAGAACAACAAGATCGTGATCGGTGTCGGGGTGAAGCAATCGACCTCCGACCTCTTCATCAACAACTGCGACGAGTTCATCTTTTACGACGACCTTGTGCGGGAGAAGGCGAAGGCGGCGAAAAAAGCTTCGCGCTCGAAGACCTCGAAGGCCGACAAACCGAAGGCGGAACCGGCCGACGGCGAGGCCAAGGCAGGTGGCGACCCGGAGGTGGCCGTCGAGATGGTGGTGGACACACTGGACGCGCTGGTCGCGGAACGGGGCGACTCCGACACGATTTGGGGCAGCATGATCAAGGATGCGATCAAGCGGAGGCAACCGCAATTCAGCGAGCGCTTCCACGGCTTCAAGACCTTTGGCGCCCTGCTGGAGGCCGCGAAGAAGAAAGGCCTGATCGGTCTGCGAAAAGACGAGAAGTCGGGCAATTTTCAGGTGACCCCCGTGGAGTCCGCCTAGTCCTTAGAGTTCGCGTTCTTGCCCAGCTTCATCCCGAACTGTTTTTCGAAGAACGGCCCGAGCGCTTCGGCCAGAGCGGTGGCGAATCGTTTCCGGTTCTCCTCGGAGTTGCGAACGCCCTCCCAAGGGCACTCCATCTGGATGGCACTGACGCGTCCGCCGTCGCGAGAACCGTGAGTGGCCGTGATGTAGCCTCCGGTGAAATAGGGATCACCTGATGGACTGGGAGACACCGGGCTTGGAATCGTCGGAAAGCCGCGCTGCTCCAGCAGGGCCCCGAGGCTGTGGCTGCCTCGCAAAAGTTCCGATGCAGAGCCGCCGGAGCGGTCGATGAGCTTCCGAATGCTCGACCCAGAGATGGTCTTGTCATCGAGGTCGAGAGTCATGTCGTCCTGGTCGAGGGCGCTGCCGGAAATGAGGCAGCCGATCTCGACCCGGGCCTTTTCATGCCGGTGCCCATGGAGATCGATCAGCAACCCTGCGCCATGCTGATGGGTGACGGAGGAACGGGCGGCGCTGCAGGCGCCATGATACTGGTTCCACACCGCTTCGGAAGCGTGACTTCCCTGGGCGCCTTCTTTGAGATCGCGATTGCAGTCCACTTGGGACCGATGGAGGAGGCAACGAATGAGGTGAGGTTCGGCCCCGTAAAGGCGCTTGAGCTCCGCGACAATTGCGAGACTGAGCGGACCGGTTTCGGCGTCTTGAATGAGTTTGCCGTAGAGACGGTTCGGGATGCGAGGCTCCTTGATCGTGCCTCCATGAGGAACCGAGAGGATGATGGGCAGTCCGCCCGTTCGCACGTCGACGTACTTGTTCCCGGGGTTGCTTTCGGCTTGCGCCAAGCACGCGCTTGGGGGCGAAAGCAGCGTGGTGAAACAGGCGAAGAGCAGTCCGGAGCGCAAAAGCATAGGGGGATGAGGCTTTGTAGCGGGGGGAGCGCTTGTTTGGCAAGCCCCCAGCATCGAAATCGTCCTCAACGCTTCAAACGCCTGCGTCTGCGACTTTTGCCGGAGAGGTCGGTTTTGACTTGGCCCGCCATTGGCTGGCCTCATCGGCCCGTCCGCTCAACTCGCAAACACGGGCCAGCCGTTCGTAGGTTTCGGCGAGGGGTGGTGAGATTTCCGCGTCTCCCGATTCATTGGCGCTGACTTCAAAGACCTCACGGGCTTGCTGAAGGAGGGTCTCGGCCTCTTGCAGTCGGGACTGTTTCAAGCCCGCGTCGAATGAGCCGGTGATCTCGAGATCGTCGAGAATCGTGGCGGCAAGCAGACTGCGAGCCGTGGCTCCGTCCCAGATGAGCAGGTCGTCGGCATCAAGACCGGGCATCGCCTGACGAAGCGTTTCTTCGGCTTTGAGGTGGTTCGAGGATTGAAACCAAGCCACAGCGAGGCGGAGACGTGCTTTGGCCACATCTGGATGGGCGGGTCCGAAAGCGGCCTCGCGGGCGTGCACCAGTTTTTCAGAGACCGGAATGACATCGGTCCATTGCTCGTTCTTGCTCAGACTTTCCTCCAAGGCGGACAGACACTCGAGGGTGTCTGGATGAGCGATGCCGAGTCCCGTTTCGATTGCGTCGAGCCAACTTGTGCGCACCTCGAGGGCCTCGTCCGCATGGTCGTTTCTCGCCAGTTGAGCGGTGAGTGCTGCCGCAAGTCCGAGGGTCACTTGCGATTCGCGTCCGAGGCTCCTTTCCGAACGGGCCAGCGCATTGCGGATCCGTTTCACGGATTCGTCGGTCGCACCGAGGGCGGCTTCGGCGAGAGCGAGGTTGCGTTCGCCCTGAAAGACGGCTTCGGACTCGGGTCCAAAGGTTTCCGCGGCTTGCTGGAGCGTGGCTTCGAGAACCGGCTTGGCGTCCTCGGCCTGACCGGCGCTGAGCAGGGCCACGCCGAGGGCGTTCATCGTGAGGACGGTGTCCGGGTGACTTTCTCCGAGTTTCAGGGCTCGCTTTGTGGCGGCCATGGCCAGCATGTCGATGCCGGCTTCCATCTCTCCGAGACTGCGGAGCGCTGCGGAGAGATTGATCTGGGTGTTGAGCGTCAGCGGATGATCTTCGCCCAACGTGGTCTTCATCTGCTCAAGCGCCTTCGTGTAGTGCTCCCTGGCTTCGTCGAGTCTGCCGAGGGAGTGGAGCGCCACGGCGAGGTTGTTCGTGCTGGTGAGTGTGTCGGGGTGGTCGGCACCGAGGACACGCGTTTGAATCTGCAAAGCTTCGCGATGGAGTTGAACGGCCTCGTCCAGCCGCCCTGCATCCCGCATGGCGGCAGCAAGGGTGTTCATGCTGGAGAGCGTGTTTCCGTGCTCGATCCCGAGAGAGTTTTTTTGCCGCTCGACCGACTCCTCCAGCAGCGTGATCGCGTCGTCAGCACGCCCTACGGCCGTGTAGGCCAGTGCCAGGTTGGCCATGGCGATGAGCTCGTCTTCTTCCCGGATGGTTGAGTCGTGCCGACGGCGCTCAAGGACGTCTTCGAGCATGGGCACGGCGTCGAGAGCCCTGCCTGATTCGTGGTAGGCAAGCGCGAGTTGGGATACGGCATCCAGCGTGGTCGGATGATCGGCCCCGGCGAACTCCCTAGCCAATTCAACCGAACGTTCCAGTGCTGTCACCGCTCCGGCCGACTCTCCGATGCCGCGATAGGCGGAGCCGATGGTGTGAAGAATCTCCGCTTCGGCCAGCGGTTGGGTCGCAAAGCGGTCTCCCACGCTGGCTGCGGCACGATCCAGCGCCGCTTTGACCGTGAGATCGGGATCTTGCGCGTGTCCACTGGCGGCTTGGGCGCGGCTGTCGGCTTGGAGAAGGAGGTCGTTTTGAAGGAAATCCGAAACGGTGTGGGCCAGCCGGGCCTGACGTGCAGCCTCAAGCTGGGCCTCGTAGGCGAGATCCCGTTGTTCAATGGCGACACGCTCCGCAGCCGTGGCGCGCACGGCCTGCCAAACGGCAACGATGGAGCCCAGCACGAGGGTGGCGATAGCGGCAAGACCGATACGACTGCTGGGCAAAGCGCCAGCCATGACCTTGAGATTCGGGTCATTCAAGGCTGCGGCATCCGACTGCGGGAGCCCGGTCGCGTCCGATGGAGGGACACGACTCTTGCCCTTGTTGGGGCGCTTGGGGCGGATGGATCTTGCGGACGGCATCGGGCGAACTGGCTATACCATTCCATTATGGTAATTATAAACAGTTGGAATTACCAGAAGAAATTGCGCCCGAATGGCTCACCCTGTCTCCATCGGTCCGAGCATCCGAATTGGATGAGACATCTGGTCAGGTCTTTCCTTTCCGACTGCCGGAAGCGCACCACTCCATGGTGGCGTCTTCAGCCGAAGCGCTTCTGGAATGCCTGCTTTCGGTAATCGAACATCTTTCGGAGCTGCGGGCGGACGAGGAGTCCGTGGGCGATCTCTCCAAATGGCCAGAACGGAAGGGCGTAGCGGACTGTGTCGGTGACTTGGGTTTCCTTCTCGTTGAGGGCCTTGAAGGAATGGCGGTGGTGCCAGAGCTTGAAGGGACCAAACTTCTGATTGTCGATGAAGCACTCGTTTTTCCGCACGACACAGATTTCAGTTACCCATGTGCGATAAATGAGGGGCGCCATTTGGACCCGATGCCAGATCAGGTGGCCTTCCTCGACGGGCCCCTCGTCGCCCCCGAGCGTGTTGAACCGCATGTCGGGCGGGGTGACCTCATTCAGGTTGGCGGGATTCGCGAAGAAGGCCCAGGCCTCCTCCAGCGAAATGGGAAGGGCGATGCTTTCCTGAATTTCTCGAATCCTCATGGGCAGAAATAAGGTTACGCACCGTGCCCTCCAAGGGAGTTGCGAAAAGTTCGGGCATCCGGCACACTGGCGGAATGAATTCACTCTTGGAAATGGCAACCAGCGGCACGCCACTGAACAACGAACAGGTGGCGACGGCAGCGCGCTTCCTGGTCGACCCGGCCGCCCCGGCGGTCGAAAAGGCAGACTTTCTCCGCGCTCTGGCCAAGCGGAGCGAGACTCCGGGCGAGATCGCGGCATTTGTGCGGGAGTTTCTGAACTTGGCGGTCGATCCCGGTCTGGACCGA
This sequence comes from uncultured Verrucomicrobiales bacterium, assembly GCA_963976915.1. Lineage (GTDB taxonomy): Bacteria > Verrucomicrobiota > Verrucomicrobiia > Verrucomicrobiales > Verrucomicrobiaceae > CAXBNA01. The sequence continues at coordinate 40,384 of CAXBNA010000007.1, forward strand.
TCGAAGCTGCCGGGACCGATGCTCGATGTGGTGGGCACGGGCGGTGACAAACTGAACCTCTTCAACGTCTCCACCACGGCCATGTTCATCTTGGCGGCGGGCGGGGTATGCGTCACCAAACACGGCAATCGCGGCGTGACCTCCAAGAGCGGTGGCGCGGACGTACTGGAGGCACTGGGGGTGAAGATCGATCTTCCACCGGAAAAAGTGGCGCGCGGGATCGAGTCCATCGGTCTGGGCTTCTTCTTCGCGCCGATGTATCACCCGGCCTTCAAGGCTGTGGTCGAGGCGCGGAAAATCCTTGCGGCGGAAGGACAGCGGTCGCTCTTCAATCTGCTCGGTCCGCTGCTGAACCCGGCAAGGCCCGATCATCAATTGATTGGCGTGTTTGATCCCATGTTGACCCATGTGTTCGGCGAGATCCTGGCCGATCTCGGTCGCAAGTCGGCCTGGGTGGTGCACGGCAGCACCGATGACGGGCGCGGGATGGACGAGCTTTCGTCGCTCGGCTTGAACCGCTTGTGCAAGCTGAGCGATGGGCAATTGACGGACGAGGAGATCGATCCGCGCGACCTGGGCTTTGCTCCGGCGAGTGTGGACGAGTTGGTCGGCGGGGAAGCTGCCGAAAATGCCGACATTTTGGAGGGCGTGCTCACGGGAACGATCCAGGGTCCCAAACGTCAGATCGCCGTGCTGAACGCCGCCGCAGGTTTTGTGATCACCGGCTTGGCCAAGGACCTCCACGAGGGACGCAATCGCGCCGAGGAGCAGATCGATCGTGGCGCAGCCCACGCAAAACTGCGGGCGCTGGCGGATCTTTGCTGAAGGACCCTATGTCCCGCACGATTGCGATTCTGGTGGCGCTGGTTTCGGTGGGGTTGCTTGTCGCCATGACTCTCACTGAGCAGGCCTTGATTCCCCATGGGTGGATCGCACATGCGATGCTGGAAATCGGTTTTTCCGTCACGACGATTGGATATTGCGGATACGCCACCCTTCACGCCGCGCAACGGGTTCAGGACCCGGTGGATCGGACGGGCTGGATGCTGATGACCCTGGGACTGAATGTTCTTGGGTCTTGCCTTTACTACTGCACGAAATATCAGGGCTTTCGGAAGCTGGGCCAGGGCGGATTGATCCGCAGGTCAACCGGCGGGGCTCAGGGCCTGACAGAATTCAGTGAATCAGAGAAAGCGGCGGCATCGATCGAAGCCGCGGGACGTCAGCGGCGTCCGTGATCGGGTTTGACGGGGCGGGTTTCTGTGATGGCTCCGTCGTTGGCTTCGATCCGTGAATCTTTGAGGGTGGGATCGGCGACGATGGTGACGGGTTTTCCCTGGAAGCTGTTGCCGGTCATTTGGATGTCGTGACCGCCGGGTGCGAAAGTGACGGCGTCGGTGGGGGCGGAGTCTCCGACTTGGAAGATGTTGTTGCGAACGATGACGGGGCCGTAGCGGGCGTTCTCGTCGTAGACGGTGAAGTAGAGTTCGGGAAATTGAACCGGCTTTCCCGTTTGGTAGGCGATCCGGCCGCGGCGCACGTCGGGCTCATTCTTGGTGGTGTTGTTGACGAAGACGTTTCCGGTCATGGTGAAATTGACGGGCTGATTGATCCAGGCTCCGCGACCGCCGTTGCGGAAGGTGTTTCCCGTGATGGTGACGTCGGTGCAACTGCGCTCGACGCTCATCACGCGTGAACCGTTGGTGCCGTCGACGAGATTCCCCGTGATGGTGGCGTTGCGACAGTGCTCGGCGAGGAAGAAGGCCCCCATGCGGCTGCCGAGAATGTGGTTATTGGCAAAGATGACGTTCTCGCAGCGCTGGATGTGCATCGTGTCGCCCAAGGCGCTGACTTGGCAGCCGGTGACGCGCACGTTGCGCACACCCACAATGTCGAAGGCCCCTTTGCCGGGGCCGCTGCCGAAGGGTGCGTAGCCGAGATAGGTGGCGGAAAGGTAGTAAGCCAGCGCAGCATCGTCTCCGCCGTCGCTCGCAAACCGGATTGGCTCCCCGTGGGGTTTGTCGGAAACTTTGATGAAGTCGTCCGCGGCATCGACGATGAAATACTGCCGTCCCCGGGCGATGTTTGAGGGAAGCGTCGCGCCAAAAAACGTCAGTGTTTCTTTCGGGTCATCGAGTTGGGTGACGGGGATGGGCTTTGCCCGGTTGTCGAGAAAAACCCGGTCGTCGCCTTTCTTCATTGAGACGCTTCGCAAAAGATCGCTCCGGAAGTAGCGCTTGGCACGCGCGACCTCCCAAGCCTCGTATTCCTCCGGCCAGGTGACGATCTGCCAGAGGTAGCCGTAGTCCCACATGAGCTTGCCGCTCCGTAGCAGCGTGCAGCTGTCCAGAACGACGCGTTCGGCGTAGGCTTCCACCGGGTCGTCGCTTTTCTTGCCAGCCAATCCATGCACGCCGATGACCGCCCCGGCGACGCCGTTGGACTTCACGTCCCGGAACAGGAGGTCGTGGGTGCCGCCCTCCTTCGTGGTTGTGATCTCGATGGCCTTCGTGTTGACGCTGGGCTCCCAGGTGTTCTCACTTTGGGCGGGGTCAAAAACGTGCCCAACGAACTCTCCCCCGTGCCAAGTGAAGTGAGCGACGTTTTCTCCCGCGAAGAGGATGATGCGCGCCTTGTCGCCAAGGGTTTCGGGCAGAAGAAACCGCGCGCCGTGGGCGAAGACCGTCGTGTGCGAGGGGATCGGAATGGGTTCGATTCCATCGAGATGATAGTCGCCGGGAGGAATCGTCACGGTGCCTCCCGTCACAACCACAGGAGTGAACAGGGCGAGGATTAGCTCGCGATCATCCGCATGGGCAGGGCCGAGGCTGATGAGCAGGAGAGCGGTAAGGACGTGGCAGAATTTCACAGGACCACCCTAGTGGATCGATGCGTCTCATGACCACGACAAACCTTGGGCGATGTGCGACGATCCACCCGCCGCAAGGCGTTGCCTGGGCAGTGCGTCTCCCTCACTCCGCCGGAGGTTCCGGCTCGGGCTCAGGGTCCGGCTCGCTGGCCTCGGGATTCTCCAAGAGATGCTGCTGCATGTACATGGCCAGCTTCTCGGGTTGGCGGGGAAACATTTCCGCCAGTTTGAGGAGGTTGAGGAAGAGCATGAGCTGGAGGTTTTCCCGTGCCATCCGCTTCTCTTCCTGCGTGGTCGTTTTGGCTCCGGTCGCGGCCTCACTGGCATTGTAGACGATCATCCAATTGTCCTTCAGCGCGGTGGCTTGGGCTACAAGCGGCGCACCGAGATCGGCCTGATGGGCAGTGACGCCGTTGACGAGGGTTTGCAGGTGGTTCTGCACTTGGTCGTCCCGGCAGGAGCTGAACACCGTGCGCCCCTGCGGGCAGCACTCCACCACCTCGGGCGAGCCATCCCCATACTGTGCCACCACAGCGGCGCAGATCTTCGCCACCGCCCCCGGCAGATCCGTCCGAAAGGTATCCTTGACTTGCTTCCGCGCCTTGCGCAGCCCCAGCTTGGTCTGGTCGTCCGTGAAACAATCCGCCACCAGCGTCAGCGCACTGTCCGTGGCGGTGATGCGGGCCGTCAGCTCGCCTCCCGTGTTGTTGGCGATCATCCGCTGAACGTGATCGGTGGAAAAGGCCATCAGCTCGGCCATGCTGATGCTGCGGTCATCGAAGGGATTGCTGAGGAAACGAGACAACGTGATCATGGATGTGTTTGGTTGGGCGTCTGGACTGTCATAGCGAACGCCACTATCCCAATGTGAGAATCCCCAGCATGCCATGGTAGTGAAAGACAGTTGGTTAGAATTTGAATTTCGATGCGGATCGTAGGGAATCGGTAACGTCTTTGTCAATCCTGTTTTAAGCTACAGGCTAATTTTTCCGCCTTGGGACCGATGCGCCAGACCTGAATCTCGCCACCCATTCGCTCTGACAAAACCGGCATCGACCCCAAAACCGGTCCGAGCCCAGCCACAAAAATCCGCAATGATCGGAAAACCTTCTCCGTGGCCACTGCGAAAATTCGCAACGACTGAAGAATCCTTTTGGAGATCGTTACGGAAATTCGCACCGACCGAAAAACCCTTTTGGAGGCCGCTACGGAAATCTGCCACGATCAAAAAATCCTTTTGGCGACCGCTACAGAAATCTGCAACGACCGAAAAATCCCTTCGGAAGCCGCCACGGAAATTCACAACGACCCCAAAACCCCTTCGGAAGCCGTCACGGAAATCCGCAGCCACCGTCGGACGGTTCAGACGGAGATGGCACCCATTCAAGACGGGTCATTCCAGACCACTGGGGATGGAGGTGGGTTTCGACACCGGACTGATTCAGGGTCGGAAGATCGGGTTGCTTGGCAACTTCCCAAAAGTTCCGCAGGGCGTTTGGACGATCAGCGCAAACCGTCCAACGCCCGGACGATGCAGCCGATCTACTCAACTCGCTCCCCGTCACCTTTTCGGAAGACCCAGAAGGCGAGAGCAGCAATCGCAACCCCACAGGCGAGGCCAGTCCACAGCCAAATCGGGCCGTCTGTGAGCAAATGTCCACCTTGAATGGGTTGCTCAGCCACCGCCCCGTCATTGCCGGGAGCTGCAGGCTTTATACCATTTGGTTTCTTCGTTTCAGGACTCGCCGCTTCCGGCCACTCGCTTGGAAGCTCCAGACTCACAGTCAACGTTGGACTGACTGTGCGATGCCGAAGGGCATACCAATCCGCATCCCCTGCGTCGATTGGATGGTCCGGGTAACCCAAGAGGCTGGGGTCCCTGAGATTGGTATCCAAGGCACCCCTTTGGAACCACTCCACGTGGAGGCGCTTCCCGTCACTCCAGGATGGACCGAACGCTTCAGCCAAATCCAAGGTGTATTCGAAGGATTCTTGGGGCTGAAGGACCGCAGTTCTCGTCTTGATCCACCCCTGATCGCGAGGTGAATTTACATCAAACCATGTTCGACGAATCGGGATCTCCATTCCCGCCGAATCTTCCAACTGGAAGTCGAATCCCTTCGCACCGAACCATACGTCGAAGAATTCTGGGGCTGTTCCATTGTTCAGGATGGTACACTTGACCTTCCCGACAGATTCATGGACCACCTCGGAGCTAAGCACCAAATCAGAGACGGCGACGAGTTCGGTGGCGGGAATGACCACAAATATCGCGAGGAGAATACATGGCCGAAAGGGATGCAGCTTTGCAATCATTGGACGAGATGGTTGAGTCCTACGGATTTGGGTTGATCGCAATGTTGTGCTGCCACATCGGGTGAACCGAGGTTTTGTACGGGACACCTATTGAAGGTGGACCTTCAGGCACAACCCACTGGGGAGCTTCCGTAGTGCCGGTGTTTTCTGCGGAGGCATTCCAGTTCCAGTCGAGACGGAGGATAGGCACATAGCGTGAGTCTTGACCATCAGGCTTGAACATAAGGAATGTGCTAAAAGCATCTGCGACGATAACGCTCTGAACTACAGGGCCCAACCCGCCTGTTGCCGGTGAGTCTCCGCCTTGCTGGTCGGTCGTTCCGGTCGTAAAGTGCCCGACATTGGTCTCGGGGTGTGTGCCATGTGGGCCAGGAAAATAAGGGTAAGAGTTGTCTAACACGGTGAGGCCATGGTACCACGGGGCGCTTGGATTGTTGCCTGAGAAAGTTTGAAACTGCCTATTTGATGTAACCAACTGAACGTAGTGCCATTCTCCCTCAGGCCAACCCGCAGGCACGGAAACGGTGCCATTAAATGTCAGCCCTTCATTGGGTGGTGGTCGATACAAAATCATCAGTGAGGGTGGAATGAACTTCGTAGTTCCGTAAGATGCAGCGAATGAACCCACAGGTTCATCGAGAGTTATCTTCAGTGGAATGGTCACGCGCTCGGAGTCCACATCGAACGACACAAAGAATTCCTTTTCACCGGCGTCTGCGAAGTAGCACTCTACTTCCGCATACTGTCTGTCGGCTTCGGAAATTGGCGTGACTGTTCCCGTCGTCTGATTTGCTGTGTAGTCTTTGAACGCATGGTTGGGGATCTCCCATTCAAAATTGGAAAGGACAACGCCGAGCGGAAGGCTCTGCCCGCTCAACTGCAAGTTGATTTTTGACCGGGCAGTGCGCTTCCAAATCTTCCCTTGATTGGTTCCCAGTTGCCGTCAACTCCGTCGTCGACGTCTCGTAGGATCTCCAGCGGAGACAGCCAGGCGGTGGCGTGGGTGCTGGAGGTGTCGGGGACGACTTCGATCTTGTTGCTCTCCGTTTCTCCGGCGGGAATGGTGAAGGTGACGGCGCGAATCCGGGTGGGAGTGAAGGTGGGGGACGCATTCCCTATTTCCTCGCAATACAGGTAGGTGCGGGTGATCGCCACAGGTGTGGCCCACCTCACTTTCAACTGCGTCATGTGGGTGGAGAGCTGGTCAAGCGTGGATTTGAACAGGTAATCCTCGGTGGGCCCATCGGGCTGAGGGTTGCTGAGCTGTACCCATGGGTGCTCCTCATGAACGTAAAAGCTGGTCTCAATCGCGTAGGGGAATCCGGGGAACGCTTACGGGCTGGTGGGAAAGGGAATGTCGGAGGGATAGCTGGTGAGGTTGTAGGCCTCGATCATCGGGGCGGGGATGCCGTCGGGCGCGGGATTGGGCACCGAGTGGCCGCCTTCGTGGTCGGTGGCGGAACAGGTGCCTTCGTGGTAATAGTTTCCGCCCGAGGGTGAGTAATCTCGCTCGAAGTGATGGCGGACAGCATGCCGGTTGGCGTAGCAGAGTTCGACCGGAGGAATGGGAACGCTTTGCGCATCGTTGGCGTCGGTGCCGTCATCACGCTCGACGTTGTCCGGGGCTCCGTCTCCATCGGTATCGACGGAAAAGGGGCTGGTTCCGTTGATGATTTCGTCTTGGTTGGTCAATCCGTCGCCGTCGAAATCCGCGTCTGCTGCGCTCCAGCCGGGGCCGGTGGATTGAGCATCGATGTAGTGCAGGCGGAGGAAAAGACGGTTGTCGGTGCCGTTGGCGTTGAGTTCCACGAACTGCTCGGTGCCGTCGCCGTAGGAAAGGGTCTCCAGGTAGGACCACTTCACCAGATCGGTCGAGGTCTGGATGAAATAGGTGCGCCCTTGAACGGAGGGCCAGCAGAGCCGCCAGTCCTGCGTTTGGCCGGCCTCGAGGCGGGGCATCTCCTGGGCGGGCACCGGTGGCGGGGTTTGAGCAGAGAGCGGCGTGGTGTGGTTTGCGAATAAAACAAACCCAGCCGCCAAAAGGAGTGTCCGCGCCCCGAGGAAACTCGCGCAGTGTGGCAGACCTTTCATTGTCCGCCGCCTCCCTTCGACTGAATGTCCGTGTAGATGATGACCGTGTCCTTCTTCGGCGGCTTCGGCGCGTTGCGATGGGCCTCCTCCCGCAGTTCGCGCAAGCGGGCCGTCTCAACCAACTCGGCGCGGTGCGCATCGTGGTGCTGATGGAGGAGGCGCAGCCCGGCCAGCGCCGCCGTGTTGGCCGGATCACCCTCGGTGATGACGAAGCCCTCAGGCGCGGTGGAGAGCGCGGGCGGAATCGTGAGATCAGGCGGCGCTGTGTCCTGCGTGCCAATCATGAGGAAGAAGCTGTGGTAGCGACCCTCCACATCGAGATGCCCGATGCTGCGCAGCAGGTTGAAATCGATCCGGCTCCACGCCTCGTAATGCAGGCCCTCGTGCTGCCAGCGCAGTTGCGTCACCGGTGCGGTCGAGGTGGGATACACCGTGCCGCCAAAACTCCACGTCCCGCCCGAGCGGCGTTGGGCTTCCGCGAGGTAGGCCGCCTGCTGTTCCGGCGTGAGCACCGGCTCGGGCGCGGGCGGAGTCGCCACCACCGGCTGCGGCTTCGGCGGCGGTGGCACGATTTTGTAAAGCCGTGTCTTGCTGCCGTCCGGGTGGATGTCCTCGACCGCGCTGAGGATGGTGAGACCGGAGAGCAGGTCGCTTTCCTCATCAGCCAAGCAAGAAGCGGCGACGAGCGTGAAGAGTGCGACACTCAAACGAAACAGAGTAATCGGCCCGCCGGATCTGCATCGGAACTGAGGCGTGGTTTTCATTTGATGTGAGCGATGACTCATTCACTTCGCAAATGCAACGGAGAAAAAGCGACAATCCGTCCGCTGTGAAAATGCAGGCTTTCGCAAGGGTCGCTGGTAGTGCCACGCCCCATCCGACACCGATTGCGATCAAATGTCTCGTCTTTGAGACAGCGCTCGGGCATGTCCCAGGAGAAATTGGCCGAGGTTGCAAGGATTGACCGGCGCTATGTGCAGCGCATCGAAGCTGGGATAGCCAATCCCAGCGTCGAAGTTCTGGAACGTCTGAAGACCGCCCTCAAATGCACCTGGGACGATTTGCTCGGCTGACCACAGCAAGCGATTGCCTTTTCATGGGTGGTTAGTGCAGTTCGAGGCGGACCGGCCAAAGAAGCAACCACTTAACAACCGAATTACGCAGGCTTTCTGCAAGTTTTACTCGTTCGGTTTCTCGCCTTTTTTCTCGAGGGCTTCCTTGAAGTGCTCGACCTTTTTCTTCACTACGACGCGGCAGTACCCTTGATCGGGATTCTGGGCGAAGTAGTCCTGGTGATAGTCCTCGGCGGGATAGAATTTTTTGAGAGGAACGATCTCAGTGACGATGGGGTCGGCCCAGTTCTCCTGTGCTTCCTTCAGTGAGGCCTCGGCGATCGCTTTGTCCTCATCGGTGTTGTAGAGGATGATCGAGCGATACTGGGTGCCGCGGTCATTGCCCTGGCGATTGAGCGTGGTGGGGTCGTGGGCCCACCAGAAGAGGTCGATGAGTTCCTTGTAGCTGACTTTGGCTGGATCGTAGTGGATCTGAATGACCTCGGCGTGGCCTGTGGTTTCAGCGCAGACCTCTTTGTAGGTCGGGTTTTCCTTGTGGCCACCTGCGTAGCCGCTGACGACCTTGATGACGCCGTCCTTCATCTTGTATTGGGCCTCGGTGCACCAGAAGCAGCCGCCTCCAATGGTGGCGATGGCGGTCTTGGAGTCGTCCGCCTCAGCGGCGGGTGAGGGGGAAGGAGTGGCGAGAACGGCGGACATGGCGGCGACGGCAAAGGTGGAAAATCGTTTCATGGTGTCTGGCTGGGTGTTTTTCAGTTCGACCATTCTTCCGTTACGAGCGAGGTCAAACTTTCAGCCCATCTAACTTTCGACGAACCAACGAAGGCTCGCATTCCCTCCGATTCTCGATTTGTTGGACCTGTGATCGATCTGAACGAAATCTGTGCCCATGTGGGCGAAGCGAAACTGCGGGCCATGGTGGCGGCGTTTTACGCGGAGGTGCGGGAGGATGATGTGATCGGCCCGCTGTATCCGCAGGACGACTGGATGGGGGCGGAGAAACGGTTGGCGGATTTCTTGGTGTATCGCCTGGGTGGGCCGCAAACCTACCTGGAGGAACGGGGGCACCCGCGGTTGAGGATGCGGCACATGCCTTTCTCCATTGGACTGGCTGAGATGGATCGCTGGCTGGAGATCATGGGCCGGGCCATGCGGACGGCGGCCATTCCCGACGATGTGGCTCCGGTGCTGGCCTCGTTCTTCGCCCAAGTCGCGGACCAGATGCGGAATCGCGCTCATTGAACCCGCGATGTCCGCTGATGCGACCAGCCTTTCCCTGACCACGCCCCTTGCCGAGGTGCCGGAGATTCCGGCGCGCGTGGTGAAGCTGCTTGCCAAGGAGAGTCTGGAAACGGTGGGCGAGGTGATCTGGCAGCTCCCCTTTCGCCATGAAGATCGCCGACACGCAGCCGACACGATTTTTCAGCCCTCGGAGACGCCGGTCTGCCATCAGGTGCGGGTGACGAAGACCTCGCAAAAGTTTTTTGGGCGACGGCGGGGTGCGGGGATGTTTGATGCGATGGTGGAACCCGAAGCGGGTGCCGCGTTGGGACAGGGATTGACCCTTCGATGGTGGAACATGCCCTACATGGGCAAGGCGATCGCAGAGGATCAGGTGCTGTTCGTTCACGGGAAGATCAAGGACCAGAAGGGGCGGCTGATCATGTCGCACCCGGAATACGAGATCGTTGGCGAGGATGAGGATGCTGGCGGAGCGATGGTGCATACGGGCCGAATCACGCCGGTGTACCGCCTGAGGGGAGGGCTGACTCAAAAGGCGCTTCGGGTGGCGGCATGGCACGTTTGTCGTCGGCTCGGGGATGACTTCGCGGAAGACGTTCTGCCGACGCCGTCGGCCAGGGGCGAGTTCGCGGGATGGAACCGGACGCGCGCCATGAAGGTGGTGCATTTTCCGGTGGATCAGGCAGAGCTGGAGGTCGCGAGTCGTTACCTGGCGCTGGAGGAGTTCTTTGGGTATCAATTGAGGGTGGTGCACCGGCGGCGGTCGTTTGTCGAATCGGGCGGGCAGAGCCATGCGGGTCCGGGAGATCAGGTGGCGCAGTTTGAACGTTCGCTACCGTTCGCGCTGACCGAGGCGCAGCGTCGCTGTGTGGAGGAGATCCGGGTCGACATGGCCTCCGCACGCCCCATGAACCGGCTGCTGCACGGGGACGTCGGCAGCGGAAAGACCGTGGTGGCGTTTCTATCCATGGTGCGCGCGGTCGAGTGTGGAGCGCAGGCGGCCCTGATGGCTCCGACGCAGATCCTCGCCGAGCAGCACTTTCAGAACGCCCGGAAGTGGCTGGAGCCTCTGGGGATTCGGGTGGGATTGAAAACGGGGAGTCGCAGGGAGAGCGGTGGCGGGCTCGAGCTTTGGTCCGGCGGAGGCGATGCCCCGGACGTGATCATTGGAACGCACGCGCTGCTGCATGACCGGGAGTTGGTGCACAACCTTGGCATCGTGGTGATCGATGAGCAGCACAAATTTGGCGTGGCCCAGCGGGCGCGGTTGATTGAGAAGGGACGGACGCCCGACGTGCTGGTGATGACGGCCACGCCAATTCCAAGAACCCTGACGCTCACGATCTACGGCGATCTGGATGTCTCGACCATTGATGAGCGTCCGAAGGCGCGGGGCAAGGTGGTGACGAAGATCCGGCCGGCATCCAAAGTGAAAGAGGCGGCGGCGTTTCTGAAGGCTCAGTTGCTCGAAGGTCGGCAGGCCTACCTCGTGTATCCGCTGATCGATGAATCTGAGAAATTGGATGTCAAAGCGGCGACCACCGGTTTTGACGAGTGGCAGACATGGTTGGCGCCGCATCGCGTGGGGTTGCTGCATGGCCGGATGAGTGCCGAGGAAAAGGACGATGTGATGCGTCAATTCCGCGATGCCGACATTGAGGCCCTGGTCTCGACGACGGTGATCGAGGTGGGCGTCGATGTGCCGAACGCGACCGTGATGTACATTCAAGGCGCGGAACGGTTTGGCCTGGCACAGCTTCACCAGTTGCGGGGTCGGATCGGTCGCGGCGAGCACACGTCCTACTGTGTGCTTTTCGTGAAGGACAAGGATCCGGAGGCGAAGGCCCGCCTAACGATCATGGAAGAGACCCACGATGGCTTCAAGATCGCGGAGGAGGACCTGAAACGACGGGGTCCGGGGGATGTTCTCGGCCGGGCGCAGAGCGGACAATCCCCGCTGCGATTCTCGGCTTACCTTGCCGACACACGTTTGGTCAGCACGGCGCGGAAGTTGGCGGAGCGGACGCTGGATGAAGATCCTAGGTTGCGGAGCCGCCGATTCGACGGGATTCGCGACTTTGTGCTCCAGGCGGAGAGTGGTGGCGCGACACTTCAGTAGGGATTCCCTAACGGAAGGAACTGGACAGCGCCCACCGGCGGAGCCTTAGTGAGATTCTATGGGGAAGGCCAAATGCCGACGCAACCATGTCTAAAGCTTCCAATTCCGACGATCCCAAATCCAAAGCGGGCAAGCCCAAGCGCTCTTCGCGTTCCGTGACTCGGACGCCCAGTGTTTCCGTCGAGAAGCTGAAGCAGTTGCACGACACCGCGCAACAGTTTGAGAAGCTTCAAAAAAGCCTGCTCAAGACGCCCGGGCAGGCCTACTACGTCTATCATCATCCAACCCATCGTTTTCTTGTCGGCGAGGCGGAGAATGCGGCGCTGTATGGGTACACGGTCGAAGAAGTTCTGGCCATGCCCCAAAGCTGGGCCAGCACGCATCATCCGGCGGATCTGAAGAAGATCGCCGAGTCGACGGAAGAGTTTCTGAATTCAGGGCCCAAGGCGCGGCCGATGGAGCTGCAGCTTCGAGTCCTGCGGAAAGACGGGAACTACGAGTGGATCTCCCTGCATCGCAAGGCCCTGGAACGCGATGAAACGGGGAGGGTGACGACGGAGTTGGGGGTTGCGCGTGTGATCACCGGTGAGATTGAGGCGATCCGTGAGATGCGTGAGTCTGAGGATCGCTACCGCACTCTTTTCGATGAAGTTCCGGTTCCAATCCTGTTGATCGAAGCCTCTGGAGGCATTGTGGATGCCAATCGAGCCGCTTACCGGGAACTCCGGGTGCGCTCAGGGGCGCTGAAGGGTCGGAGTTTGGATCAAATCGTGACCCATGCGGATCGAACGGCCTTGCGTGCCGAGCTTCGAAAGCTCAAAAAGAGACGAAGCGGCCCACGGGTGCTCGAGAGCCGATGGTGTCGTGATGACGGGTCGACCTTCCCTGTCGAAATGACATTTTCGGCCATGCCCGAGTCTGGGCTTCTTGTGACGACAAGAGACCTGTCGGACCGAGAATCGCAGCAGCAGGCGGTCGAGCAAAAGGAGGAGTGTTATCGTGGGTTGTTTCTCAACAATCGAACGGGGGTGGCGGTCGTGGACGTGGAAGGTACCTTCCTGGACCTCAATCCTGCCTTCGAGGAGATGATCGACATGGGTCGGGATCAGCTCATGGGGCTGGCTCTTCCCGACGTCGTCACCGGGGCGTCAAAGTCGGCGGCCTCTCAATTTCTGCGCCGGACCAAGCGATCCGGCGAGGACCATCCGCCCTTCGAATTGGAGCTCAGGATTCACGGGAATGGGGAGGCGCTGCCGGTGGAAGTGATGGCGTCGATTCTAGAAGGTGAAACGACGGCTCAGCGGCGGGCCATCTTGATTTTTCACGACATCCGGCCCCGAAAAAGGGCGGAAGCAGCCTTGGAGAGGGAGTCTGCGCTCAGCCAGGTGCTTCTGGACAATGCGCCCATTGCCATTGCTCTCTTAAGCCCGCAGGGTGAAGTGATCCGCTTCAACGCGACGGCGGAGAAGCTCTTCGGCTACACGACTGAGGAGGTGTCCGGGAAAGTGCTTTGGGACATTGGGATCGTGGATTCAGACGAGATTCCCCGATCCAGAAAGCGATTTCAAGAGCTCACGGAAGGTGCCCCCTTTGTCAGGGCGACGCTCACGATCCGAAACAAAGAAGGAGAGGCTCGGATCGTGGATGCCGAGACCACGGCACTGTGGGCCTATGGCATTGGGGACTTCGTGATTTCCACCGCCATCGACATCACGGACCGGCGGCGTCTGGAAAGTGAGGTGATCCGCGTCGCTGAGGCGGAACAAATCCGGATTGGACATGATCTTCACGATGGCGTCGGCCAGACCCTAACCGGCATCGGCGTGTTGATTGGAGCCCTTGAGGAGAGTTTGGATGGGGAGACGAAGGCAGACGCAGCGCGGATTCGTGAGTTGGTGACCGAGGCGATTGGGGAGAACCGGCGCATTTCGCATGGCCTTTCGCCAGCGGCGGTCAAGAATCGAGGCTTGGCGGGAGGGCTTCGACTTCTGGCGGAGACGGTTCGCAAGACCTTCAGAACCCAATGTGAATGTGAGCTGGATCCCAACGTGGGTTGGTTGGAAGAAGAGCATGCGATCCACGCGTATAGGATCGCTCAAGAAGCGGTCAGCAACGCGATCCGGCATGGCTTGGCCAAGAAGATTCGGATCAAATTGATCCTTCGCGAGCCGGGGCGGTGCGGTTTGGAGATCTCCGACAATGGCACCGGATTCAAGACCAGCGACCTGAAGGATGGCTCAGGCGGCATCGGTGTACGAGTCATGCATTACCGAGCGGACCTTATCGGAGGCGAGCTCGCTCTACGCTCCTCGCCGGGCAAAGGAACAAAAATTATTCTCGAAATGATGTGCGGAAAACCTAGGAATGTGGGCTTGACATCCGAAAACTCCGCACTTCACTAGGAGTCTTGTGAAAAGTAAAATCTATATTCTGGACGACCATCCCATTGTCATCGAGGGGCTTAGTAAACTTTTAGAGAAGCAGAGCGATATGCAGATCGTTGGCAGCAGCCAAGATGCGGCAACTGCGCTCCAGCAAATCTCGAAGTTGAAACCCGACATCATGATCCTCGACATTACGCTCAAGGATCGCAGTGGCGTCGACCTGATCAAGAAACTGCGCGCAAGCCACCCGGATACCCAGATCTTCGTGTACTCCATGCACGACGAGAATGTGTACGCCGAGCGTTGCCTGCGTGCGGGTGCCATGGGTTACCTGATGAAGGGAGAGTCCAGTGACCGCGTGCTTCACGGCATTCGCCAAGTCATGAGCGGTTCCTTCTTCTTCAGCGCCAATCTCCTTGGCAGCATCGTCGCCGGTGGCGGTCCTCGGACTGGTTCCCGCGGTGAGCCAGGACGGATGCTCAGTGATCGTCAGCTCGAAGTCTTCGAGATGGTCGGTCGCGGCTTCGATTCCCACGAGATCGGTACCAAGTTGGCCCTCAGTCCGAAGACAGTGGACGCTCACAAGGCGAACATTCGTCAGAAGCTCGGTCTCGCCTCCGCTCGCGAACTGCTCATGGAAGCCGTTCGCTGGGTCGAGAAATAGGCCGATTTCGTCCCAACAACCCTTTTCAAACTTCGAACCCGGGAGTGTGCGGCAAGGTCCGCACCTTCCGGGTCGTTTGTGTCTGGATGAAAGCATTTCTCTCATTCTGCACCATGGCCATTCTGTGGCTCGGGACCGCGACGGCCGCGGATCATGGGGTCGTCGAGGCAACCGTGACGGGGATTCGATGCCAGGCGTGTCGGGCCGAGGTGACGCGCCTGCTGTCGGAGGTTCCCGGCGTGGCCAATATTGAGATTTCAGGCGGTGAGAAGGCGGGTGAGCAGAAAGTGGTGATCCGCACCAACCAAGCGGTCACAGAAGCTCAGGCGAAGGTGGCTCTGGGCGACGGCAGCGGATTTGAGATCATCGCCTGGAAGGCGAAAGACTGAGCCGCCCAACGACTTCGGCATTGAGTCGGCAGTGGGGTCCTGTCAGTATCGCCGACTTTGCCATGCGGATCCTTGCTGCCCTATCCGGCTTTTGCCTCGTTGCTCCCTGCCTGGGATTTTCCCAATCGCGCACGCCGTGGGAGGTCTCGCGCCTTCATGGCTCACCGGAGCCTCCACCCCCCTACATCGCCGCCACGGTTTTTCCCGGCCTTGAACTGAGCAACGCGCTTGAGCTGGCCACTGCTCCAGGGAGTGACCGATTTTTCGTCGTGGAGCGCGGTGGCAAGATCCTGAGTTTTGTCCCCCAAGCAGGAAACGAAGACCTGCAATTCGTGGCCGATCTCAAGGAGGTTGATGCGGAGATGCAGAACGCGTACAGCATCGCCTTTCATCCCGACTGGCGGGAGAACCGGCGCGTTTTTGTCACCTACACGCTGCAGCCGAAGCTCGAGCATGGATCGCGCTTGTCCCGCTTCGAGCTGAAGCAATTGGATCCACCCGTGATCGATCCGACCTCGGAGACGGTGCTTTTGACCTGGCTCTCTGGCGGACACAACGGAGCCCACCTTCAATTTGGGCCAGACGGATACCTGTATCTGACCACAGGTGATGGAGAGGTGCCGACACCGCCCGACCCGCGCAACACCGGACAGGATCTCAGCGATCTGCTGAGCTCGGTGCTTCGTCTCGACGTCGACCACGAGGAGGCTGGCAAAGCCTACGCCATCCCGCCAGACAACCCGTTTCTGAGTGTGCCGAAGGCGCGTCCCGAGCTCTGGGCATACGGCCTTCGCAATCCATGGAAGATCAGTTTCGGCCCTGACAATCGCCTGTGGTGTGGCGATGTGGGTTGGGAGCTGTGGGAGATGATCCATCTCATCGAACGCGGTGGGAATTACGGCTGGAGCACCTTGGAAGCCAGTCAGCCTGTCCGACATGATGCCCCTCCGAATCCCTCCCCCATCACTCCTCCAGTGATCGCGCATCCACATACCGAGGCGGCTTCGATCACGGGTGGTTACGTCTACACGGGTCAGCGATATCCGGATCTTCAGGGGGCCTACATCTATGGCGACTACGAGACGGGAAAGGTCTGGGCACTCTGGCACGACGGGAGCCAGATCACGAAGCACCTCGAAATCGCCGACACGCCTCACAAGCTTGTCAGCTTCGGGCGTGCTCCAGATGGCGAGCTTTACTACCTCCACTTCGATGCGGTGGGTTCGATTCACGAACTCGTTCCCAATCCGGCGGCGGGACGAACGTCCAGTTTCCCCACGACTTTGGGAGCCACGGGTTTGTTTGCAGATCTGGTCGGGCAGATTCCGTCACCCGGGGTTTACGAGTATCAGGTTCGGGAGCCGATGTGGCAGGACGGCGCCTCGGCACGTCGTTTCGTCGCCTTCCCTGAGGGTGCGACACTCACGAGCAATGTCGTCCGCCGCCCGAATGGCACCGTGATTCGTGTCGAGCAGCATTGGCCGGAAGATGCGGTCCTGGCGAAAACCATTTTCACTGCAAGTGCCCCGTTTCAGCGGATTGAAACGCAGATTCTGCACTTCGACGGTGCGACATGGAGCGGCTACACGTACCGCTGGCGTGCCGATGGTTCTGATGCGGATCTGGTCTCTGTCGATGGCGACCGGGCAATTGTCCAAATAGACGACGAGCCGCTCGACTGGCGCTTTCATGCACGGGCGGAGTGTGGCCGTTGCCACACGGTTCGTTCAGGGGTCGCGCTTGGTTTCCAGCCGGAGCAGCTCGCTCGCATCATGGCGGGAGATGCCGACGTCGATCCCGTCTCGGCGCTGAAGGCACTGAAGCTTGTGGACGACGATTTCGATCATGCGATCCAGGTGAAGGCACCCGTCGCTGACGCGACTTCGGATCTCGATTCGCACGCGCGGGACTGGCTGCACATCAACTGCGCTCATTGCCATCGCCAAGCGGCGGGAGGTTCTGCTGCGATCCGTCTCAATCAAGAGCAGAAGTTGGAAGACATGGCGCTCGTCGACGAGAAGCCCATCCGTGGAGAGCTCGGCATTCCTGCCGCGCGCCTTGTGATGCCGGGCACACCCTGGCGTTCGGTATTGGTCAATCGAATCGCCCGCACGGGTGCCGGGCACATGCCGATCATTGGCCCCCAAGTCGTCGATACGAGGGGTTTCCTCACTCTGTGGAATTGGATTGCGTCCATGGAACCAAGTGAGGCCAACTCAAGTGCGGCGCACCAATTTGAAGATCAGCGCGACGCCCGGCTCCTCCAAAAGATTCGTGACGATGAGGATGGCCGTCAGGAGGCTTTGACGATCCTCCTCGGACATGTCCCAGGCGCGCTGCGAGTGGTTCATGCGATGGAAGCTGGCGGGCTGTCGAGCGCCGTACAAAAAAGCGCCGTCAAGGTGGGGTTGGAGTCTCCAGACGCGGATGTTCGGGCGCTCTTTGATCGATTCCGGCCCGCGGACGAGCGACTGGCTACGGTCGGACCCCGGCCGGAACCTGCGGCGATTCTGGGCCTCGAAGGCAGGGTCGAGGAAGGTCGCACCCTTCTCACCGCCACGGGGAAAATGGCGGTCTGTCTGGGCTGCCACGTCGTGCGCGGAGAAGGCCGGAACGTCGGCCCCGAGTTGAGCCAAGTCGGAACCCGGTTGACGAGGGAGCAGCTCTTCGAGAGCCTCATCGAGCCGACGAAGGTCATCAGTCCAGGGTTCGCCACCGTCACCATGGGCGGTCAGACCGGCTTCATCCTGAGTGACCATGACGGCGAGGTGAGCTTCCGCAGTGTCACTGGCGAAACTTTAACGTTCACCAAAGAGGATGAGCCGGCTACGCCCCTGCCCATCTCTCTGATGCCGGAGGGGCTTATCCAAGGCCTCACCCCTCAGGAGCTCGCGGACCTGCTCGCCTATCTCGCGAGTCTCAAGTAGTCAGCGGGAAAATGTCGACAGTGACGCCTGGAGAGCCAATGACGTGATCAGGCGCACGGCCGGGGCTGTCGAATCCATTGAGGCGGATCACGCGATCATCCCAAGCGGCGAGCTCGACCTCACCAAGCGGGTACGGCTGGTGATGCACCTGTCCGACGCGCAACCCACCCGGGGTGTTGGCAAAGAGCAGGTATCGTTCCGCGAGGAAGAACTCGAGCGAGCCGGGCTCCGCCGGGTGAGTCTGACGCGAAACACGATAGACAAACTCCGAATCGTGATCATCGCCAGCGCGATGAGATCCGTACCTTACCCAGCCATCGTGCGTTGCATCCGCGTTCATTTGGGCATGCTCATAGGGCAGGTGGAAGAAGGTGCGGGCCGTCCAGACTGCCAGCGGTTGGTTGCAATCCAAGCTGTAGAACCAAACCCCGGATCGCCCCTGTTCATCGAAAACGTAGGTGCGGAGATTCAGCTCCAGGAAGTGACTGAGCCACGGAACGGCTGGGCAGAATCGGGGGCGCACGTTTCGCATGAAGAATGGAACGACCCCCAGCCAGGCGTCCCCGTCGAAGGTATCCACCTGCAGTCCCGGTGGCAGCGTCGCCTGAATCTCGGCGGGGTCCCATCGCCAGTGAAGGAAGGCGAGTTCGTCCCAGCGCTGAAACATGACCGGCGACTTCGAAGGCCGATGCCTGTGGCCGAGTCGGGTATCGAGGGTTGGATTCATGCAGGACCATACGCATGTCCGAATCGGAAAGACAGGTTGTTGGACGCGAAGACTAGGCAGGGAGGGCTGCCCTCAACGATCCGGGTTGGGTGGAGGATGTCGAGGCGAGATCGACTTAGGTCGCCACGATGGATGTTCTCCTTTTCATGGATTCTCAATCTTCCGATCGCCAAAGCATCACGCTGAGCAATGCACCAATTGACCAGATCAGCCAAGTCTCGCTGACGAGGTAGGAGACGGTGACCATGAGGCACCCGAGGATCATCTTCTTGGGTGCCTTGATCGTCTTTCCGTACAGGATCGCGCCCATGCCGATGGCTCCGAAGATCAGGGATCCGTAAAAGGCGGCTTCGGAGGGCATGAGGGTTCAACGCGGATGGCGAGACGTTCTTCCAAGGCACTGTTGAGGGGATGGGCTTCAGCGAATGGAATTGCTATCACCAGCAGATCCCCTAACCTCGTCGCATGGCCAGCTCGGCGAACAGCAGTGCATCCTCCGGCTCCTCCGGTTGGGAACCGCCCTCCGTGGAGCGGCTTCAGGAGCTGCTGCCGCAGTATGAGATCACCGCCCTGATCGGGCGTGGCGGCATGGGCGCGGTCTACAAGGGCGTCCAGACCACGCTCGGCCGAGCCGTGGCCATCAAGCTCCTGCCGGAATCCCTCCAGTACGATGCGGGGGACGCGGGCTTCGTGGAGCGCTTCAAGCTCGAGGCGCGCGCCATGGCCAGCCTCGACCATCCCGCCATCATCTCCGTCTTCGACTTTGGCCAGACCTCGGAGGGCCATCTCTACTTCGTGATGGAGTTCATCGACGGGATGGACCTGCAGCAGTACCTCAACGCCAGCGGCGGCAAACTGGAGGCGGACGCGGTGGTGGCGATCATTTCCCACGTGCTCGACGCGCTCGACTACGCGCACAAGAAGGGCATCGTCCATCGCGACATCAAACCGGCGAACGTTCTGATCAATTCGGAGGGCCGCGTCAAAATCGCGGATTTCGGCCTCGCCAAGCAGATCGGTGGCGAGGCCTCCGGCCTGACGATGAGCAACGTGGCGATGGGGACGCCGGACTTCATCGCTCCTGAGGCGA
>CAXBNA010000008.1:0-59511 GCA_963976915.1 uncultured Verrucomicrobiales bacterium
ATCGCTACGAATCCCGATTGGCAGGACCCGACTGAGGTGGACGCGACGAAGTTCATCAAGCCCGGTGAGACGAATGAACTTAAGGTCGATGCAGGCAACAAGGGCGGTAGCGCCGGTTTGATCGCGCAGCTCACGGTCAAGCTGGCGAACATGCAGGAACTGGTCTTCGAAACGGGGTCCACATGGGAAGCCGCGACCACCGGAACCAAAGCATGGAAACCGGCAGTGGTGATCGCGAAGTATGGCGATGGACCGTGGGGGCTCGCGCTCGATGGAAAGTCCAAGTCCAGCAAGAAGGGCGGCAGCAGCATCGCCATTGATGCCCAAGACATCACCGTCCCCGACGGCTTTTCCGTCGAACAACTCTACGTCGTCCCCAAAGACGAACAAGGCTCCTGGGTGGCCCTCACCATCGATGACAAGGGTCGCCTCATCGCTTCCGATCAATATGGCAGCCTCTATCGGATGAATGTGGCCGAGAAATCCGCGCCGGAACGACTGAGTGTGGCCATGGGCAAGGCGCACGGTTTGCTCCATGCGTTCGACAGCCTCTACGTCATGGTCAACGAGGACGGGCAGAAAAATGGCCTCTACCAACTCAAGGACACCAACGGCGACGACCAGTACGACGAGGTCAAGAAGCTCGTCACCATGAGCGGCGGGGGTGAGCACGGCCTGCACTCCATGACCGTCAGCCCCGATGGCAAGCGGATCTACTTCAATGGAGGCAACCACACCGACCTCCCCAATGAGCTCAGCCGCTCGCGTCCCGCCGAACTCTGGGCGGAGGATCATCTCCTCCCCCGCATGTGGGACGCCAATGGCCACGCCCGCGGCAAGCTGGCCCCCGGTGGCTTCATCGCCTCGATGAAGCCCGATGGCAGCGACGTGGAGCTTTTCTGCATGGGCTTCCGCAACGAGTTCGACATCGCCTTCAACAGTGCGGGCGATCTCTTCACCTACGATGCCGACATGGAGTGGGACATCGGCTCCCCCTGGTACCGCCCCACCCGCGTGAACCATGCGGTCAGCGGCGCCGATTTCGGATGGCGCAGCGGCTCGGGCAAGTGGCCGGAGTACTATCCCGACAGCCTCCCCGCCACGCTCAACATCGGCCCCGGAAGCCCCACCGGCGTTGTCGCGGGAACGAAGGCCAAGTTCCCCGCCAAGTATCAGCGTGCCGTCTTCATCAACGACTGGACCTACGGCACCATGTGGGCCATTCACCTGACGCCGGACGGTGCCAGCTACGCCGCCGAGAAGGAAGAGTTCCTCTTTGGCAAACCCCTGCCCCTCACGGATGTCGTGATCAGCCCACTCGACGGCGCGATGTACTTCGCCATTGGCGGTCGCCGCACCCAGAGCGCCGTTTATCGCGTCACCTACACCGGAGCTGAATCCACCGAGCCCGCCTCGCCCCCGCTCCTCTCTGAAGAAATGCACATGCGCCGCATGCTGGAGTCTCTCCACTCTGGAGATGTGAAGCCGGAGGAGGCGCTTGGAAAAGCCTGGCCCTACCTCAGCCACAGTGACCGCCACCTCCGCTACGCCGCCCGCGTCGCCATCGAGCGGCAACCCGTGGAACTCTGGCGGGAACGCGCCTTGGCCGAGACGCATCCGCAGGCATTGATCGAAGCCACCATCGCGCTCGCCCACGCCAGTGCCCGGCCGCAGTTGGTGCTCGACAAGAAGCCGCAGCCCGGCGAGTCCGTGAAGAGCACCGTCTCCGTGTCGGCTGAAGACGCCGAGCTTCAGGAGCAGATGCTTCGATCCCTCGACGTGCTCCAAACCTCCAAGCTGAGTCGCGATCAAACGCTGGCAGCACTCCGGGCCCTCGGATTGATCTTCACGCGCCTCGGCAAACCCGACGCCTCCACCTGTGAGGAAGTGGCCAGTCGGTTGTCCCATCTTTACCCGACGCAGGAGCCGATCATTGATCGTGAACTCTGCCAACTTCTCGTCTTCCTCGACTCCCCCAGCGTCGTTTCGAAGACACTCGGCCTGATGGCCACCGCCACCGATGATTGGCAGGATCTCGCCTCAGATGCCGTGCTTTCCCGCCACGAAGGCTACGCACGCGCCGCTCAATCCGCGTCCGCCAGTCGTCCAAACCGCCAGCAGATCTCGTTGATGTTCGCCCTTCGCAATGCGACCGAGGGTTGGACTCCCGGCCTGAGAAAGACCTTCTTCTCCTGGTTCCCCCGCGCCCGCACCTGGAAGGGTGGCAACAGCTTCAAAGGCTTCATCGAGAACATCCGCACCGAAGCCCTTGCCAATTTCGTTCCCGAAAGCGAGCGCGCTGAGATGGACGAGCTCTCCAGCAAAGTCGAAGGCGGCGACATCCCCAACTTCGTCGCCCCCCAAGGACCCGGCAAAGCCTGGACCATCGATGAGATTCTCGCTCTCACGGCCGACGGTTTTCAGAAGCGCGATTTTGCCAATGGTGAGGCCATGTTCCGCAGCGTGATGTGCCTGACCTGCCATCGATTCAATGGTGACGGCGGAGGCATTGGACCCGACATCACAGGCGCCGCCAACCGCTACACCATGAGCGACCTCCTCGAAAACATCATCGAGCCCTCCAAGGTCGTCTCCGATCAATACGACAGCCAACTGATCAAAAAGAAGGATGGCAGTACGGTGCTCGGACGAATCGTGACTCAGGAGAACGGAGAGCTTCAGGTGATGACCAATCCCTTCGCCCCAACCTCGCTCATCACGCTCAACGACTCGGAGATCGCCGACATTGAGACCCAGCCCATCTCCATGATGCCGCCCAGCCTGATCAATGCTCTGAATCAGCAGGAACTCCTCAACCTCTTGGCCTACATCATGACTGGCGGAAACCCGGACGACCCGGCTTTCAAGTAGAGCCGCCCGACACTTCACCATTGCAGGACAGGCGCAGCATCGCCTACCATTTGACCATGTCTGTTCGTCGACGTCCCAAAAACTGGAAGCCCCTGATTCCCGGCTTCTGGCCGCTCGTTGCGACCCTTCTTCTGGCTGCCTCCATTTTCGGCTTCTACGCCGCCCTCGGACATTTCACGACGTTTAAGTCGAACGAGCCTCCAGTGGAGAATCAGCCCTTGAAGGCACCCTGATCATGCGTCGCTCTCAGGCACCTTCCGAACATTGATCACCCAGCCAGATCCCTCGTCATCCTCATAGACAGCAAGGTCGATCGATTGTTCCGTAACGTCCTTCACCTGCCCGAGCCGAAGCAAACCCTTGCGCACCTGCTCGGAAGATTTCTTTGCAGCTGTGAGCAACTCGGGATCCAGTGCTCCGCTCTCCTCAGCCTCGGAGACAACAAACTGCATGTTGTTTAAGTGGTTCAACACAAGATGGTAAACACCCGCCACCGTGGTACGGAAGATCCTCTGACGTTCGTCCATCCATGCCAAGTGGCTATGGTACGCTTGGCGTCCAATGCCATAGATAAGCAGCGTCGATAGTGCCACAAAGAGCCAACCCTTGAACATTTGAAAGGTGCTCAAACGCTCAACGTCTGCCACCAGCCATCTCAACAAGGAATCCGTCGTGAAGATCCAAATCACCCCAGCCGCCAAGTAGGAGAGAGTGATTTGAATGTACGAATGTTTCATCAAGATGACAGGAGCAGGTCTAAACTCCTGGAAACAGCAACATCCCGCCGCCGTCTCACTAATCAAAACATACTGCCACACCTCCTCAGCAACTCAAGCATCATTCTTTAGGTGCGCCTACAATAGGAACGTGCGCCCGATCGCCCACAGGAGCCCGCCCAGCGCAATCACACAGGAAGCAGGGATGGCCACTCGAGTCCGATACCAGATCTGCGACCAAGCTGGGGCCACCAAGGCGAATGCTGCCACGATGACGGCCATCTGCCCCAGCCCCAACCCCAGATTAAATCCGGTCAGGGCAAGAGGCAGTACCGCCGAGGAAACCGGCATCTCGTAAAAGGAATGCGCAAAGGCCATGCCGTGGATCAGACCAAACAGACCCACCATCGCCAAACGCCAACGGCGCAGTCCCTCGCCGCAAAGATTCTCCACGGCGACAAAGGCGATGCTTAGAGCCACCGCCACCTCCACCCAGGCCGATGGAATCGCAAACCATCCCAGCATCATCATCGCCAACGAGACGGAGTGAGCCAGTGTGAAGAGCGCCACCTGCGTCACCAGCGGCTGCATCTGCCGAGCCAGAAAAAACAAGCCCAGCACAAACGCCACGTGGTCCAACCCACGTGGCAGGATGTGCTGAAAACCCCACCCGACCGCGTGGCACAGCACCTCCAACTGCGACACGTCGCCGTGAGGCACCAGATGGGCGATGGGAAACGTCATCGGCATGATTTCAGGCGTTTGAAACGGGTGCCTTTGCCACAAGTTCAGCCCGCTGTCACTTCAAACTCTCGATCAGAAGTGCCACGTGAACCGGACCCGAACCATGCGGGGTTCGACCGGATGCAGATGGCGGTCGTCGATTCCCGTGTCGGGCGGCGCCGGGGGTGCCTCACCCGCCAGAAGACTCTGATACGCGTACTCAATGTCATTGTCCTTCCGCCCCAGGATGTTCAGGACATCCACCGCCGCTTCCCAATCGCCGCGCCGATAGCCGACCGTACCATTAAGCATGAACAGCGCCCGACTTTCCACCGTGCCCGTTTCTTCCAGAGGTCGCGGTCCGAGCACCCTCCCCCGCAGACCCGCAAAGAATCCTTCATCGCCCCCTTGCGCTCCCAGCGTCATGCCTCCGTTAAACATCACCGGCACGCTGTTCGGAATCCGATCCATCCCCGGCTGCCCCCGCAGCCGTCCATGGGTCAGCGCCAACTCCCCATCCATCCCAAACCACGGCGCCGGACGCCAGTAAGCAGCCAGTTCCACGCCGAAACGGTCCGATCCGGGACCGGGTTCGTTCGTACCCGCATCCCCCACATAAAGCAGCTCACTCTCGCTCCGCAGCCAGAACAGGGCCGAGGTCAGGGTTAGCGTTGGGATGGCCTGGGTCCGCATCCCGATCTCCGCACCGTAGGTCCGCACCAAGGCATCCACCGGCATGACCGGAGTGAAAGCAGGCCCCGTTGTCGGATCCACGGTAGTCGTGACTCCCCGCGCGTCATTGCTGTGAAATCCGGTGCCAAAGTTCAGGTAGAACTCCGTGTCATGCCAAGGGCCTAGAATCGCACTGAACTTCGGGTTCACCAGCCCGGCCCAGTCGTTGCCGCTGTTCTGAGCCAGCGAGCTGTTCACATCGAAGTGAAAGAGATCGCCACGAAGCCCGAGCACCGTTCTGAACCACGGCGTCCAATGGTTCGTCATCTCCGCATACAGCCCGATGCTGCTTTCGAAGATGTCATCCTCCCGCACCGTCGTGTGGCGGTTCCGAGCCTGCGTCCGATACAAACCGATGCCATCGATCACGTCATGCCTCGTCTGCAACCCGAGGGTGACCTCGCCCGGCTTGCCGAAGATCTCGCGGTTCTCCCAGGTGCGGGCGACTTGGCCTCCGAAGACCCAGCGATCCTCCGATTGCTCAAACTGATCTCCAACCGGAGGGACAGGTCCGGGAAAGTCCATGAAGTAGGTGAAGTTGGAGAACAGCTCCAGCGAGTAGTGAATCGCATA
Organism: uncultured Verrucomicrobiales bacterium; assembly: GCA_963976915.1. GTDB lineage: Bacteria > Verrucomicrobiota > Verrucomicrobiia > Verrucomicrobiales > Verrucomicrobiaceae > CAXBNA01. The sequence goes on from CAXBNA010000008.1 coordinate 5,616, forward strand.
CACATTGGCGCGCGTGACGACATCGTCCTCCCGGTGATGCCATTCGGCATTGAGGGAATGGCGTGTCGAGAGACCGCCCGCCGTCGGATCCAGAGTTCCGAAACGCCCCACCAGCCCCGACTCGATGGCACGCTGCGCGATTTGATCCGTCGAGGTCCACTCGCCGCGATAGCCCATGTAGGTCACCGACCAGCCGTTGTCCTCATCCCCGGCAAACAGGCGCAACTGACCGTTCCACCGCGTCGAGTCTTCGGGATTGTCCCAGGGTCCGTCGTAGTAGGTGTGCTCCAGCGCATAGGTCAGACCCAGCTCCTCCTTGGCCACTCCTGCGCTCAGAGGCAGCGTCCCGGCCACCAAAGCGCGTGCGTAATTGTACGAGCCATACTCCAGCGTGAGGATGTTTTGCGGCAGCACATCCCAGAGCAGGAAATTCGCGCTGCCCGCGCTGGAGAGATCCCCGTCAGCCGCCGTGTAGGTGCCCTTGGCGTAGTCGATGGCCTGGATCAGCTCGGGAATGATCACGTTCAGATCCGTGTAGCCCTGACCATGGGCATGGGTCCGCATGTTCAGCGGCATCCCGTCCATCGACACGGCGAAGTCCGTGCCGTGGTCCAGATTGAATCCGCGCAGGAAGTACTGGTTGGCCTTTCCGCCCCCTGCGTGCTGCGTGATGATCATCCCCGGAATCGTCTCCAGGATCTCACCACGCCGGAGCAGAGGACGCGAGAGGAAGTCCTCCTGCGTGGCCCGCCCTTTGGAGGCCGTGTCGGTTTCTCCGAGGAGGTTCTCCGCCTTGCCCACGACGACAATGGACGGAAGGGACTCGATCTCTTCGATCGGGGTTTCTTGTGCGATCACCAAGGATGAACAGGCGGCCCAGAGCCCGGCGATCAAGAGGCGGGGGCGCACGATAAGTGGAGACTTCATGGTCTAAAAATAGAAAACAGGATTGAAACAGAGGGGGGATTTCGATGCGGACCGGTTGGAAAACCGCATCATCGGCCGCCGCCAAACCATGGCGGCGGGTGGGCACTTTCTTGGAGGCAGCCAGTCGCCACGCGACCGTCACTCCCGTGCCGGAACCAACTTCAATCAGACCCGTCTCGGAGGCGGCACCGGAGGTCCCGACCCGCGACTTCGCCCTTTTTCAGACCACCCCTCCGGGTCGGTCACGACCGCCATCGGCGGAAAAATCCGAAGAGGCTCCAAGTCCTCCAGCGACCACTGCATCTTGCCTTTCGGCATCCCTTTCCCGGAATCCACAGGCACCTTACTCCCCTGCCCCTGCCAGTCTTCCAAGCACACCTCGGATGGCTCCCCACCCAGAGGCATTTCTGACGACCGCCACACCGCCGTCGATGACGACGAAGGCCCATCACTGCGGGTCATCACGGGCGCGGTCGTTTCCCCGCCACCCATCTGCATCAACACAGACACCACCAGCGGCCCGCCCAGCAATTGCAGCAGGGCGAGCAGATACAGCCATCGAAACTGGTGGAGGCAACTCGGCATCACAGCTCTAACGCACTGCCCGTCCGGGCTCTTTCTCTTCAATGGACACGCCCTCTCCATACCTCACAATCCAACCGGCACGCTAGCAAAAAAACGAACCGTCACCGAAATCCATGTGCCTCTTCACGCACGCACCTCCAACGCCTGGACCAATCTGCCGACCTCTCAATCCCAAACAAATCTCTCGTCCCATTCGAGCTCGTGGCGAGTCAGGAACTTCCTGAATTCGTCTTGGAACGTGACCGCCCGATGGTGCTCCCTTTGATTCCGAATGTAGGCGATCACGCCCTCCAACTGGGACTAACTTACCGAAAACGCCCCGTAGCCGTTTTGCCAGTGAAAGCCCGCGAGGTTGGGCCGTTGTTGGTGCAGCCAGTTGGTCGAGCCTTTTTCAGATGACCCACGACATCGCTCAGGGCCTTGGTGCGAGCCAGGCTGAAGAGGACATGCGCATGGTCGGGCTCGGTGTTGATCTCGATGGGGACGCAGTCCATTTCGCGGAGGATTCCGCCCATGTAGGCGTGGAGTTCGGGGCGCAGGTCGGAAGGAACGATCGGCTCGCGGTTCTTGGTCGAGAACACCAGATGCACGTAGACCGTCGCGAGCGATTGAGGCATGGGACTGGGCGGTGGATGTGATCGAATGTTTTCCCGCGCTCCTTCAGAGCGGGTCGGTGAGGCGGAAATGGTGGACCGATGATCCCAGAGTTTGCGTTGCTGCGCAACTCCAACCCTGGGCTGGGTTCCCCAAGGCCGTTGGCCTTGATGGGTGATGGGATTCGGAGGTGGAACCCAGGCCCATGCGTATCCACCAGCAAACACTGAATCGGCTCCATGCAACGGCAACGAACCAAATCCACTCGTGAGCAACCTCGTATCCCATCGGCCCGGGCCTGAAAGGCCCGAGGAATCCAGCCCAGGCTCAAAGAGCCTGGGACCACCAACCCACGCACCCGTTTCGATCCACAGCGCACTCTGAAGGAGTGCGGGAACGCGCAATCAGTCATCGCGCGCCCCGGCGAAACTCTCTTCACCAACCCCTTAACTCCAAACCTTCCTCAAACTCATAGCCCCACCTCTCAAACCAAACCGCCTCATCAGGCCTGAAGGGCCGAAGGAACTCAGCCCAGGCTCAAAGAGCCTGAGAATCGACATCGCCCGTGCCCGTTCGACCAACGGCGCACTCTAAAGGAGTGCGGGAACGCGTGCCAAACATCCAGGGCTCCCAACTGCGGGCTAAGCCTTACATCACCGTCGGCCTTGACGAATCTCGGGTCTTCCATCCAGCATCTGTCTCACAACTCAAACCCTCAAATCGCCTTCAATGACTCCCCTTCAGTGGTTGCGCCAACTGTTTCAGCGAACCGACCCGCCTGACATCGTCATCGAGCCCAATAGATCGATGTCATCGATCCAACTGGACCGCACTCAAGCTCCATCTCTTGATGCCGAGACCCAGCGATTGGAGGAGCCAAGGCTCACTCTGAGTTCCGCACCACGACGTTCGCGTGACCCTCGACGAATGGAAGAAGAGGATTGGGAATTACTCCGACGCCAAATCTTCGAACGAGACAACTATCAGTGCCAAATCACGGGATGCATCAATCGGGACACAAACCTTGAATGCCATCACATCGAATCCATTGCGACCGGTGGAACAAACGACGAAGAGAATCTGGTGACGCTTTGCATGTTCCACCATGCATGTCAGCACGCCGACGCACTGACACTAATGCGCGACCGTGCGGATCGACGCAGATTCTCGATCAAGCCGATGCATTGGCGAAATGGGAACCAAGTAAGAGGGCACTTCAGTCGCGTAGATGGAAACTTGGTAACCTACAACGACCTGAAACAGTGCCGTGAGCTTTATCAGCCAAAGTGCCCAGAATGCCAATCTCTCAATTGGGTCGGGTTTCTTCGGCCCCGCCGAAGAGAACTGGTGGTTCTTTGCCCGGACTGCATGAAGGGCATGAGGGTAGACTTGGGCGTCCGCGAAGAAACGTGCGTGGCACTCACAAACTACGCACCTCCGAGAAACAATCCTCGGCGATTGGATTCAAGAAGTTTCGACCCATCACTCGTTGGACTTCGGATTCACCCCGAACCCGTAAGAGCCTGCAAATATTGTTTCGGAGAAGATGATCCTAGGAAGTGTGGGTATTTGGTTCCGTCACCATGGAACCGCCGACAACTGCGGTGTATAAACTACTGGAATAACCGGCTTCAATGCCCATATAACGTTTGGATGTAGAGTCGTAGGAACGACCAATTGATTCGCTTCAGTAGTCGCTCCGAACGCGTTGAGCAAACTTCCTCAAAAGAGCAGTCCCCGCCGGAACCCCATAGTCAAGGTTCACCCGCTCGCAGCAGCGATGACGCAGGGATGCCAAAAACTCGGACGCACTCTGAAATTCACGTGAACACTGGGGGACAACTTGGGCAGCGCTCGATGACCGAATCGCTGTGCGAATAAGAAACTCAAAGTCCTCTCGCAAATCGGGTGGCATGAACACTCCAGGGGTAACACACTCCTTGAGTTTCGACTTCCAAATCTCCACTTGAAGCGAGTCACCACATGCGTTTACACCGTCTCCAGGTTCCGTGCCACTAGGTCCATTCTTCGAAGAGAGCGGTTCGGAGACATCCGGTCTCTCCAAAGCCACAGCCAAGTCAATCAACCCAACACAGTTCTGCAATGCCACCATTCGAATTTGTCGATACTCCTTCTGGGCTGATTGGTGCAAGAACAGCCAACGCCCCAAGATCGTTGCAAGAGCACCCCCGAGCGCCGACAAACCCCGTCCGATCCAAGCTCCTAGTTCACCATTCTCCATTAAGTCGTTGAACAGACACGAGTCCACCGCTCACACATGAATCGGATGCCCCTTCGCGACCTCGGTCGCTTCCTTGACCATTTCTGAGAGGGTCGGGTGGGCGTGGATCGTGGCTTCGATCTCGTCCCAGGTGGCTTCGAGGTTCATGGCGAGGCCGATCTCGGCGATCATCTCGGTGCTCTCGCTGCCGATGATGTGCGCGCCGAGGATTTCGCCGTGCTTCTCACCGAAGATGATTTTCACAAAACCTTCGGGCTCGGCGGCGGCGAGCGCCTTGCCGCTGGCCACATACGGGAACTTGCCAATCTTGAACTTGAGGCCCTTTTCCTTCGCCGCGCGCTCGGTGAGGCCGATGCTGGCGACCTGCGGATGGCAGTAGGTGCAACCGGGGAAGACACCGACTTTCTTCGGCTTGGTCTTCGTAAACATGCCCTCGACACACTGAACGGCCTCGTAGCTGGCGACGTGGGCCAGCCACGGCGGGCCAATGATGTCGCCCGCGCCGTAGACGCCCTTCACGTTGGTTTGATAGCGGTCGTCGGTTTGGAGCCAGCCCTTCTCCGTGAGCTTGAGTTCCACCCCCTCAGGCAATACCGGCGCGACGCCGATGGCGACGAGGCAAACATCGGCCTCAAGAGTTTCATTCGCAGCGCCCTCGACGGTGATCTTCACACCCTTGTCGTCGGCGGAGGTGCCGGTGACCTTGGTGTTGGTGAGGATCTTGATGCCGGCCTTGGTCAGGCTCTTTTCGAGAGTCTTGCTGACCTCCGTGTCCTCCACGGGGAGGATGTCAGGCATCATCTCCACCACCGTTACTTTGGTGCCGTAGGCATTGAAGAAATAGGCAAACTCGATGCCGATGGCGCCCGCTCCGATGACGACGATGCTCTTTGGCTGTGTCTCCAAGGTCATGGCTTCCTTGCTGCCGATGACGGTGGTGCCGTTGAAGTCAAACCCAGGCATGGGGCGCGTCTTCGCACCCGTCGCGATGAGGATGTTCTCCGTCTCGTAGGTTTCCGTTTTGCCATCCTTGTCGGTGACTTCCACCTTGCCTTCGGACGGGATCTTGGCCGTTCCGCGGAAGTAATCGACCTTGTTCTTTTTGAAGAGGAATTCGATGCCCTTGTTGAGCTTGTCCGACACGCCACGACTGCGGCCGATGACCTTGCTCCAGTCATACTCGACACTGCCGATCTTCAGTCCAAACTCTTCGGCGCGATGCGTCAGGGTGTGATACAGCTCGGCATTCTTCAAAAGGGCCTTGGTTGGAATGCAACCCCAGTTCAGACAGGTGCCACCCGCACGATCCATTTCCACACAGGCCACCTTTTTTCCGAGTTGAGTGGCGCGAATGGCTCCGACGTAGCCCGCAGGCCCGCCGCCGATGACAATGAGGTCGTATTTCATTTGGGAATTCTAAATGGGGGTAACAGGAGCAGGAGCAGGAGCAAAGCAGGCACGGACGACAAATTCAACCCGTCATTCTCCCTGAAATCAACTCACCAACGCTGATTGACCACAGGCCACACCGTCGTTACCATCTGGATGTCGTCCATGAATCCGGCTTCGTTCGCTCAGCGATGGATTCACCCCGCAGCTTTGGGTGCGTGGTTGGTGGGGTTGTCGCTACTGCAGACCACGCAGGCTTTGGACAAGGGCCGCAGACCGACCGAGACAGAGGTCCTCAAGGAACTCCTCCAGGTTGAATCGCAGGTTCAACGGGCCTTACCCCGGGCGAGGCAGGCGGTGGTCGCTCTGCAAACAGGCACAGGAACCGCCAGCGGCGTCATTGTCTCCCCCGAAGGCCTGATCATGACCGCCGCGCACGTGGCGGAGGAACCCGGCTTGTCCATCCATGTCGTCACTGAAGATGGCAAGACTCACACGGCAAAGACCCTCGGGCTCGATACGGCCACAGACGCCGCCCTAGCCCGGCTCGATGGCACCCGAATGGATTGGCCTCACGTCACGCTGGCTGACAGAAGCACCGCCAGCAACGCCGGGGACTGGTGCTTTGCGTTGGGGCATCCCGGTGGCTTCGACAAGAATCGCGGCGAGGTCCTGCGCGTCGGAAAAGTCGTCAAAACCACCGCCAACAGCCTGCACACGGATTGTGTGCTGATGGGGGGCGATTCCGGTGGCCCGCTCTTCGATCTCGAAGGTCACATCATCGGAATCCATAGCCTCATCTGGGAAGGCCGTGATCAGAATGTGCACGTATCGCTGGCTCCGTTCCTGCGCTCATGGGACGCCATGCTCGCGTCCGAAGTCATCCGCACCTGGGCACGCGGAAGCGGAGCCTACCTGGGTGTGGCCACGCGCATGACCGACGATGTCGAGGTGGAAATCGTGGACATTCTAAACGACTCGCCCGCAGGGAGTTCGGACCTGAAAGTGGGTGATGTGATCGTCTCGATCAACGAGCAGGCCATCACCGATCAGCCCCAGTTTTCGTCGATGATTCGGGATCGAAAAGCGGGCGAAGAGGTGACCATCGTCGTCAAACGGGGCCTGGCTCCAAAGGCGGAAAAGCACGCCATCTCGGTCAAGCTGGGTGATCGACAGGAGGAGGCACCCAGATGACCGCTCGAATCGTCCAAGGGCTCGTCGTCGGACTGTTGATCGGATCGCCGCTCTTCGGGCAGGTGTCCACCCGGACCAATGGACTCTACCTAACCGAAGCCCTGCCGAGTCTCCGAACGGCAGCACTCCATTTTTCCGCCCATGTCATCAACGACAAGGGTCAGGCATGCATGGCGGCCACCTTACTTTCAGCCGACGGCTACTTCCTGACCAAGTCCAGCGAGACCCCACCCTTCGCCAAGGTCACCCTGCGTCTTGGACATGGTGAAGAGGTTCCGGTTCGAGAAGTCTGGAGAGACCGCAGTCGAGACATCGTTCTGGGTAAGGCATCCATTGTCGGAAGCGGGAAGCACCCGCCACTGCAAATGCTTCCCGAGGCTGACCTGCCGCCTGCCACCTGGCTCTGCGCACTCCACGGTCCCGACCGTGAAATCCGCTTGGGCGTCCATAGTGCCCAACGACGGAAGATTCCCGGCATGGGGGCCGCCTTGGGCATTCGAATGGCACCGGAGCCGGAGCAGGCCACCGAACAAGCCCACGGCGTGCGGATTGCAGGTGTGGCCGCCGATAGCCCCGCAGCAACGGCTGGACTCCGGAAAAACGATCTCCTCCTCGAAATCGATGGGAGTCCGATGCGGAAGTTCGACAACGTGCGTGAGATCGTTTCTCAACGACAGCCCGGAGATGAACTCAGCGTCCTCTATCGCCGCGACGGCCAGGAAAGCCAGGTCAGCGTCCGATTGGCCAGCCGGACCAAAGTGCTCGCCAACTGGGATGGCGAAGATTACGCCAACGGGGGTATTTCTCTCCGCACGGACGGCTTCCCCGACATCATTCAGCACGACCTTCCCCTCGACCCCAACGACATGGGCGGCCCTCTTTTTGACCTTTCGGGCAACCTCGTCGCCATCAACATTTCCCGAGTCGACCGAGTGACCACCTTTGCCCTCCCACTGGAAAGCTTTTGGAAGGATGTCCGTCAGCGAGTCGTCGACGACCGGACCAACGCACGCGAACTCAAGAAGTAGTCTCCGGATCGCCGCCCATGGCGGATTGGAAAACGGCCGCCCTTCCATAAGGATGATTGAACCCGCCGCCACCCTGCTCCCATCGACAGGCCGGCGTCTCAGTCCTCCTCAGGCACTTCGACGCTCGCCACCGCCATCGCCGCCATCCCCTCTTCGCGGCCCACGAAGCCCATCCGCTCATTCGTCGTCGCTTTGATTCCAATCCGGTTGGGTTTGACCCCGAGCACCTCGGCGATCCGCTCCTTCATCTGCGGGGCAAACTTCATGATCTTCGGCCCCTCGGCGATCAGAGTCGAATCCACATTGACCAACCGCCCACCGCGCTCCTTCACCAAATCCGCACACTTCCGCAAGATCTCCAAGCTCGAGATGCCCTCAATGGAAGGATCATTCGGCGGAAAGTAGAACCCGATGTCCGGCTCCCCCAAAGCTCCCAATATCGCATCTGCAATCGCATGCAGCAGCACATCCGCATCCGAATGCCCCATCAGCCCCCGATCACTCGGAATCTCCACCCCACCCAAGACCAAGCGCCGCCCCTCCGCAAAAGAGTGCACGTCATATCCAATGCCCGTTCGTGTCATGGTCATGCCCAGCCTGTAATCGAAGCCACCAGACGAATCAAGCCGTCGCCGCCTGTGGGTGGAATCCCCTCGAACATGCAACTCATCGTCACTTCCTCAACTCAGAGACTGGCAATAGGCCATTCAAGTTTTCTGAACAATCCTCATCGACTTTCATTCCCGATCCCAAGAGCAAAAATAGAATCCCAAAGGCAAGAGGAACGAGGGTAAACAGCCACCGGTTCAAACCAGACACCTCCTCGGCATCGCCTGTCGACGCCTCATAGAGCACGTTCACTTCGGTTCCAAGGATCACACGAACGGAACCGCCATACCTAGAAACAAAGCGCTTGGGCTGCCCCTGAAACGAAAACTCAATCTCGGGGCTGTAGCTAACATCGGCATCGAATGGACCCTCCACCTCACCAACGATCACCCCCTTCGTTCGCATCCATTTGTCCAGACGCACCCTCCAGCGCCACTCATGGAAGATCCCAAAGACGCCTGAGGCGATCCCAGCCGCGATGAATAAATAGGGACACCAGCCTTCCATCCCACCCAAGTCGGGCCTTTTCCTGAGCGCCGCCATCTGAATTTGCGCTCCTTCGATGCGATTGGTGCCACCCCAAAATCATTTGACGCTGGTTCCTGCCGCGATTCTCTGTCCGGCTCTTCATTCGACCGCCGCAGCCGTCTCAATCCCATTCTTTTCCCGACCTTTCCTCTGTGACCCCAAAACGCCTCTACATTGCCGGCCATCGCGGCCTCGCGGGCAGCGCCATCATGAGGCACTACGCCGACAAGCCCGAGTGGGAACTAATCACCCGCACCCGGCAGGAAGTGGATCTCTGCGATCCCAGGGCCACGCTGGAGTTTTTTGAAGAGGAACGCCCGCAGTACGTGATCATGGCCGCCGCGCATGTGGGAGGCATCAACGCCAGCAAGAAGCATCCCGTCGAGTTCCTCCTGCGGAACCTCCAGATCCAAAACAGCGTCTTGGAAGCCGCGCACAAGACGGAGGTCACCAAGCTTCTCCTCCTGGGCAGCACCTGCATCTATCCCAAGGCAGCGGAAGTCCCGATCCGGGAGGATTCCCTCCTCACCGGCCCGATGGAACAAACGAACGAGGCCTACTCGGTGGCCAAAATTGCCGGAATCAAGCTCTGCGCAGGCTATCGCAGCCAGTATGGGCGGAATTTCATCGTCGCCATGCCGGCCAATCTCTACGGTCCGTTCGACAACTTTGACCCCGAGCACTCGCACGCCCTGCCCTCCATCATGCGGAAGTTCCATGAGGCCCGCATCAACGGGACCGAGAAAGTCACCCTCTGGGGAACCGGATCTCCCCGTCGTGAATTTCTCTATGTGGACGATCTGGCCAGCGCCTGCGCCTTCATGATGGATCACTACGACGGCGACGAGATCGTCAACATCGGCTGTGGCGATGACATCAGCATCCGCGAAGTGGCCGAACTCATGAAGGATGTGACCGGCTATCAAGGCGAGATCGTCTGGGACACCAACCAACCGGATGGCAACCCCCGCCGATTGCTGGATGTCAGCAAAATGTCCAACATGGGCTGGAAAACCCGCATGCCATTCGACACGGGCGTCAGAAACACGTATCAATGGTTTCTCGACAACATTGACTCGGCCCGCAAATAATCTTTCCAGCCCTCCTCTCTCCTCTCCCTCACTGACCTCATGAGCCAAACGTTCAAGCCCATTCTCGTCACCCGCACCACCTGCCGCATCTGCGGTTCCGCCGCGCTGACCGATGTCGTCAGCCTTGGCGACCAGTACATCGGAGGCGTCCTTGCCAGTTCCGACGGCAGCGCCTTCATCAAGCGCAAGGTGCCTCTCGACTTGGTGCGCTGCGATCCCTCCCGTGACGAGAATGCATGCGGACTGGTCCAAATGCGTCACACCGTTCCGCCAAAGGTACTCTACCACCAGTATTACTATCAGTCCGGCATCAACCAATCGATGCGCGACAACCTCTCCGGCATCACCGAACTGGTGGAAGCCACCGTCGACCTCCAGAAGGACGACATCGTGCTCGACATTGGCTGCAACGACGGAACGCTCCTGGAGAGCTACCGGGTGGAAGGCCTGCGCAAGATCGGGATCGATCCCTCCGATGTGGCGCTCATGGCCCGCGAAAAAGGTTTCGAGGTGGTGAACGACTTCTTCTCTGCCCGAGCCTTCCGCTCGGTCTATCCGACGGAGAAAGCCCGCGTCATCACCAGCATTTCCATGTTCTATGACTTGGAGAAGCCGAACGTCTTCGTCCAAGACATCGCCGACTCACTCGCAGAGGACGGCATCTGGATCCTTGAGCAGAGCTACCTGCCCTCGATGCTGCAAATGAACAGCTTCGACACGATTTGCCACGAACACCTCGAGTACTACAGCCTCGCGGCCCTCGAGCGACTCTTCGGCGACCATGGGCTCGAAGTCGTGGACGTACACCTCAACGATGTGAACGGCGGCAGCTTCCGCCTCGTCGTCGGACACCTAGGCTCACGGATTTCTTCTGAAGAAGCGAACGCCCGGGTGCAAGAGCTCCGCATTCGGGAATTCGAAATGGCCCTCGATACCGATGCGCCGTATGACGAGTTCTGCTCCAACATCGAACACATTCGGAAGGACCTCATCAGCTTCCTCGAAAAGGCCAAGGGCGAAGGGAAGCTGGTTCATGGCTACGGAGCCTCCACCAAGGGCAGCACCACGCTGCAATATTGCGGGATCACCCCCGACCTCGTCCCAGCAATCGCGGATCGCAATCCGCGCAAGTGGGGAAGCTACACCATCGGCACCCGCATCAAGATCATCTCCGAAGACGAGTCCCGTGCCGCCAAACCCGACTACTACCTCGTTCTGCCTTGGCACTTCATGCCCGAGTTCAAGACGCGGGAAACCGAGTTCCTCGCCCGGGGCGGCAAGTTCGTGGCCCCCATGCCCACCGTGCACATGATCGGCGCTGGGGATTGAATGGCCTCTCCATCTTGCGTATTCCACACCGCTCCTAAAAGGTCCGGTCTGGGCACGACCCGCAGCTCATCGGAACGTCTAATTCCTTGAATCACTAAGTTCTTGAGCGAGAGCGCGATCTCAATCAAGTTTGCTATTGAACCTTTTTCACTCAAGCCGCGCAAAAAATTCGGCTCAAATCTCCGTGCAGTCTGCTTTTCCTCATCCCAAATACCGCTCAACATACGCTGGCGAGATGGTGGTTCACAGCTGATCCCCAGGTGTCATGAAACGTAAAATTTGCGTCGTCATCACGGCCCGCCCCAGCTACTCCAGAATCCGCAGCACCATGCTGCACCTGCGAGAACTGCCTGGAGTTGAGTTGCAGGTCGTTCTCGCGGCGTCCTCTCTTTTGGACATCTACGGCAAGGTCGCGGAATACATCGAGAAAGATGGCTTTGAGATCCACGCCCGCGTTTACAGCGTGGTGGATGGGCAAAGCCGGCTTACATCCGCCAAGACCACGGGCCTCGGTCTGATTGAACTGGCAACGGTTCTGGACAATCTCAAGCCGGACCTCGTCGTCACCATCGCAGATCGCTTCGAGACGATGTCCACTGCCGTCGCTGCAGCCTACATGCACATCCCACTGGCGCACATCCAGGGCGGCGAAGTCACGGGTTCCATTGATGAAAAAGTGCGCCACTCCATCACCAAACTGGCCGACACCCACTATGTTTCCACCGACCTGGCGCGTGAACGTGTGATCCGTATGGGCGAAAATCCTGATCGCGTTTACAAGACGGGTTGCCCGTCCATCGACATCGCGGCAGACGTGCTCAAGGATCCCGAGATGCCAAAAAACGTGTTCGAAGCCTATGGCGGCGTGGGTCACATATTGGATATCTCCTCTGGATTCATCGTCCTCATGCAACACCCCGTGACCACGGAATCCGGCGACGCCCGTGCTCAGATGAACGCTTCCCTTGAAGCCGTAAGCCGATTGGACATGCCCGTCCTTTGCTTCTGGCCCAACCTCGACGCGGGTTCGGACGGCATCTCACGGGCCATTCGGATTTTTCGGGAACGCGGCCGCGACGAGCACTTTCACTTCTTCAAGAACCTCGGCAGCGAGGATTTCCTCCGCCTCCTGCTTCGATCGAAGGCCATCGTCGGCAACTCCAGCGTCGCCATCCGGGAGTGCTCTTTTCTGGGCGTACCTGCCGTAAACATCGGATCCCGCCAAGAAGGACGCGAGCATGGTCCCAACGTCATTCACACAGGCTACGATGCCAACGAGATCGAAGCCGCCGTCCGAAGTCATCTTGCCCACGGACACTACGAGCGTTCGTCCCTCTATGGAGAAGGCAACGCTGGGGAAAAAATTGGCACCCTCCTGTCAGAGATTCCCCTCGAAACTTCAAAACGCCTGACTTACTGAGCCTCCATTTCTTCTCCCATGTTTCCGTCGCCCCTCAATCTCCACGAACGCGTCCAGAACCTAGGCTACGACTTTGCCTCACAGCCAAAAGAACGCATTAGACACTGCAACCTGACGGGGGCGACCGACCTCATCACGATCAGTCATGTGGATCGCTACGGCTACCCGGCCAAAGCCGACCTCTGCCGCCAATCCGGCCTCGTGTTTCTCAATCCCGTCATGACACGCGATGCTTACACGGAGTTTTACATTCACACCTATCGCCCTCTCGTCAGCGCCTACCACAATCGGCTCATTGATGCCAAAACCATTCAGGACGAGCAGCGCAGCTATGCCACCGATTTGATCGATTTCATCAAGCCCTCACTCCAGGACCAAAAGATCGCGCACCTCCTCGATATCGGTGGGTCGACCGGAATCGTCGCCGGGGAACTGATCCAAGCCTTTGGGTGTGAAGCCACCGTGGTGGACCCTGCCCCGGACGAACTGATCGTCGCAGGTGACCTTGGCATGCATGTCGTTCCCGGCTTCGTGGAAGACATCGAGCTCCCCGCAAAAGCATTCGATTTTGTGATGATCTGCCAGAGCATCGATCACCTCCTCGACGTCGATCTCTCGATCCAGCGGATGCGAGATGCGATGACTGACGACGGCCTCTTCTTCATCGACATCGTCGATTTCAGAGCTGCCTACCTCCGCAATCAGCGGATCGAAGGTGCGATCAAGATCGACCACCCCTACTACTTCACGAGACAGTCTATCGAGGCCTACCTGCGCAAGCATGGCCTGAAGATCGAGCGGATGAACTTTGCGGCCGATCACCTTCACATTGGCTTTCTCTGCCGGAAGACCGAGCCCGAGGCCAACTTCCTCCCCGATCCGGCCTGGGTCGAGTCGTTCATCGATGAGATTCGCCAAATCCAGAACGCTCCCCTCACCCTGCGCCATGGGTAATCTGCGCATCCTCGGACTCATCCCAGCCCGAGGCGGCTCCAAGGGCATTCCGAACAAGAACCTCCGATCCCTTGGAGGCACACCCATCCTCCAACTCGCGCACGAAGCCGCCGTGAATTCCGGTGCCGTTGGTCGCGTGGTCCTTTCCACTGACTCCGAGAACATCGCCGAACTCGGCCGGAATCTCGGCATTGACGTCCCCTTTCTTCGACCGCCCGAACTCGCGCAGGATGACACCCCGATGATCGCTGTACTGAAGCACTTGGTCGAGCAGCTTGCTCAGACCGGTGATGTGCCTGACGCCATCATGCTACTGCAGCCGACCGCACCACTCCGAAAGGCCGAGACTCTCAAAACCGCCGCTGAATTGCTGCAGCCCCGAGAGGTAGACTCCGTGGTCAGCGTAACCGAGATCCCCCAGCACTTCGCTCCCCACTACGCCATGAAGGTCACGCCCGAGGGCATGCTCACGCACTACCTGCCCGACAGCGCCAGCATCAAGCGGCGCCAGGACGTTCCGAAGGCCTACTCCCGCGACGGCACGGTGTACCTTTTCCGGACACGCACGCTCGACACGTTCGGTGACATCTACGGTGACCACTGCGTCCCGCTCGTCATCCCCGCAGAGGACTCGATCAACCTAGATACCATGGAAGATTGGGAGAACGCCGAGCGATGGTTCCTCAAGCACGGCCAAGGTTCCTGATCCGCCTCAATCCAGAAATTGGCGCGCCCAGATCTCCAGATTGATCCACTGCCAGATGAAAAACGAGTTTTCGTTCTCGCCGCCAAGGTAGCGCTGGTAGCGCTCGCGAGCCATGTCATGGCAGATCCATCCCCGGCTTTGAAATGACTCGCTCTCCAAGACCGACTCCACAAACGGCCGCCACTCGTTGCCCAGCCATTCCCGCTGCGGACTTTGAACCGTCCGCTTGGGAGCCTGCGCCACGCTTGGATCGATCTCACGACTGAGAAGCCGCCGCAAAGGTGCCTTGGTTCCACTGCGATTCATCAACAACCGCTCAGGCAGGGCCACGCTCCATTCCACCAGTTCGTGATCCAGAAACGGCACCCGCAACTCCTTGGAATGCATCATCGAAATCCGGTCATTGAACCTCAAAGCCCTCGGCACCTTCGTCGCCAGCAGATCCCCAAGCGCCAAATCCCTCGCATAACTGCCTGATGAAGGCGGCATCACAGGTCGGCGAATCGCAATCTCCGTCAAAGCAGCCCCCAGGAGCGAAGAGTCCACCGCCGCCGTACCATCGATCGCGGTCAGAGCTTCGAGATTCCGATGGGGCAGCATCGACTCGACCTTGGTTCTGGGCTCCTGCCAAAATGTCAGGTAATCGGCCAACATCGCCTCATAGTCGGGACGGGATCGCGCCTCCGACAAGGCCGCTAGATGGTATTTTTTGTAGCCGAGCATGATCTCGTCGATGCCGTTCCCATCCAAAAGCACCGTCACCCCGAGCGAACCCGCACATTCATACAGCGGAGAAAAACCAATCACCGGCACACCGCCAAAGGGCTCGCCCTGCGTCGCCATCACCCCCTCGAAGCGGCTCAGGCAGTCTGCTGCATCCTGCATGATGAAATGAGAACACGCCCCTGACCGCTTGCTGGCCTTCTCCACCCACTCTCGCTCACTGTAGGGATCGACATAGTCCTGCGTGAACCCATGAATCGAGGGATGGAAGTGCCGGACGTAGTGCAGGAGCGCCGACGAATCCACGCCACCCGAGATATTGACGCCCACTGGCACATCACTGATGAGGTGCCTCTTCACGACGCGTGCCATGAGTTCGTCCAACTCCTCGATCAGCGCATCCTCATCCGTTACCTCCCTGCCCTCCACGCCCGCGGACACATCGTACCAACGATGCGGCTTCGGGGCGGCATGACTTCTCAGGCTGAGCGACAGGCAGCACCCCGCCTCCACGCGGACAATGTCCTGAAAAAACGTGTGAGTTCCGATTTCATAAATACCCGTCGACAGATAGGTCTTGATCGTCTTCAGGTCGGGTTCGGCGCGGCCCCGCAGACTCAGTAGGGGTGGAATCTCACTGGCAAACATCCAGCCTTCGGTCAAACGAGTGAAGTAGAGCGGTTTGATCCCAAACCGGTCTCTCGCCAGAAACATCGACTGCTCGACGTGATCGTAAATGGCGAAGGCGAACATTCCATTGAGATGTCCCAGCATCGCCTCTCCCATGGTTTGGTAGAGCGCCAGAAGCACCTCGGTGTCTCCCTCCGTCTGCCATTCCCTCCCGGGAACGAGATCCCGCAGCGCCTGAAAATTGTAGATCTCACCATTGAAGACGATCTCATACCTTCCGCTGGCTGTGCGCATCGGCTGATTGGCGCGGTCATTGAGGTCGAGAATCTTCAATCGGCGGTGACCCAGCACCACCCGACCTTCCTCGCGCAACTCCAACCGGCCAGCATCCGGCCCGCGATGAATCATCAGATCGAGCGCACGCTCGCAGCGATGCCTGTCAAAAGGCCCGTTGATTCCAATTCCGCCGAGAATTCCACACATCCAGTTAGATCGTCACGTTTGCCAACAACACGCTCACAGGCAACCCGAATCTCCCCTCGGCTGCTCGCACTTTTTTCCCGCCCCGAGCCGAGAAGGCTTGAATTGCCAGCCTGCCGCTTTCAGTGTTCTCTTTGTCGGCGTGACTTGCGCCATCCACGACTTTCACTGCCCCTTCTCGATTGGACACGCCCACTCACCAGCCGACCGACAGCCGACCAAACACGCAGCCTTCTCGCGCAGAGAGCTCCAGCGTGCTGCATGCCGGTAAGAAGGCTCTCCTCTTCCCGGTCGAGACCATCAGTCGAGAGCTGGATTTTCGACTCGTCCTCGCAGGATTCTGCGCACGCCCGGGAAATCAGATCTTCATCGGCAATCACACCGACATTTATGAGCTTGGAAAACGGCTCAAGAACGGCCTCTACGTCGGCAAAAACCTCCTGAACGTCTCCCCCACGAGACTCCGGGTCTGCTACGAAGACCTCAAAAAGAACGACTTCCGTGTCATTTACCTCGATGAGGAAGGCGCCATCTTTTCCGGCGAGCCCGACGATTGGCGGGCCGACATGATCCGCAAATTCGACCCTCGTTGGCTCGAGGCCGAGGATTACGCCTGCTCCTGGGGCACATTTCAGGATGACCTTTATCACGGTCTCGCGCCCAAGTGCCGGGAGCACATCGTCCGCACCGGGCACCCCCGCTTCAGCCTTTGCCACTCCGATTTCCTCCCCCTCTATGCCGATGAAGTCAGGAGGCTGCAGGGAGAGCACGGACGCTACATCCTCGTTAGCACCAATTTCACTCGGGCCAACTTTGGCACCGGGACCGACTACTTTTTCAAGCGCTACCACGTCACGCCAGAGTCCGAGCTCCGAACGACCTTGATCGACGAGTTCGCCTACAATCAGCAAAAACTCGCCATCTTCATTCGCCTGATCAACCGCCTCAGCAACGAACTCCCCGATCATACGATCATCCTGCGTCCTCACCCGAGCGAGGGACACGCGATCTACCAGTCCCTTCTCCAATACGTTCCCCGGGCCAAGATTGAGGTCCACGGCTCCCTCACCGCTTGGCTTCGTGGGGCTGAAGCGATGATTCACTGTGGCTGTACGACGGGCATCGAGGGCTGGCTCTCCGACACCTTCGTGATGAATTACCAACCGCTTCACGACGAGCGTTTCGAGCGGAAAGTCCCCAACATGGTCGGCCAACGCTGCGAGTCCGAAGATGCCGTGATTCAGACCCTGAAAGATGCCTTGGCAACGTCAGGCAAGAGTCGCACCTCCATCTCCGAACAAGGGTTCACCCTCATTAAAAGCCTCATCAACAATGTCCAGCAGGGCCGGGATGGATTTACCCCGCTCACCGACTTGGTCGAAGATGTGGTGAAGGAAATCTCCCCCGCACAAGCCATCGGCTCTCTCACCTCCTTCGCCCGTCGAGGCAGAGTGGAACGGGTAAAGAAGTTCATCCGCAGCAAGTATCCGCCCTTCATCAAACCTTGGCAGCCACGCAGCGCCTACCGCCACCAGCGCTTTCCGGGTCTGAATCCCGTGGAAATCGACCAAAAGCTCGCTTTCGTTAGCCAACTGACCGGTCGTCCGCTCGATGCTCACTACCTGAGTTCCAAGTTGATGTCCATCACCACCCACTAGCCTTTCTTCCCCGACCCTTTCCAATCCATGAGCATCTCCAAGATCAAAATTTACGGCGCCGGTTCCATCGGAAACCACCTCGCGAATGCCTCTCGCAGGCTCGGAAAATCGGTGGTCGTCGTAGATCGCGATCCCGAGGCACTGCGCCGGATGAAGGAGGAGATTTATCCCGGACGCTATGGCCAGTGGGACGATGAGATTCAGCTTTGCACCCCCGAAACCGAACCCAAGGGCGGCTTTGACCTGATCTGCGTCGGCACCCCGCCTGCCGCTCACGTGCCTCTCGCGCTGCAAGCCGTCGCCGAGAAACCCAAGGCGGTTCAGGTGGAGAAACCCCTCTGCATGCCTGACATGGCTTCCGCCGCCGAACTCCGCTCACTCGCGGCCGAGAACAATGTGAAAGTCTTCGTGGGTTACGATCACGTTGTCGGGCGCTCGGTGCGCAAGGCCGTGGAGATGGTCAAGAGCGGTATCATCGGTGATGTCCTCACAGTCGACGTTGAATTCCGAGAGTTCTGGGGCGGCATCTTCGCCGCTCATCCCTGGCTGGACGGCCCGCACGACAGCTATCTCGGCTTTTGGAAGCAGGGTGGAGGGGCCAGCGGCGAGCACTCCCATGCCCTCAACCTCTGGCAGAACCTCGTCCACAGCTTTGGCTTTGGCCGCGTCGCCAATGTCGATGCCATGCTGAATTACGTGACGAATGACAAGGTCGATTACGATGAACTCTGCCTGCTCCACCTGCGCACTGAAGATGGATTTTGCGGTCGAGTGGTCCAGGATGTCGTCACTCAACCACCGCGCAAAGTCGCCATCGTTCAAGGCAGCAAAGGGACCTTGATCGTCCACATCAATCACAGCAAGGAAGGCGATGCGATCATGGTCCATCCAACCGGAGCACAACCCGAGTGGACACAAGTTACGAAGACCCGACCCGACGACTTCATCGAAGAGATTCAGCACATCGAAGCCTCTCTTGAACCTGGGTCCCTGCAAAGCCCTCTCGATCTCGACTTCGGCCTAGACACCATGCTCGTCGTTGCTGCGGCTCATCAATCCAATGCCGCCGGACGCCGCGTGCAGTTGGCCAAAGCTCCCGGCTACACGCTCGAAGACCTGACCCTCGCCTGACCCCTCGTTACGCCCTTCCCTCCTCCATGAAAAATCGATTCGATTTCACCGGGCTTCATGTGCTCGACTTGGCCAACAATCATCAAGGCAGCGTCGACCACGCCCTCCGCATCATCCGGGAGCACGGCGAAGTCATGAAAAAGTACGGCGTGAAAGCCGCCCTGAAATTTCAGTTTCGGAATTTCGACACCTTCATCCATCCCGCCCATAAAGAGGGCTCCGACAACAAGCACATCCCCCGCTTTCTCGCAAACGCCCTGAGCGACGACGACTTTGCAACCCTCACCCAAGCCGTTGACGACGCGGGCATGATCACCATGTCCACGCCCTTCGACGAGGAGTCGGTCGATCTGATCGAGAAGCTCGACATCACGGTGATCAAAATCGCCAGTTGCTCGGCCGGAGATTGGCCATTGTTGGAAAAGGTTGCCACCTTCAATCGCCCCGTCATCGTCTCCACCGGAGGCCTGACACTCGCTGAAATCGACGACGTCGTCAGCTTCTTGGAACATCGCAGCGTCGATTTTGCCCTCATGCATTGCGTGTCGATCTACCCGACGCCCCACGAGAATCTTCAGCTCAATCAGATCACCACACTCAAGAACCGCCATCCGAAACGTACGATCGGGTTCTCCACACACGAGGATCCCAATGACACTCGCGCCGTGATGGTCGCCATTGCCAAGGGAGCTCAAATGCTGGAGCGCCACATCGGTATCGAAACCGATACGATCAAGCTTAACGCCTACTCTTCCACGCCCGCCCAAGTTGATGCTTGGCTGGCCGCTGGCAAGCTTGCCCACACCATGTGCGGAGCCACTGAGCGCCCAGACTCGCTGCCCGAAGAACAAGCGGCGCTCGAGTCACTGAAGCGCGGTGTCTTTGCCACCTCGGATTTGGCGGCGGGCGACAACCTCCAGAAATCGAACGTCTACTTCGCCATGCCTGTGACACCAGGACAGTTGACGAGCGACGTTTGGCGCGCAGAAGCCTCTTTGACAGCCCCCATCTCAAAGGATGGCGCGATCATGCTGGGTCAAGTGCAGCTCCCGGCACCGCCCGCCCACAGCCCCCTCATTCATGCCGTTCATGAAGTGAAGAGCATGCTCAATGAGTGCCGTATCGCCCTTCCTGTGGACTTTAATTTGGAATTTTCCCACCACTACGGCGTTGAGAGATTCAATGAAATCGGGGCGGTCTTGATCGATTGCATCAATCGCGAGTACTGCAAAAAACTCGTCATCCAGCTTCCAGGTCAAGCCCATCCAAACCACTACCACAAGCGCAAGGAAGAGACCTTCCAAGTGCTTGCCGGCGAGATGGAACTTGTTCTCGAAGGGAGGCATCGCGTCCTGTATCCAGGAGATCTCCAAGTCATCCCTCAGGGAGCTTGGCACAGCTTTTCCACAAGCAAGGGACTCATCTTCGAAGAAGTTTCGACGACTCACCACAACGACGACTCTTTCTACGAAGACAAAGAGATCAACCAGCGCGGGCGAGAGTACCGGAAGACCCTCGTCAAGCAGTGGGGCCGTTTCCAACTCGATTCCTGAACATGCCCGTTCAAGTCATCGCCTTTGATCTCGACGGGACGCTGATCGACTCGAACCGGATCAAGCGTCAGGGGTTTGATCACACCTTTTCAGAGTTCGATGGATCGGCGGAGGTGGTGGAGTCCGTCCTTCAACAGCACCGAAAGGCATTTCGCACCACCGTCATCCAGCTCGTCCTGGAGAAATTGTACGCCCTCGGGCAGCCCGATGCGGAACCCACCGCAACGCGAGTCGCCGAACTGGCTGAGCGCTACAATCGCTTCTGCATCGACGGTGCTTCCACCTGCCCCGAAATGCCGGGAGCGGCGGCGGCACTCGCCGACCTCAAGAGCCAGTTCCCGCTCTTCATCAACACCGCCACCTCGCACGCCGCGGTGGACGAGATCATTGGACGTCGCGGCTGGAAATCTCACTTCACCGGCCTATTCGGCTATCCACCCGACAAGGTGAACAACATCAAGGCCATCGCCCAGGCCGCAGGCGTTGAAGTTTCCTCGGTGCTCGTCGTCGGGGATGATGATCAGGACCGATTGGCCGCCGAAGCCTGCGATTGCCCCTTCATTGCCGTGACCGGCCCCACGGCGCATTTTACTTGCCTGCCAGACTTGGCTGCGACTCATTTGAATCAACTCTCTCTTTTCATTCAAAAGCTATGACCCAAAACCGGATCAAGGACCTCCTGATCGAGCTCGACCTGAGCACCCCTTCCTCCTTCGTGCAGATCTATGACCGCGTCCGGGATCGCGACGATGTGGCCGTCCTGCGCTGCGAACGCACGGGCGCCATCCTCCTGAGCCGAACGGATCACATGGAGATCAGCCACTATCAGGAGAAAGAGAGCCTCTCGTACTACAACTCCGATTCCATCCAATCGGCCATCCTGAAGACCGAGATCGACGACAGCCGCCGCGAGCAGATGTTCAAGGATCTCGTCCGCAACAAGGTACTGCTCGATGTCGGCTGCGGTGTCGGCGGAGCCCTGGCACGCCTCAATCCGTACACCCGGGGAGCTTCCGGCGTTGAACCCCAGAAGGCGGCGCGGGAACTCGCCCAAGGCCGTGATCTCGAAGTTCACGGAGACATCCATGACGTCCCGGAGAACCACTGTGACGTCGCCACACTCTTCCACGTCTACGAGCACATCACTGACCCGGTGGAGTTTTTGAAGCTCGTCCGCAGCCGAATCAAGCCGGGCGGCAAGATCCTCATCGAAGTCCCTCATTCCGGGGACTTTTTGATCAGCTTCCTCGCCTGCGAAGCCTTCATGAGCCACACCTTCTGGAGTGAGCACATGATTCTTCACAGTCGGCAGACACTCGAAGCCTTTGTCAAAGCCGCCGGATTTACCAGCCCTGTAACACGCGGCTACCAGCGCTACCCCCTCGCCAACCACCTGCAATGGTTGTCACAGGGAAAACCCGGCGGGCATCAGAACTGGAGCTTCCTGCGAGACGTTCAACTCGACGCTGCCTACAATTCCGTGCTGGCCAATCTCAATATGACCGACACGATCATTTTGGAAGCTACCAACCCGGCGGAAGCCTGACCCCGTCCCGATGAAGTACCCCAAATACCAACGCTTCAGCCGACTCAAGCAGTACCTTCAAGAGGTCCACGGCATGAAGAAACTCAAGGCCGACACGGATCTCTGGACCGTGCTTGAGCCCATTTGTGAGGCCAGCTCCTCCACCGGGTGCACGTTCCACGAGATGTATCTCCTCTACTCCCACATTCTGAAGCATCGCCCCAGCCATGTGCTCGAACTGGGCGCAGGCGTCAGCACCGTCGTGATGGGATATGCGGCCAAAAAAGTGTCTGCGTCAGGCAAGCCCTGCGGCATTGTCGCCATGGAAGACAGCGAGTTTTACTATGACGACCTGAAAAAGCTGGTTCCAGAGAGTTTGGACGATTACGTCAGCCTCGTCCTCTCGCCGACCGAAGATCGCGAGGTCGACGGGTTCATTGCCCGGTGCTACACCGAGAAGCCCAAGCATGAATACGGCATGACCTTCATTGACGGTCCGGAGATCCCCAGTCAAAAGGAGGACCCTCGATTTTTGGACGGCGACATCCTCGATGTCGTTGCTTGGAACACGAAGCCGTCGACGGCCTATTTGGACTGCCGTATCGGGACCCGGGACGCCATCGCCAAACTCATTCCGAAGGCCACGATCCACTGGGACCGCAAGCACAAGTTCTCGAGGATCGATTTGCCTGCGGGCAACGCCTAGCGGCCCTATGTAGCTTCCACTAGCGCCCAAGGCATTCCACTGATATTGGATGCAGGGCGGCGACCGGCCCTTGGAGGGCGATGCCCGCAGTGCCGACATCGCGCGCCACCGCAGCCAAGCGATGCCTAAAATGCCCACAAACTTTTTGTCCCGCATTTGCCCTGCCCTTATGCCTTGACCATCATTCAGAGCCACGCTTCACTTCTCCGTCGATCTGAATTTCTCCCTTTTTATTGAAGCGTGTAGGCAATTATGAACTCATTGGAAAACTTGCTGGAGCACCAGAGACTGCCAACATCGTTCGCCCTGGATTTCCCCAATGTATTTGGGTTGATCGACCATCACGCGAGACGGAATCCAGACAAGACTTTCCTCATCTGCCCCGAGACGGAGAAGGAAACCTACACTTACGGCGAGTTTGTGCGCCTGGCCCGACGAACAGCCGCTTTCCTCCAGTCCAAGGGACTGAAAAAGGGAGATCGACTGAACTTGATCATTCCCAATCGGGCAGAGTTCCTTATTCTGTATTTTGCGGCTTTGTCCTTGGGAATCATCGTGGTGCCAATCAACGAGGACTTGGCGCCCAAGGAGATGAGTTACATCGCCCAGAATTCAGGTTCCAAAATTGTCCTATATGACCCGGGATACCAGCACAAGGCAGACACCTTGCGCAGCTTGGTCTCTCCAGACGTGGAACTCTGTGACGTCGGGAGACACCCCAATTTCCTCCCATTGATCGACCATGAGGAGGAGGCAGTCGCGACGGATGCAGTACACCTCCACGACATTGGCATCATCATTTACACCTCCGGAACCACAGGAAATCCGAAGGGCGTCGTGCTCACCCACATGAGCATGCTTGCAGACGCAAAGGCGCTGTCTGAGCGACTCCAGTTTGGACCCCACACGCGCACCATGACGATCTTGCCGATGTTCCACAACAATGGCCAGATTGTCACGCTCATGACGCCCCTCTACGCAGGGGGATCTGTGGTATTGGCGAAGGGTAAAGTGACGTTGCTGTCCTTTTGGGGATTGATTCAGAAATACGAAGTGACCTGGACCAGCGTGATGCCTGCAATCCTGTCCATCCTTTTGAGTCTCAAAATCGAGCGTAAAGACAAGACGCTCGAAGGCATCATCTGCGGCGGCCAACCTCTCACAAAAGCCGTCCAGTCCTCCTTCGAGAGTCGATTTGGAGTGCCCATCTTCGAAGGGTATGGGCTGACCGAGAGCACCGCCTTCGCAACCTTCAGTGACTATCCGGCAGACAAGCGCAAGAGCGGTTCGATCGGAAAGGCTCTCGAATGCAACCAGATGGCAGTGCTGGACGAGTCCGGAAATGAGGTGCCACACGGAGAAGAGGGTGAGATCTGCATGCGGGGCCTCAACGTGGCGAATGAATATCTCGGCATGCCAGAGAGGAACAAACTGTCCTTTGCCGGAGGGTGGTTCCACAGCGGTGATTTCGGCCACATGGACGCCGATGGGTTCTATTATTTCGGGTCACGCAAAGATCACATGATCATTCGCGGCGGAGAGAACATCTATCCTGCCGAACTTGAAAATGTCATTTTCGAACACCCGGCTGTCGCCGAAACCGCCGTTATCGGAGTGCCTGACCCGATGCTTGGCGAAGCGATCGTTGCCTTTGTCAAACTCCATGATGGAGCCCAGGCCACCACCGAGGAATTGGCCGCGTTCTGCACCGGAAAAATCGCTCTCTTCAAACAAGCACGGGAGATCTACATTATAGATCACCTTCCCAACCTCGATGCGCTTCCGAAAGGCCCCACGAAGAAAGTGCTCTACCGTGAGCTCAAGGACTACTATCTCAACCAACTTATCAAATCATGAATGAACGGCTGCGTAACGTGATGGCGACGACTTTTCAAGTTCCCGCTGAATCGATCAACGAGAACTCTTCGGCGGAGAATCTTGAACGTTGGGATTCGTTTGGTTTCCTCCAACTCATCACCTCTTTAGAGGATGAGTTTGGCGTCAATTTTGACGAAACAGAACTTCTCCGCATGACTTCCTACAAGACCATTCAATCGATATTGGAGGACAAGGGAATTTGAAATACGCGAAGTATCTGCGCCGCTACGAGGACAGAGACTGGCCCGCCTTCAAGCAGATGGTCCAACGGATGTATGGACCCAAGTACATCTTCAACAACAAGCGCTTCGTCGACTGGCAACACCGCCACAACGGCAGCCCGTCCTCCCTCTTTTTGATCGATCTCGGCGGGAAACTGAAAGGGGTTCTTGGCACCATTCCCGTCAGCCTGAATTTTCAGGGTCGCGATCTCTTCTCTTGGTGCTACGCCAATCTTCGGGTCGATCCTGAATTGCGAAAAGTAGGTCTGGGCGTGGCCCTCATTGAACACGCCAAAGCTCCAGACAAACTCGTCTACGGCATGGGCCACAGCGATGAGATGACGTCCGTCTATCGCAACCTTGGGTGGCGTAGCAATGTATTGCTGAAGCGATATCTCCACGTCCTCAATCCAGAACACGTCGAGAGGATCAAGACGGACGACACGCCCTTGGAAACTTCGCGGCGGCCATTGGCCGTGGCCTTCCCCGAAGGATCATGCCATCAGGTCCGTTTTTTTGACGAATCGACGGATGCCTTCTGGCAGAACGTTCGGAGCAAGTATCCCATCACGCTTAATCGCTACAGTTCCTATCTCAACTGGCGCTACGCCGACCACCCTCTCATCCCCTACCAAATATTCGTCAGCAAAAATTCCAGCGGAGACATCGAAGGCTACCTCGTGTTACGAGTCGAAGACTCCTTCGGCTACCGTGTAGGTCGGGTCATCGATTTCATCGCCATGGACTCTGCTGAAACATCACTTCTCCGTCACGCCACATGCTTTTGCGAAGCCAGTGATGTGGACTTCATTGACTTTTTTTTCTCAGGTGAATTTCACATGTCCGCCCTGTGTGAAGCAGGTTTCGTCAGCAACGACTCCCCGGACCACAAAGACATCCCGATGCTCTTCAATCCCATTGATCGAAATCGGAAAACGACCAATTTTGCCTACTTTCTCCCGACTGATGAATTGCGTTCGGCGGGCGACCACCCAGATCAATGGTATGTGACCAAGGGTGACGGGGACATTGACAGAGCTTACTGAACGCAGCCCTCCCCCCTCTCCATCCTCGACTACCTCAAATCATGATCAATCGCCAGATCAGAAAGCACCTCATCGAAGACTCCTCTTCGGGAACTCTGACGCGGACACTCAGCGGCTACAGAGATCCGTCGAGGCTGCGGAATCGCTGCATTTTTTTGGCCTGCGCCCCCAAATCGGGCTCGACTTACATGGCGCGCCTTTTGGAGGCTGCGACCCACCGGTCTGGGCTCAAGGCCTCCTATCAAATGGGCCATGACGAACAGAACATTTACGAACCCGCTTTACGGCGCTGCGTCCGGAAGCTCTCCGTCGTCCAGCAGCACACCCAAGGGGGCGACAACAACATCGCCCTTCTGGCCAAGTTCAGTCTACGTCCAATTGTCCTAACGCGCAGCCTACCTGACATTGTGATGTCACTGCTCGACCATGTGCACCTGCATAAGCACACTCGAAACCCCATGGCCTTCGCTCCCGGGGATTTTCTCGAATGGCCAGAGGAAGATCAGCTTCACTGGATCACTTGGTCCTACATGCCATGGTACTTCAGCTTCTATCAATCATGGAAGACCAACGGGCCCAGGGTTGATGCCATCTGGACGGAGTTTAGCGAGATGATTGCACGCCCGGTTGAGATCGTTAGAGAAGTGCTTGGAAAGTTGGAACTGCCATGTGATGAAGCTTCCCTCGAGTCGGCATCCGACCCCCACAAAAGTGGCAAGTTCACCCGTATCAACAAGGGTGTCGAAGGCCGTGGTACCGACCTTGCCCCCCACCTCTTGGACCACCTTCATCGCTTGGCCGACACGTGGAAGTTCAACCAGGAAGACCGGAGGCGACTTGGCCTCAACGCGTAACGCATCCTATCAGTCACCTTTTCTTGTATCCGTGAGCACCCGCCCCCCCAAGCTCCTTCTATTCGTCGAAAATACGACGTCGTTCCAACACGTGGTCCGATCTCGTATTCTCGAAGAGGGCAGTCGCACGGGAAAGTTTGATTTCTGCGTCGTTCTCCCCCCGGGCCTGAGTCCTTCAGAGGCTGATTTGGCACGACTCCATGGCGTCAAATTTTTGCCCCTGGACATTCACCACGCCCCAACCTCTGATTTTTTGGGGCGGGTCTTGAAAAAACCCATCCACATTTTGTCCCGGGATTTGCTGACCGTGATGAGCCCTGATGCCACCTTGGCACAGGACCGCGCATTCGGACTAAAGAAGCGTGGAAGTAGTATCGCAATCCGACTCGCTTACGCTCGTTTACTGAACAAGTTTGGCGTGAGTTGGCGGCATCTCAGCCAGTTCGCCCAACATTTTGGTCGCTACCCTGAAATTGGAAAACTGCTGGACGATTACCAGCCAGATCTCGTCGTCTACTTCAACATTCTGATGGGCCAGTTGGACTGCCTTCGCGAAGTGAAGCGAAGGAACATTCCACTCGTTCTTGATCTTCCCAATTGGGATCAAGCCTCCTCCAAAGGCCCCCTCACCGTGCTTCCTGATCATGCCTTTGTTTGGTCGAAGCAAGTGGGTGCCGATTTCTGTCGAATTCACGATTTCCCTGAAGAACAAACAACGCCAATTGGTGTCGCCCAGTTTGATGCCTACGCTCAAAAGGACGATGTTTTGAGTCGTGACGAGTTTTGTCGCATTCACGGCATCGATCCATCGAAAAAGATTGTCCTCTACGCCTACGGTCAACCTCCTGGCATCAAAGCCTGCGACCCATTCGTGAGGGACATCCTTGAGTGCATCGCGCCCGATAAAATCGGCACCCGCTGTCATCTCATCTTCCGAGCCAGCCCCCGAGTCCCGTTTCCAGAAACACTCCGCGAGCTTGGCGGCGTCACCGTTCAACATCCTCTGGGACACGAAACCGCGGGAGGCTTGGGGTGGATGCCTTCCCCTGAAGAGGATCGGATGCGGAAATCAACGCTGGCTCACAGCGACGTCATCATCAACATTTTCTCGACGATGTGTCTCGACGGTCTCGCCATGGACCGCCCCGTCATCAATCTCGGCTATGTTTGCGGCGACCCGGAAAACGCCCCCAACCGAATGGAACGGTTCTTCACCTACACCCACGTCATACCTGTCATGGAAAGCAACGGCACATGGATCGTGAAGACCAAGAAGGAACTCCAAACCGCCATTCAAGAGGCACTTTCAGAACCTACGGCCAAACTGAATGACGGTCGAACGCTCCTCCATCAAATCTGTGGTCCTTCCGACGGAAAGACCTTCCAGCGCTGGCTGGAAGCCATGTCTTGCGTCGTTGAGAAGCACTGCCAACTCTGAACTCAAAATGAAATGGGAAGCCCTCTCCCGGAATCTCGCACCCTGCCATTTCCCAATTAC
Organism: uncultured Verrucomicrobiales bacterium; assembly: GCA_963976915.1. GTDB lineage: Bacteria > Verrucomicrobiota > Verrucomicrobiia > Verrucomicrobiales > Verrucomicrobiaceae > CAXBNA01. The sequence goes on from CAXBNA010000008.1 coordinate 34,115, forward strand.
TCAATACGGTGAGCGCCCCCATTTTAGCTGTTTCGTATCACTACGTTCGACCCGTTCAGTCGCCTCACCCTGGCATCCACCCGGTGAGTCCCGAGTCATTTCGGCGACAGATCGACCTCATTCAGCGACATCATCCCATCCTCTCTCCTCACGAATTCACTGCCCAATTCGATCAGGTGGACAACCGCCCGCCTTCAGCCTTATTGACCTTCGATGATGGGCTCAGGGACCATCTGCATGTCGCATCAATACTCGAGAATCTGGGTCTCCGCGGCGCTTTTTTCGTCTGCTCTCGTCCTGCGCTCGAAAGGAAGGCTCTCCCTGTTCATAAGGTGCATTGGCTCCGCTCCAACACCCCCCCCTCCGAGTTCTTGGAACACTTTCGTTCCCTGCTTCCGAGCGAATGGAACCGGCAAATCGAAAGTCCAGAACACGAATTGGAGAGTGCGGCATCAGAGACCTACCAGTTCGATGAGCCCGCTTACCAAGTCCTCAAATACCTGATCAATTTCGTGCTTCCCTACTCCTGTGTCGACGAGGTGACGAGCCAAATGCTCACCTCCCTTGGCCGCAGTGAGGAGTCCTTCTGTTTGGACACCTACATCACCCCGGAGGAAATGAAAGACCTGCACGACCGTGGTCATCTCGTGGGATGCCACGGTCATCTTCACAAACCGTTCTCACGCTTTGTGGATCAAGATCTCGATGACGACATCAACACCAACATTCGCTTTCTGACCGAAACCCTCGGCTCAAAACCGAAATGGCTGGCGTATCCCTATGGCAGCAAATGGTCACTTCCAGATGACACCCAACGGTTTTTCAGCTCCGCCGGCCTTGAATACGCCTTCACCTATGAACGTGGCTGGATCCAACAACATGATCCGAGACACCTCTTGAAGCGAATTGATTGCAATGAACTTTCCTCCTTCCTCGGCCTTCACTCGATCAACTGAGTTCGATTGATACCAGCACCATTGGCCACGAAAAATTGGACTTCGGAGCCCAACGTTGCCATGATTCAATTTACATGACCTCACGACAATCATGACTTTCCGCTACTTCGTCAACACCATCCTAGCCCGATACAAGCGCCAACTTATCAAGGTGAGGTCGCCGGTTGTTCTGGAAAACGACTGGGTAATGGATGCGCGCCGGGTTCTCGCTTCCGAACCGAGCGGCGTGATTGTTGACATTGGAGCGAATTGTGGGCAAACGACGAAACGGCTTGCCCGAGCTTTTCCGACCTTTGAGATTCATTGTCTGGAGCCGAACGCGGATCTTCATGAGAAAATCCGATCGCGCACCCATTTTCATAAGAGCATCAAGATCCATCGAATGGGCGCAGGTGCCGTGAATGCTGAGCTCAAGTTTTACAAGTCCACCAAACATGAGTCCAATTCTTTCCACAAGGACTGGAGCCATCGACATGGCACTCCGACAGAGGATGAAATGGTTCCCGTCAGAAAGCTGGATGCTTTCTGCGCTGAGATTGGCATTGGGACAATTCACGTTTTAAAGACCAATGCGGAAGGGTTCGATTATCAGATTCTTGAAGGAGCAGGCCCCCTCTTTCAGTCGAAAAAGATTCTCACCGTCATCGTTGAAGTGTCGTTTGGAGAATTGAGTGCGGAATCCGGGCGTCCGGGCGATTACCTCAATCTCATGCAAGGTCACGGATATCAGTTTCTCGGCTTGTATGAGACCGCACGCCTAAAGACAGGCGGCATTAAGTGGGGAAACATGTTGTTCGCCGCCTGAAGCAGACCGATTCCATTTCCCCACTGTGATTGATCATCGAAAAGTTCTCGCCGTCGTACCGGCCAGAGGTGGCAGCAAGGGAGTCCCTCTCAAGAACATCAAAACCCTCGCAGGCGAGCCGCTCATCATGCACACGGCCAGGGTGATTCAAGACGTAGCCATGATTGATCGCGCGGTTGTCTCGACCGACCACGAAGGGATCGCCCAGACCGCACGGTCCGGGGGGCTGGTATTCTTCGGCCCGCGCCCAGACCAACTCTCAGGAGATCGTGTTGGAGACCTGCCTGTGCTTCAACATGCCCTGCAGCAGGCAGAAGCGGCAGATGCTTGTCGATACGATATCATACTGATGCTTCAGCCCACCTCTCCAGTTCGCAAACCTGAAGATCTCACTCGTTGTCTCGAAAAACTTGTTCACGGATCTCACGACGCCGTCTGGACCGTCTCTCCCATCGATCTCAAATTCCACCCGCTGAAAATCCTCCGGGTTTCCAATGGCAACATGAGTCTCTGGGATGAATCAGGAAAATCGATCATCGCCCGTCAGCAACTGGAACCGCTCTACTATCGAAATGGCATCTGCTATGCGTTCACTCGAGAATGCCTCATGGACACGCAGAGCATCTATGGCAACAACGCAGGGGCTGTGATCATCGACCACGCCTTCGTCAATATCGATACGGCGGCCGATTTTCAGGCTGCCGAGGTACTTCTTTCCGGGAATTCAGCATCCTAGAAGCGCTTGCGTATTCATCGACTCAGGCTGACCCCTTCCTTCCCAGCCCCATGCAAACTTCAGAATCCAGCGCCACCGAAAACACTGAGCTTCAAGATCTTCGGATCGTCGTTTCCTCCTGTGACCTCTACTGCGACATGTGGCCGCTCTATTTCCATTTTCTCGACAAATACTGGAAAGACGCGCCCACCCCCATCTATTTGATCAGCAATCACCTGAGCTATGACGATCCAAGAGTCGTCACGGTCAAAGTCGGAGACGACAAATCATGGACCGACGGCATCGCCCGGGCGATGCCCGAAATTCCTGCGGAGTACGTACTCTTCATGCTCGATGATTTCATGCTGACCGAGGCCCCAGACTTCGAGCGTCTCGCACGCGTCGCAACGGAACTCAAGGACAACGGCGGCGATTGGGTCTGTCTTCGCCCCAAGGCCGAACCTCCGGAGGACACTCCTGACGCATTGATTTCCCCGTTAACGGACGCCGCCCAGTCAGCGGGTTTTCACGCAGGGATTTGGCGCACCCAATACCTTCAAAAACTGTGCGCAAATGTGCACCTCAACATCTGGCACACCGAGGGACACATCCGCAAAGTCATCCGCTCCGGAGCCGCCGGAAACCTCTTCTACCTCACTCACAATGGGACTGGCATTCTCTCCTACATCGAAGTCGTCAAACGCTTCTGGCGAAAGGAAGGCATGGATTTTGTAACTCAAGAAGGCGTCAAACCCGACCTAAATCGGCGCCCATTCCCTCCGCAAGGGGACAACGTCTTCTCTCGCTTCGTCCGAAGCATCCTCAAGCGTTATGTGCGCTACATGGCCGTTCGCCAAAAGCAAGATGCGATCAAGAACCATGGTGGCAAGATCTCGGCCACGGTCGAACTGATCAAGTAGCACCGTCGAGCATTGGAACGGTCACAGCCCATACGTCCTCGATGGTGATGCCTTCCATCGTCTTCGTCTTCGAGAGCGGATTCTCTCCTTCGAAGACAGCCTTTGAGTGTTCCGTCTCGATATGCCAGTGATTGGCATTCGTCGCACCAAACAAGGTCACACAAGGCCTCCGATAGGCTTGAGCTAAGTGAGAGACAAAACCGTCCACCGTCAGCACCATGGATGACTTGGAGATGATTCCTATGATCTCCCTGAGGCTTGTCCGCCCCCCCAGATTCATCACATCACCATCACGACACGATGCTGCGATTTCATCACACAACACCCGTTCCCATTCAGACCCTCCGCCGGTAAGCACAATCGGAAAATTCGACACCTTTCGAATCTTGGCGACGATCTCGATCCACCGCTCAGCCGCCCAACATTTCCGCTTCCACGCTGAAGTCGGATGGATCACAATGAAAGCCTGTTGTTGCGCCGCCTGAGGGATCCAGGTGGAGGGTGGCTGACAAAGCTGTGGGGGCTCAAAACCGTGATCCGAATCGCCTGGGGTGATCTCCCAAAAATATCGCCCCCGGTAGTCTTGCATCTGGTCCCGGAAGGAAATGTCGTGAAATAGCCAAGGGTGAAAGAAACGTACATAGAAATCACTGAAGATGAGCAGATGCTTCCGCCGGGCACTCACCCACGTGGTGGCCATCGTACTCCTGTCACCCGAGTCATAGGCAAACAGACGCTCCACCCTTGGGGCCGACCGCCAAGTCACCGGACGAACCCCCGGCATCAACTCAACCACCGGTTCAAACCCCGGTCTTGTAATGAGCCCCACGTCTTCGCCGTCTTGGCAGGCCAACTTGGCCAGCGCCGGTTGCAGCAAGAGGGTGTCGCCCAATTGCTTGTGATAGACGGCCAAAGTCTTCATCTCAGCATGCGACGCTGCTCTCTGCCTTGAACTTCTTCCACGACCGGGCCAAAACATCCGCAAATTGATCCTCATCAACCGACCAATTGCGATCCTCGTCCATTGGGGTGTCACGAAGCAGCAGCACGGAATGATTGCCCGCCAGTAGAGCCAGATTGTGATACGCCCGCCCCCAGGATCGGCCATCGTCCTTCACCCGTTCTTCGAGCGACATCACAATCACAAGTTTGCCGGAGGCAAAAAGCACATTCGTAAGGTTCTGACCAACCGCCCCAATGATCACCTTCGCCGACGAAAACAGCCGCAACTGCTCCTGCAGTGGATGCTCGGAGGCTTTCACAATCTGAACGTCTCCAAGAATCTCACGCGCCCTTTCAACAAGCCTGAGCTCATTCTCGATCCTCTTGTTCGGCGCATCCAGACGAGACGCAAAAATACACACAGGCGCATCTCCAGTCTTCGGGTTAACCGAAAGGGCATCTCTAACTGCGAGATGATTGTGAGGTGCTGACAGCTTCGCGATTCCGTCCTCGGCGTGCAGAATTGGCACATACCAAAGCTCGTCCACATGAACCGTCCCATGAGACATCTCGACGACCCTGTCTTCCGCGATGCCATACTGGGCCAAATAACGGCACTGCCACTTCTTGCGCCCCGGGCTCACCAATATCTTCGCGCTTGGAACTTCAAGAAAACGCGGCAGGAATGGAATCAACTTTGGCAGGTAGTCCAAAATGAAATGACCGTGGTTCTCCGAATTTGGCCCGCACAAATGAAGTATCGGCCCTTCTAGCTGACGAGCCATCACTTGGATTGGTCGACGATGAACACGTGACTTCTTCTCCCTTCGAGTCAGTGGGTCGACATTGAAAAGCGTCCCGTCCCGGAAATAAACCTGCCCAGAACTGCCCACCAAATCGACATCTCTCAGGCGATAGGCTGAAGCCTCCTCCCAGTGATAGTGGGTCGTCACCTCGGGGGTTCCGAGAACTTCGGCTTCGAATCGATTGTCGAGGCCCTGCGAGCCGGCCTCTTGAACACGAAACTGCTCAATCAGAGCCCCTCGGGGCGGCTCATCCACTCGCCTGAGCGGAGAAACAGCCGAGACAAGTGCTGCATAGCCATCATGCAGGTGACGGGTGAAAAAGTCTGTCATGAAATCGATCAATACCACGATGAACGCTCGTCATAGAGCCATCCAATCCAAGGATACTCTTGCTCAACATCGAAGCTCGGATCAATGTAAAAACTCAAGGATCAAACGAAGACTCTGCGATCTCACCATCTGGAATTCCCCGTCTCATCAACCTTTTCATGAAAGTCGCCCACGTGTTCATCCGCATGCCTGTCGGGGGAGCCGAAGACTTGGTGGGCGACATTCTAAGAGCATCCCCAAAGAATATCGAAACCAAGGTCGTCTGCCTGTGTGAGTTGGGTCGCGTCGGTGAGGGATTGCGAGAGCGTCACCCAGAAAGCGTCGAGTTACTGCCTTGCGTCCGAGGAAAGAGATTCCGACCCGCCGCCGTCGCTGAACTGGCTCATTGGTTGACCCATAATGAAATCCAGTTGGTTCATACCCATGTATACAACGCTCACGTCTATGGGGTTCTCTCCGCGCGAAAGGCCGGGATCCCCGTGGTGATGCACCATCACAAGACCCACGCCCAAATGCGGATGAGGCGAAAATGGGTTCTCCGTTGGCTGTCGCGACGTGCCGCCGCGCACATCACCCTTTCAGAGCAAACGAGAAAAGACTTCTCCTCCGCTTTTCACATTCCCCTGAGCCGTATCCGCTGCTTCGTGAATCCCGTGGACGAAGACACCTTTCAGCCATGCCGAGATTTGGCACGATTGCGAAGCTCGCTCGGGCTAGAGCCTCAACAACCCCTCATCGGGACCGTCGCCTCCCTTTCACCACAGAAAAATCACGGACTTAATGTCGAGATGGTCACGCACTTGAATGGGATGGGCTTCAACGGCCGATTTCTGACGTTTGGCGAAGGTGGTGAGCGCTCGAACCTCGAATCAGCGGTCGAGCAAGCTGCCCTGACAAACTTCGACCTGATGGGAGCCCGGCGGCCCATTTCACCCTGGATGCAGGCCCTGGATATCTTTGTATTGGCATCGACTTGGGAGGGCCAGCCAATGGCACTCTTGCAGGCCTTGGCCTCTGGCCTGCCCATCGCGGCCACACGAATTGAGGGTAATGAGGCGGTACTAGGCTCAGACCACCCCGCGCTCTTCGATTTGGACGACCCACGTGCCTATGCTCAAACCGTCTGGCGTCTGCTCAGCCAACCAACGTTCCGACAGAAGGTTCTTCGTCACCAAGACGTGCGCCGGGAGACACTTCCGACGCTCCAACACTATGTCAACGACCTCGCGAGCTTCTATGAGGGCCTGGCCTCACCGGCGGATTAAGGCTTGAAGTCGGTAAGCGCTAAGAACTCACCTGAACGCACCGCGCGATTCAGTTGCTTCCCAATCAATCCGAGATACTTGGACGCGGGGATGCCATGCCCCGGCTTCCGACATGAGATGTGCACCTTCTCAAGCAACGTTCCGGCAGGAAGATCGACTGCCGCCACCAGACTCTGCCCAAACATTTGGCGCAACTCCTCCATCCCCCCCGCAAGGTCATCTTTCACCACGGGATGCGACGTCATCGCGTGAATCGCCTTCACGCCATCCGTCAGTTGCTTGAGTTGAGGAAACGTCAGCGAAGACTTCGCGTCGGGGCCAAACATATCGCGACTGAAGACCACATGGACCTCAATGAGCTTCGCTCCCAAAGTCACTGCGGCCAGAGATGGAAAGATCGTCCCAGAATGATCCGACAAGCCCACTGGGCAATCGAATCTGGAGGCGAATTCGGCGAGGAGATTGAGCCCAATTTTCTCGGGCGGGCACGGGTAGGCAGTCGTGCATTGAAAGACTCCGAGAGGACATCCCGCGCCACGAATCAGCGCCACCGCCTCGTCCAACTCCGCCAGACTGCTCATTCCACTCGAAAGCAAAACCGGGCGACCTGTCGCCGTCATCGCATCGAGTAGCAGGCGGTTGGTCACCTCGCCTGAGGCTACTTTCCAGGCGGCGACATCCATCGCTTCAAGCCGCCTGATGGCCGCCAAAGAAAAGGGCGAGCACAGGAACGTCAGTCCCCGCTCTTCGGCGTGGCGCCTGAGTTCGACCCACTGGCCAACCGTAAACTCCATCCTCCGCCAGTAGTCAAATCGCGTCACATCCTGAAAACTAAACTTGGTCCGCCATGGCTCGCGGTCCGAACTCTCTTCGTCCGCAATGTGCATCTGAAACTTGATCGCGTCGGCACCCCCCTCAGCCGCTGCATCGATGTAGGAATGAGCCATCCCCAAGCTTCCATCGTGGGCTTGGCCCACTTCCGCAATGACCCAAGGCGCCTCACTGGCACCGCTCCAAATCTGGCAAAATTCCCGTCCGGCACTCATGTTCGACATCCCTTGATACACTCTGGGCGCAATATGTTCCACGTGTCCATAAGTCAATGAACTCCGCCCCAAAACCTTCTCATACCCCCCACTGGAATCCGGTTTCGGATTCAGCCTTCGGTTACACACAACAATGTGAACTTCTGGCCGATCTTCTTCACAAGTTATTCACATTGCAAGATTTCAAGTACTCCGTCACGGTTCCGCCCCTTCCTGCGACTGCCCACTTGGCACTCTACAAAGGGACAAATCATGTGGAACGCCTCTGGCAAGGTTGAGGAACGGAGAGTAATCGGTCGAATCCGTCACAGAGCAGCCCTCGAACAGGACTCTCATATTGAGATTACCAACGGCGCTATTTATGTCTATTTTTTCGTGTTTTCTACTGTTGTTGGCTCATCCTTAGGTATTTGCGTCACTGCCACTTTTTGCATTTTTCTCGATTGCCTCCACCGAGGCCACAAAGTGCTCCCTCGACAGCCGCCATCGGGCACTCGCCAGCCCAGCGCCACCTGAAAACTATGGGAACTCATGCCGAACCGAGTCTTGGCTACCCGCAACGGAAACGCCATTAGACTACTCTCACTCAAGCACGGAGGCTCGAATCATAGAAATGACGCGCCTTGTTCACACATTGAACGCCCGCCCACTGACCCTTCAGAGCCTTGATCGCAAACGCATCAAAAGAGCAGGCAAATCCCTAGCGACCGAAAAGTCCTCTGGATTCTGACACCACTGACACTCCTCCGAGCTCCCTCAAGGCTGAGCGCCCAAAGGCGTCCTGTCCTCATTGCCGAAAACGACCCACGGTAATGAGATTTGGATCCTCATCGCTGCCTTCGCCTGCCTCTTCCTCCCTTGGCGAGGTCCCTTGACCACCTTCGCGAAAGATCACCACGACGTCCTGATTGGGTCCTGAAGGCCCAAAGTCACTGCCAAACCCAACGGTTTGGATGTCGACCGCCTCGATGCCCAGTTCAATCAATGCCTGCCTCACCGCTTGAGCACGCCGCTCGGAAAGAGACCTTGCGTAGTCTTCTGGAAGCGTCGGAGGCGCATAGCCAGCAATCAGGAGGCGGCACTTGGATTGCTCCCATCCGGTCGCCAAGCTCGTCAAAACCGTCCGATGGTCCTTGGTGACCGCAAATTCCCGCGATTTGAACTTCAGCGCCGGACACGCAGGCTTCAATCGCTGACTCAGAGGAGACTCAAAGGAATCTCGTGAACCCAAAGCGTAGACTAGGTTTGAATCCACCTCCTTGGACCACAGAGACTTTGTCGGAAGAGAATCACCCAACTCGGCGCATCCAGCACACGCCAACGCGAGCGCCAAAGTAACCAGTCGCGAAAATTGGCGCATCATTTCATCCATCTGGGTTCGGAAATGGTTCCATAGTCCGTCAAAATCGTCTTCGACTGGTGTGAACGAAGATCATAGACCACCAAATCCCCTCGTTTCGCATACACCAAAAACCGCCCATTCGGACTCCAAGACGGATGCTGAGCCCCTCCCGAAGCCACCACCTTCGAGCGCCCTTCCGGATACGGCTTCACAATGACAGAGGAGCTGCCACGCGACGAAACAGCGGTGAACGCAACCTTGTCACCACTTGGGGACCAAGACGGATCGGTCGAAAAGCGCTGGCCAGAGCGCCAACGAAACAGCTTGGAACTTCCGTCTTCACCCTCGGGAAGTTCCACGACAAACAGCTCGGAACCCCCACCCTCGTCGCAGGAGAACATGATCTGCTTCCCGTCCGGGTGCCAAACCGGGCTCGACGGCACCCCAACGGTGTCACTCAAGCATCCGGCCGTATTGCTATTGAGGTCGGTCACGAAGACCTCAGGATTGCCCAAAAAGCTCATGACCACCGCCAGCCGCGGCTCATCGGGCGCAAAGGATGCCCCAAAACTGCTGCCGGGCGTGTCCGTCACCGTTCGCTTCCATCCCGAGTGAAGGTCCATCACCTCAACCACCGGATAGCCGGAACGGTAGGTCGTGTAAGCCACCATCGAGACGTCGCGCGACAAGGAGGGCGAAACCGCGCCATGCTTTTGCGAGGTGACTTTCTGGACCTCCCCCCCGTTGGGACCACAGAGATAGACCTGCTTGGTCCCGTCCACATCGCTCACAAAAACGATGCGACTCAAGGCCAGTCCGGGTTTCCCTGTCGCCGCAAAAATAACATCATCCACCAAGGCGAGAACGTTCTCGCGAATCCCGGGTGCCGCGTAGGTCCGTGAGAAGAGTGTTTTCCCTTCAGCGTCCAGCAACTTCCCGACAACCCGTCCCCCAACGGACGAACCCTCCAACCGAAAGGCCGCCTGATCGACCTGGGACGCCAACAGGAACTCATTGGAGGCCAGCACTTCTTCTCTCACAAATCGGGTGACGCTCTCGCCGGTGCCCCCTGTGAAACCATTCACGTGGATTGCAGGAACGTCTGGGAGCTCCTTTGAGCCAAGCATCGATGACTCCTCTGACTTCTTTTTGAACAGAAAATCCAAAAATGCGCTGCCAGTCGTTGGCCAAAAGGCAACGATCAATGACAGCACTATGGAGAAAGCTTTGGGCACGTCTCAGTCGATTTGGAAGTTTACCTGCAACTCATAGAACGGCTTTCCGAAGCCCGCAGGTAAAGACAGCGGAATTTTCTTCACCTTTTCGGCAGCTTCATAGATGGATGAATCCAAGGCATCCGACCCCGATGGCCGTGCCAGCATCGTCCCCAGCACCGTCCCGTCCATCGCAATCGACACCTCCAAATGCGCCGATCGCCGGTCTGGATCCACGCTCCCCACGGGGGGAGCCACCCAATTTCTCAAAAAGGCCTCCTGCACCGCCGCATCCACTTCGTCAAGGCCACTCGAGAGGTCCGAGCCCGCCGTCCCCGCCCTGCTTGGATAGAGCTGTGTACCGTTCATTTTCGTGATGTCCATGAGCGTGGGCACTGGATTCTTTCTCAATTCAGAACGTCTGGGCGATGGGGGTTCTGCCAGATCGCTTGTCAGTCTTGAAAGGGTGATGAATCGATTTGCAGGCCGTTGTGACCCCGCAGATCCAGGACTCGCCTCTGATGGGCCAATGAGATCCGTCGACATGACGTCTGCTGACTCTGCCACCGTCGGCACCATTTCCTCCTTCACTGCCTCGACCACCGGTGAGTCAGGCTTGGTTGGAGGGACCTCCGATTCGGCCTCATCGGGCGGCCTCCCCTCGAAACGAAACAACGATGGCGACTGCCAATCCAGAACCTCCTCAGCCTTCTGCTTGCCAATCTCGCCGGGTGCCGAAGGAACTGCCGTTTCCCAGTTGATCGACGTTAGCCCCAACCAAATTCCCGCTCCAAGCAGGCCGTGGAACAAGACGACCATCAGCCAAGCACGACCCAGCGGCTCCAAAGTGATGGGAGAGGGTGACCGGCGCTGCATTCAGTCCAGTAAAGCAGATTCCGTCGTTGCCGCCACTGCCGTCCTTCGCACACCCGCCGTCTCCAATGCGGCCATCAGGTCCACCAAATGCTCCACCGACAGCGCTTTGTCCATCCGCACCACAACACCCGCCCCTGGGCGATCCTTGACCAACTTGGCCAAAGCTGCATCCAAATCCTCCCGCGCCAACACCTTTCCGTCCAAGGACAAACTCAACTCCCGATTCATCCCCAGCTTCACCACCTCCGTGGGCTCATCGGGATCCACCGGAGTCGTCTTGGCCGCAGCCACATCGATCACCCGCTCTGGCCGCAACAGCGGAGCCGCCACCATGAAGACAAAGAGCAGTACGAACACCAGATCCAAAAGCGGTGTGACGCTCATCTCCGTGATCAGCCGTGGCTGATGTCTGTGCGCAGCCCGTTTCATGACGCCGCACCCGAAGCTGCTGACTGCGACGGTGATCGGCTCAGTGACGGCATGCTGGCTGTGCCCATCGAGCCCATGCTCGGCAATTCCTCCGCCGCCTGCCGATGATCCACAAACTGCCGGTCGAGAAGCCCGCTGAGTTCACTCGCAAAATTATCCAGCCGCACAATCATCTCGCGGATGCGGTTCACCAGAAAGTTGTAGCCGATCATGCTTGGGATGGCCACCAGCAAACCCACCACCGTTGTGACCAGCGCCGCCGACACCCCTGGAGCCAAGGATTGCAGCCCCGCTCCCTCACCAGCCTCAACAATCGCTCCGAAACTGTCCATCACGCCCCACACGGTCCCCAGTAGGCCCAAAAACGGCGCTGCTGTCAACGCGGTCGCCACCACTCCAAGGCGACCCTCCAAACGCAACGAGGCTTCCGCGACGGCACGCTCCATCGCATTCTGCACCGCGCCCATTTGGGAACTGGTGATCCTCCCCGCTCCCTGTAACCGGCTGGCAAAGCTTTTCCCGGGCACATCCTCTCCCACAAGGTAAAACGACAGCTCCCGACAGGCGGCATGGTAGATGTGATACATCGGCGACAGCTCGAATCGCTCCCGAGTTTGGAAAAGAGCCAAAGGGTGGAAACTGTCCCGGAACTCCTTCAGAAACTCGCGGCTAGACTTTCGTGTCTGAGACAGCAGGCGCATCTTGCTGAGCATGACGGCCCAGCTACTCATCGACAGAATCGCGAGCAGTGCGCAAATGATCCACGCCGTCAGCGTGCTGTATTCCAGGCCAAAACGCAGCCCAGTAGAATTGAATTCGGGAATCGTCACGGCCAACATGAGCTTATCGAGGTAGTTAATGGACCTTGAATGTCCGCCGTCAACCGCCGATTCACGGATCGGGACTCATCGGAGACCCGGCTCGGGACTTCATTTCCCGCTCCAACGTCGGAGTGACTCCAATACCTGTGCCTTCTCGAGGTCTGAGACAGGACTCCATCCATGCTTCCCATTGGGCTCGATGTAGAGATTCACCTCGAGACCTTCTGCTTGATAGCGGTCCCGAAAAACCTCCGTCTGATCCATCTTCACAGTCGTGTCTTTGGCACCATGGAGGATGAGAAGCGGTGGATCGTCCTTCGTGACGTAAGTGATCGGACTCGCAGCCCGCGCGGCATCAAGATTCTCACTGACCTTGCCGCCCAGAAGCTGAAAAACGCTTCCGTCCTGCGTCTCCGTCTTGGCAGGATGGGTTTTGGAGCGCAGCACAAAATCGGTGGGTCCGTAGTAGTCAATCACGCCCTGCACGCGGGACGATTGCTCCAAATTGCCCCCGGTCGTGCCTTCGAGCTCCGCCACACCTCCACTGGTACCCATCAACGCCGCCAAATGCCCCCCGGCGGAGCTTCCGGCTACGATCACATTTGAAGCATCGTAACCATACTCGCCCGCATGAGCGCGCAGCCAGCGGAGCGCTCCTTTGCAATCGTGAATTTGGGCCGGAAAAAGGGCCTGCTGACTGAAACGATACTCAATGCTGGCCACAGCATACCCATGGGAAACCACCCAATCCAACTTGCAGCGTTTTCGGCTCCCGGCACGCCAGCTTCCTCCATGGATGAACATCACCAGAGGCGGTTTATCCAAGCCCTTCGGCAGATGCAGATCCAGCAGCAGAAGCTTCCCTCCGATTTCGGCAAACTCCAGATCGAGATGTGACTCGACCTCGGACAGTGCTGCTTGAGCAAACATTCCCTGCAGGCCTGCCGCCATCAGCAGAGCCGCCATCGAACCGAATTTGAAAAGGCCTTTCATTTGAACAGAACGGGAGACCGCGACGGCTCCAATCACGAATCATCTGAAGTTCCAAAACTCAAACCGACTCATCGGAGGAGACCACCACCGCCGTTCCCTCAGTTGCATCAACCTCGGCGTCACACGAAGGATCATTGAAACCGCATGCTTTGCTTCTTGAGTGGAAGTCCAATCCCGCTTAGAACACGCATCATGCTTCCAGAACTCACCCAGCTCCTCCAGTTGCAAGAGCGCGACCAACTCATTCGTCAGCTGAAGAAGGATTTAAAGGATGTGCCCAAGCTCAAGTCCGCAGCGGAAACGAAGCTGGCGGGCGATCAAGCTGCCGTCGCCAAGGCCAAGGAGGGCGTCCAGCACATTGAGGTGAAGATCAAGGAGGTGGAACTCGATGTTCAGACTCGGGAAACGAGCATCAAACGCCTCCAAGACCAGCAGTTCGAGACTCGGAAAAACGACGAGTTCAAGGCTCTTGGACATGAGATTGAGCGCTACCAAAGCGACGTGTCCGATCTGGAGACCAAGGAGTTGGAACTGATGGAGAAACTGGATGCCGCCAAATCAGTCCTGAGTGATGCGCACGCCCGTCTCGGAGAGTGCGAAGGCCGTGTGGCCGCAGACATCAAAGTCCTGGACGAGCGCGCCGTCGCCGTTCAAGCCCGCCTTAAAGACATGGAGGCCGAAAGGGCACAATTGGCGGCGCCTGTGGAACCGGAGACCTTGGCGCTCTACGATCGTTTGTTCATCAAAAAGGGGGACGCGGCTGTGGTCGCGCTCAAGAACGGAGCCTGTGGCGGCTGCCACATGAAGAACGTGATGAGCACCGTTCAACAACTCCGGCAGAACGAAGGCATCGTTCAATGTGAGAACTGTGGGCGAATCCTCTATCTGGTTGAGTAGCCGCAGGATCCGGTCATTTCCTCCCGATCCTCGGGATTCTCACAAAGGTTGGCATCGAAGATGTTTACGCACGCCTTTTTCTCTCCCTGCTCCCAATCATGCGATCCTCGCAAACCCAGTCCTTCCAAGCAGCTCCAGCAGGCAGTCCATTGACACCGCCCGCGTACGGCCCCATGGCGGGTGGCATTGACGAGATGCTCGATGCCAGCGGACAGGTCCGTCCTCACTGGCAATCCTTCCACCATTGGCTTTCGCAAGCCACGCTTGGCGATCTGACCGGCCGAATGTCCAGCGTCCGGCAGTTGCTCCGCGATCACGGTGTGACCTACAACATCTATGATGATGCGATGGGTACCAGTCGGCCATGGGAGTTGGACCTCATCCCACTGATCATCGATGAAAGCGAGTGGCTCACCGTGGCGGACGGGCTGCAGCAACGTGGCCATCTTCTGAATGCGCTCGTTGCTGACATCTATGGACCGCAACGGGTGTTGAAGCAGGGCTTGCTTCCCCCGGCCCTGCTTTATGGCAACCCGGCTTTTTTGCGCGCCGTCATGGGCGTCCAACCCGCAGGGCCTTTTTTGTTCAGCGTGGCGCACGATCTTGTCAGGGGGCCAAACGGAGGATGGATGGTCCTGGCGGATCGGACTCAAGTCCCCTACGGCCAAGGATACACCCTTGAGAACCGGGTCATCATGGCCAACGTGCACGCGGATGAGTTCGGTGGCTCTCATGTCCGCCGACTCGGCAGCTACTTTGACGGCGAACGCCGCGCCCTCCAATCCCTGGCCCCGTCACGGAAAGGCGAGGCCGGCATTTTGATGCTGGCTCCCTCCCCCAGAAGCGAGACCTACTTTGAGGTGGCATTCAAAGCACGTCAGATTGGGTTTCCTCTCGTTGAAGGTGCCGATTTGACCGTCCGCGACCGGCGCCTTCACCTCAAGACATTGGAAGGGCTCGTCCCCGCCGATGTCGTGGTCCGCCACGTCACCGATGCCAATTGTGATCCACTCGAACTCAACGCCGGTGGTGATCAGGGAACGGCCGGATTCCTCGAGGCATGGCGCACGGGTAGCGTGGCCTTGGCCAACGGACTCGGCTCGGCAGTTGTGGAAACACCGGCTTTGAACCCCTTTTTGCCAGGTCTTTGCCGATTCCTGCTCGGAGAGGAAATGAAGATGCCCGGGGTGCCAACCTGGTGGTGCGGACAAGAGAGGGAGCTTCAGATGGTGCTGAGCAATCCGAACCGCTGGGTTCTCAAATCAACATTCCATCGTGGATCCAAAATGCCGCTTTATGTCGCCAATTTAGCAGAAGCTGAAAAGGCCAAGGTGCTTGCCGAGGTTCGTGCCAATCCGCATGATTGGATCGCCCAGGAGATGCTGCCTCTGTCCACGACACCTGCGTGGACCGGTGAGAAGCTGGAGCCCCGGCCTCTGGTCTGGCGGGCCTATGCTTATGCCTCCGGTTCCAATCGCGTCGTCATGCCCGGAGGCTTGGCTCGCGTCAGCCCCGAAACGTCCAATTGGATTGTGACCATGCGGACTGGAGGCCTTAGCAAGGATGTCTGGATCGTAGGGCAGTCTCCGGTCAAGGATACTCCCCTTCAACAGCGCGCACCCGTCGCCATTCGCCCCACCCGTCCACCGAGCAGCGTCCCGAGTCGGGCTGCCGACCACCTGTTCTGGCTTGGCCGCTACGCCGAGCGCTCTGAGCAAACGATCCGAGTTCTCCGCAGCGTCCTCACCCGTCTGACGGGCGAGCGCATCTCGGGTCGTCGGGAGGACCTTCAGGTATGTGCCAGTCTGATGGATCACATCAATCTCCCGACCCTCGCAGGAGCCACCATCCAGTCCCGCGTTAGCGCTCTCCTCTCATCCCCCTCACTGGCTGGGAACGTCCCAATGCTCATCAGCCGACTCGTCTACAATGCGGCAGCCGCGCGGGACAGGCTCTCGGATGATACTTGGCGACTCATCAATCGCATCCAGCGGGATTCGCGTTTTCCGGAGGGCCGATTGGTACTCTCAACAGCCCTTGAGCGGCTGGATACCCTAATTTTGGATCTCGCTGCGTTTTGCGGGATGCAACTGGAAAGCACCACCCGCGGCCACGGCTGGCGGTTTCTCGAAATCGGCCGCCGGATTGAACGAGCTCAGCTTTCAGCCCTTCTCATCGGAGGCACGACCCTGCACATCAAGGATCGTCCGGGTTCGCTGGACCCGCTGTTGGAAGTCTGCGACAGCAGCATGACCTATCGAAGACTGCATTTCGCGCAGCCAACGCTGGAGCCGGTATTGGACCTTCTACTCCTGAACGCCAGCAACCCCCGCTCCGTTGCGTTCCAATTGAGTGCCCTCCGAATCCAAACGGAACAGCTTCCCACATCGCCCTCCCTTTCCGCTGATTTGGAACAAAAGCACGCCGTAGATTTGGAGGCCGAGTTGCACTCCCTGGATCTGCAGGAACTGTCCAAAGCCCATCAGGGAACCATCGAAGCCGTACACACCCTTTGCGGATCGCTCGACACACGGCTCGATCTCTTGAGCACCCGCATCACCGAGCACTATTTCAGTCACGCCACCCGGCAGATTCAGTAATGCGCTACCACGTCATCCATCGCACCACCTATGCTTATGATGGTCCTGTGACAGTCGGCCACTACGTCGCCCGATTGGAGCCGCGAAAACTACCGTGGCAAGACTGTCCATGGCACGAACTCCACGTCCAACCCAATCCAATCGAGAGCACGGAGCGCGACGACTACTTCGGCAATACCTGTTCCTACTTTGAAGTGGAAGGAGCCCACGAAAAACTGGAAGTCATTGCTCGAAGCTACGTCGATATTCGCCCCTCGGCGTTCTTCGAACCGTCCAAATCTCCTCCGTGGGAAATCATCCGGACGGCATGCCGGTCAGATCGCTACAACGCCGCCAGTTCTGCCGGTGAGCTCTGTTTTGGCTCAGCTCTGATCAAGCCCGCTCCACCGTTTGCCGATTACGCCCTCGTCAGTTTCACCCCCAAGAAGCCCATTCTGGAGGGACTCCTGGACCTCACCCGGCGAATCTACACCGAGTTCAAGTTTGATCCCAAAGCAACGGATCATGCGACACCGATTGAGAAGGCGTTCAACCAGCGAAGCGGCGTCTGCCAAGATTTCGCCCAAGTCATGATCGCCTGCCTCAGGTCCATTGGGCTACCCACCCGATACGTTTCGGGTTACCTGGAAACCCGACCCCCACCAGGCCAGGCCAGAATGATCGGGGCCGACGCCTCTCACGCCTGGGTATCGCTCTATTGTGGTGAGGAACTCGGATGGATGGACGCCGATCCCACCAACAATGTGCTCCCTTCCGACCGGCACATCACCCTCGCCTGGGGCCGAGACTTCCGGGACGTCAGTCCACTCAAGGGAGTCACCATTGGGGATGGGTCTCAGACGCTCAGCGTGGGTGTGGACGTCATTCCCATCGGCGACACCTGATGACAACGGATTTTGCAGCCAGAGGTTTTGTGGCAATTTCGAAACCGATGGTTGACCCCCCTACACATTGACCTAAATTTCGAGATTCCCCTAATCGAGAACACGTAATGCTTGATGCTCAACGCTACCGCCACAGTCCCAAGCTCGAGCATATCCAATTTACCCGCAGGATACTTTGGGCGCTTCTCAGCCTGCTGATTCTGGCCGGTGGTCTCCTCGTCTTTCATGGGCTCTTCGTGCATGCTCTAGTCTTACTTTTGGTCTTGTTTCTCACGGTGCTGCTCGTCGTGGGCATGGGGAATGCCCATGACTGGTGTCGCATTACCCTTGGCGTGTTGTCCGTTGGTCTCGGCGTGGCGTTCTTTTTGCTCGCACGATTCCCACCTGAAGCCTTGCCTGCGACTGAAGCCTCGACCGGCCACAAATGGATCCCCATTTGGTCGGGGCTCGCCGCGTTGTCCAGCATCATTCTGGCTGGATGCTTTATTTTCAGCTCCAAGGTCCAGTATTCCTCACGGCGCCTGTTTACCCTCTGGTAAGACTCAGTGCTTGGAGCTGATCCACGCGAGAAACTCACGGTTGCCATCTGTCCCCTGAATCGGGGACTCGATCAGACCCCGCCATTCGACCCCATCCACATCCTCCACAAAGGCCCTGATTTTCTCGCAGGCTTTTTCGTGCAATTCAGGATCGCGGACAATCCCGCCCTTGCCAACCTCGTCGCGGCTCAGTTCGAATTGCGGCTTGATCAAAACCACGGCATCTCCTGAGGGAGCAAGGACGTCCAAGGCAGCCGGCAGCACCTTGGTCAGTGAGATGAACGATACATCCGCGACGATCAGGCCAACCTCTTCTCCAACATCCTCTGGCACCATGTGTCGGACATTGAAGTTCTCCCGACAATTGACCCTGGGATCGTTCCGAATCTTCCAGACCAGCTGATTCGTCCCCACGTCGAACGCGTGAACTCTCTCCGCACCCCGCTGAAGCAGGCAATCGGTGAATCCACCGGTGGAGGCCCCGACATCGAGACAAATCTTCCCACCTGCATCGATGCCAAAGTGATCGAGTGCACCCTCCAACTTCAATCCGCCGCGGCTCACAAACCTGGGCTTCTCCTTGAGCTCGATTCGGTCCTCCGGGCGCACCCAGTCACTTGCCTTTTTGGCCGGTTGCTCATTCACCAACACGTCACCCGCCAAGATCAGGCGCTTGGCTTGCTCCCGGGAATGAATCACAGCCCGCTGAACCATGGCTTGGTCCAAACGCATGCGGTCTGATGCCATGTCGCTATTTCTTCAGAGGAACGACCAATTCGTCCCCTTCCTCAATTTTCACACCGGGCGGCGTCGATCCCGGAAGCACATCTGCCACAGACTCGGTGGCCTCAATGATCTCAGAAAGCTTGCCCCGCCCCACCAGCGCACTGTCTCGCCGGACATCGTAGGTTTCTCCAGCCTTGATGCCTTTGTCAATTCCTGCATCAATCACCACAAAGCCTTGGTCCAGCTTGACCACCTTGATCCTCGCCACCACGTCCGATTCCATGACTTTTTTCTGCTGGGAGGTCAGCAGCGGAATGTCCACCGTCGCAGGCGTCTTACGACCTCCAGGAATGGCAGGGCGGTCCTCCTCGGTCTCGGCTGAAACCCCGAGCACGTTGGTCCCAGCCATCTCGGTCGCTGCGATCGGAGGACCGGGGTCTGCGGCTTTCGGTGCTTCGACAGGCTCACTTGCGGGTGGAGGCTCCTCCAGAGGTCGTGTTGCTTTCTCAATCGCCAACTGACGTCCGGCTTGGTCCACCCCCATGTCGGCACGCTGCTTCCGAATGAATTCCACTTCGGCACGTGCACCCTTGGCCTCCTGCTGGCCTTCCCACGCCAAATAGCCCGTAATGCCGAGCAGGATCACCGTGATGGCGAAGGCAAAATGAATCAATCTCATGGCACTAGCTTAATGGGTGTTGATCAGAGAACAAGAACCGCTTGGCCTCAAAGAATCGCCCCCGGCGTGTACTCGGAAGCCCCCGGGTATCGATTGCCAACCTCGCGCACGGTTTCCGCAAATGCATCCACTTGCTCTCCCGCATCCCCGGTGTTCGCCCGCCCCTGCTCCATGATCTTCGCCACCCCTTCGGCCGTCAGGCTCAAGCGATCATCCACCGCGAGGCGATCCATGAGATCATTTTGAATCAGGCTACCCGAACGCAAATCCTTTGCCACCGCCACGGCGTGCTCTTTGATGGCTTCGTGCGCAGCCTCGCGACCCGCTCCTGCTTTGACTGCCTCCATGAGCACGGTCGTCGTCAGTAGGAACGGCAAGTACCGCCGCAACTCGCTCTCGACCACGGCATCAAAGACGTCCAACTGATCCAAAACGGTCAAGGTGGTCTCCAACAGGCCGTCCATCGCCAGAAAGGCGTCCGGCAGCATCACTCTCCGCACCACCGAGCAGGACACATCGCCTTCATTCCATTGATCTCCGGCCAACCCGGCTGCCATCGCGAGATACCCCTTCAACAACACGTGAAACCCATCAATCCGCTCGCAGGAGCGACTGTTCATCTTATGCGGCATTGCTGACGAACCCACCTGGCCTTTGGCAAACCCTTCGGTCACCAGTTCATGCCCCGCCATGAGTCGCCACGTCCTGGCAAAACTCGCTGGACCTGAAGCCAACTCACACAACACCGATACGACTCGCAGGTCCACGCTCCGAGGATACACCTGCCCGACCGCGTTCAGCGAAACCGGGAGTCCCAGATGCTTCAAAACCGCATCCTCCAAGGCGGAGGCCTTCGCGGCATCGCCATCAAAAAGACTGATCTGGTCCAATCGCGTTCCGACGGCCCCCTTCAATCCTCTCGCAGGATAACTGCCGATCAACGACTCCAAGCTCCGAAAAGCCGAGAGCGTCTCCTGGCCAAACATGGCAATCCGCTTGCCCATGGTCGTGACCTGCGCCGCCACGTTGTGCGTCCGCGCCGCGAGTGGCATGTCGCGATACTGCATCGCGCGACGCGAGAGCCGGGCCAAGACGGCCACGGACTTGTTTCGCACCTCTTGAAGTGACCGAAAGACTTGAAGCTGCTCCACATTCTCCGTCAGGTCCCGGCTGGTCATTCCCTTGTGGATGTGTTCGTGGCCGGCCAGATCACAGAATTCCTCGATTCGCGCCTTCACATCGTGTCGGGTGACACGCTCGCGCTCCATGATGGAGGCCATGTCCACTTGATCCCGAACCGCCTCGTAGGCTTCAATCACGCCATCGGGCAGAGGGATTCCCAGCGCCGCCTGACCCTTCATCACGGCAATCCAGTAGTCCCGCTCCATTCGGACCTTGCCTTCGGGCGACCAGATGGCGCGCATGGCAGGCGAGGCATAGCGTTCGGCGAGGACATTGGGGACAGTATCGATCATAAGCGGGGCATCTTGCGTGATCAGGCCATGGGCGCAACGCGAATCCTCCCAGCGAGGCACGAACTGGCCTGAAGCTTCGTTTGATTATTATTATAATTTCCATACATTAACCGAATGTCAGCCTCTCCTGTCGACTCCGACCCAGCCAAGCTCCGATTGCCCCTTTGGATCTTCCTCTTGGTGCTGCCCATTTACGCGGCCCTCGCGGTGGGCATCCACTCGACCGACTTGATCTGGGACGAAGGCCGCTACTTGGAGGGCGCAGCCCAGCTAGCCAAGGGAACCTTCCCTCCTGACGAGCACCGCGGCTTCGTCAACGGACCAGGCTATCCGTTGTTCCTCTCCGCCTTCGTCCAACTCAACGCCCCGCTCCTCTCCATGAGGATTGCCAACGGGCTTCTCATCGCACTGGCCTCGATGTTAATCTTCATCACCGCTCGACCGTCCGCAGGCCCCGTCTGGGCCGCTGTTGGCGCGATCGGATTGGCCCTGCATCCCCTGCTGCTTCGGGTCGGCCCCTACCTCATGTCTGAGGCGCTAACAATCTTCACGCTCGCCCTTTTCGCCTGGGCATCCGCTCATCTACTGAGGCGATCGCCTCGCAGTTGGCTCTGGATCGGAATTGGAACCCTTGCCCTGGCTTGGCTCATCCTTACAAGAGTGTTCTTCGGCTACGTGGCCATGGCCATGATCCCCACCTGCATTGTTCTTTTGGTGCTCATACGGCCATGGCGCGAGCCGCTTCGCAATTTGACCGCCGTTTACCTCGGCGGCCTCTTGCTCTGCCTGCCCTACCTCAATCACACCTTTGAAAAGACGGGCCAGTTTCCCTGCTGGTCCACGAACAGCGGGGAGCTCTTTTACTGGCTCACCAGCACTCACGAAGGTGAAAACGGAAGCTGGTTCAGCCCCCAGGATGTGGCGGAACTGCCACACCTGAGTCGCAACCACGGTGCGTTCTACGAGCACGTCATGGAACTCCCCTACCTCAAACGTGAGGAGCAGTTCAAACAGGCCGCCAAGGCTCATCTCGAGTCCAACCCCAAAGGCGTTTTCTACAATTGGCTCTGCAATATCCCAAGGCTCGCCTTCGGGTTTCCCCGATCCTTCGTGGCTGAATCACCGGTCACATTCATCGTCATCGCGGCCTCGGGACCCGTCATTCTGTTCTCCCTCGCCTCGCTCCTTCTCACACTCCGCCATTGGCGTGAGACAGACCCAGTGCCATTGATGCTTGGCCTGATGGCGCTGATCTACATCGGAGGCAGCACCCTGGCCCCTGCACAACCTCGCTACCTCGTGATGGTCTTTCCGCTACTGTGGATCGTGTCGACGATCACCCTGAAGCGTTACCTCACCGTTCGTTGGTAACGGATTTTCGATCTGATGAAGCGCTCTCCAAAACAACCCACACGAATCGTCGCCGCCATTTTTTGGGCGGCTTCGTTGTGGTTGCCCGTGGCGCTGACGGCGGCAGATCCAACCGCAGACCAGCAGTACTGGCTGGAGCTCATCAATCGCATGCGCCGCGATCCCGCACCGGAACTCGACAAACTCGTCAACCTCACTTCGCCCTCGACCTGGGACACTCCAAAATCCGACGACGCCTTCATCGCAGCGGCCCTCGACTACTTCGGCACCGATGCGGCCACACTCACCGCTCAATGGTCGACCCTGACCGCCGCCCCGCCCATCGCGTGGAGTTCAGCCCTTTCGCAATCGGCCGTCACCTACTCCAACGTGATGGTCACTCAAGACCAGCAAGCCCACAATCTTGATGGGAATACCCTCAGTCAACGGGTGCTCGCCTCGGGCTACTCTCCCAATTGGCTGCAGTTCGGCGAGAGCCTCTTTGCAACGACCGAGAGCGTCATCCACGGCCACGCGGGGTTTGCCATCGACTGGGGAGACGGAAACGGCGGCGCAGCCGGATTTGGAACCGGCATTCAAGATCCGGCGCTGCATCGGCTCACCATGATGGACATTTCGTTCAAGGAGGTCGGCATCGGATTCCAGTCCATTTCAATTCCAGGAACGAATGTTGAGGCCACCGGCCCGATCGTGGTCACCCAGCATTTCGGAACCAGCTATCGCAGCGGTGGTGCCACCCCCATCTCCGACGCCTTCCTCACGGGTGTCATTTTCTCCGACAGCCTCCTCGCCGACGCTTTCTACACTCCGGGAGAGGGATGGGCAGGCATCGTCATTCAAGTCTTTGATGATCTCACGAATGCGCTCCTTGCCAGTGGCATCTCGAATTCAGCGGGTGGGTTCAACCTCCTCCTCACCGGACTGACTTCTGGCGTCACTTACCGAGCCGAAGCCGTGGGCACAGGACTCGACGCTCAGACCTTTACCCTCAACGAACGCACCGAAGACTTCGGAACTCCGGTCACCATCTTCGACAATGTCTACGCCTCCTTCATGGCTGTCCCTGAACCTGGTTCGGCTTGCTTGATCCTCATTGCCGCCCTCTTCAGTCAAAAGCGCCGCCGCCTGCACGCAACCCATTGACCTTATCATGTTACGACTGCTCCTCGTCGCACTTCTCGCTCCCCTGATAACCTCGTCCTTGGCTGGCGGAGAAGTGCTCGATCAGATCCAGACCATCATCACGACCTACGAAGACTCGGTCCGCGCCAACACGCTGAAGATGATCGAGGCGAAGACCGAGGAAGAAAAAGCCTCCTACCGGGCCAGCGTACCCAGCGTCGCTCCCTACGCTCCCGAGGTTCTTGCCTTGGTGAAAGCCCACCCAGATGACCCGGATGTCATTCGGGGAGTGTCGTGGCTTGTGATCCAAGCCTCGTCCACACCGGAAGGACAGGAAGCCCAAGCGCTGCTTGGTGATCAATACGCCGCGTCTGCCGGAATCGCAGAGGCCGTGAAACGCCTCGAGTACCAACCTCTCGAAACCGCCGAGCCCACCCTCACCAAAATCCGGGAGTCCAATCCCCACAATGAAGAAAAGGCAGCTGCCACCTTCGCCCTTGGGATGATTCATTTCCGCAGGTCCGCTCAGCACCCCGACTCCGCCAAACAAGCGGCTGCGCTATTCCAACAGGTCGTCACCGAATTCCCAAGCATCAAGATTCAAGGCTTTCCTCTGGCCGATGAAGCCTCCCAAATGCTCTTTGAAATGACCCATCTGGCGGAGGGGGGTGAGGCTCCGGAGATTGAAGGCATGGACGCCACCGGGACGGCATTCAAGCTCTCCGATTACCGTGGCAAACAGGTCGTCCTCTGCTTTTGGGGCGGTTGGTGCCACGCCTGCCACGGAGTCCTGCCCATCCTCAATCAACTCCACGACCAAACCGCTGGAAAACCCATGGTCGTGCTCGGCGTCAATACAGATGCCGGACCTGAAGGTCCCGCAGCCCTTCTGACATACGACGTCAAGTTCCGCAACTGGATGGACGGCACCACGAGTGGTCCGATCACGACCCTCTACAACCTCCGCAACTTCCCAACACTCTACCTCATCAATGACGAAGGCATCATTTTGAAACGGAACCCATCGATGCACGACATCACGACCCTGCTCGAAGGCATAAAATAGGAACCGCTCATACCACCGCAGGCTCAGGCAGAGGCTTCTTCCATAAGCCTGCGATCCGTTTCGGCAATCCCAGCAGGTCATCCACTGCAAGATACGCCAAAGGCACCAGGTAAAGCGTGATGACCGTGGCAAACAAACTGCCGTAGCCCATCGCCACCGAGACCGGCGTCAGGAACTGGGCATGCGTCGCTTGAGCACCTTGGCTGAAGAAAAACGGCACCAGCTTGGCCAGCCACGTGCCATCAAAAATCAAGGGCACCAGTCCCATGAATGTCGTGATCTGAGTCAGGAAAATTGCACGAAAGCGCGACACACCACCCTCTTGAACGGCCGTCTTTAAGTCCGCGCCCTCATTCTTCAGGTGATTGATTTGGTCCACCAGCACGAGGGTGTCGTTCACGATCACGCCCGACACGGCCAAGATTCCAAACAGGCTCATCATGCTCACCGGCATCCCGTGAAACAGGTGCCCCAGAATCGCTCCGACGATCCCAAACGGCAGCACCAAGAGCACCACCACCGGCTGCGAGTAGCTCTTGAACGGAATCGCCATCATCGCATACAGCCCCAGCAGAACG